>JBOGJQ010000044.1:0-19475 GCA_050745405.1 Thermoanaerobaculia bacterium | reverse complement strand
GGGATCGGCTACCATTCACCCGTCAGCTACGAACGCGTCAAGCGGGAGACTGCCTGACGCTAATACCAACCTGTCCACCGAACCGGGGCAACCTCATCCTATGAACGCGGCACGACGATACTTGCTGATTGGGGCGCATCTTCGGCCGGACGATGCCCTCGTCGAGGGCGCCGACCGGATGGACGCCGCCGGATTGACGCTGAGTGCGATCGCGATCGGCGAGCGCGACAATCTCGCCGCCCGCGAGGTCGTGGCGCGCGCGGCCGCCGTTCGCCAGGAGCTGGCGCGGCGCGAGATCTTCGTCGCGATCCGGTACGGCGCGACGGCGCGCGACGCCGCCGAGGCGGAGCGGAAAGTCGCCCCGCACCTCGCGCGCTGGAAGGCGCTGCTCGAGCGGTGGCGCGGACACGCCGAGCTGACCCTCAGGATCGGCGGCGGGCCGCGCACGCCACGGCCGGACCGCACCGCCTTCACCTTCGGCGCCGAATACCTTCGCGCGCTGCGCCACTCCCGCGAGGTCGCACCCGAGGTCGCGGCGTTCGCCGAGAAGTCCGCCGCCCGCCTGCGCGAGCTCGCCGCGGATCTCAGGACGATCCGGCGCGAGGACGGGAGCATCGAGATCGCGCTCCTCGTCCCGCGAGACCGCATCGACGACGCGAAGGGCGTCGCGCAATCATTGAAGGAAGCGCCCGGAAGCGTCCCTTTTCTTCTGTCCGGCCCATGGCCCCTGGAGGTGTTCGCCGATGAGTCGTGATCCCGAAGGGCCCATTCTCGTCAGCAGCGGCGACAGCGAGCTGCGCGAGGCGCTCCAGTTTGCCGAGCCCGCGATTCCGGACAGGATCTCGGCTGACCCCGAAGTCGTCGAGAACGGTCTCGCGCGCCTCGTCCTCGCGATCATCGAGCTCGTCCGCCAGCTCCTCGAGCGCCAGGCTCTCCGCCGGATGGAGGCCGGCACCGTGACCGAGGCCGAGATCGAACGCCTCGGCCTCTCGCTCATGAAGCTGGAGGAAAAAATGGAGGAGCTGAAGCGGACGTTCGGGCTCGAAGACGACGATCTGAACCTGAATCTGGGGCCGATCAGGAGCCTCGAGTGACGCGCGCCGAGACGGCGTTGCCAAAATGGCGCGAATCGTGAATGCCTCAGTCCGCATTGACTCGGGGGTCCTTTTTCGTTATTCATCCGCAGCCCCAGGGCGGCGAATTGCGCGCTCGAGGCTGAGACGGAGGAGAGTTGCCCATCGAAGGCGTCCAGCGGCAGCCCCAGGGTCTGGTCGACATTCTCGACAAGATCCTCGACAAGGGGCTCGTCGTAGCCGGGGACATCAAAGTCTCGCTCGCGAACGTCGAGCTTTTGACGATCCAGCTCCGCCTGGTGATCTGCTCCATAGACAAGGCGCAGGCGATCGGGATCAACTGGTGGAAGGGTGAACGCTTTTATTCGGCCGACGCACCGCGGGAGGTCGCCTCGCACGAAGAGGTGAATCAGCTGCGGAGTCGGATCGCCGATCTCGAGAAGCGCCTGGGAGCGGTGCCGGCCAAGCCGGTGCCATCCCGTTCGAAGAAGGATCAAACGGAAAGGTAGGATTCCCTATGGCTGTCGAACGAGCGCCCGGCGGAAGCAGTCTGATCGACGTCCTCGATCGAATTCTCGACAAAGGTATCGTCGTCGATGCGTGGGTGCGTATCTCGCTCGTCGGAATCGACCTGATCACGGTCGAAGCGCGCGTCGTCATCGCGTCGATCGACACGTACCTGAAGTACGCCGAGGCGGTCGGGATCACGCCCACGGTGTCGCGTCCCGCTCTCGGGCAGGCGGAGCCGAGCTACACGCCGGCACCTGCGGGCGGCGCGAAAAGGCCGACCGAGACCTAGGGTTCACTCGACGAAGCGCCACTTCTCCGTCTGCCACCGCTGCGCGAGAGGCATGACGCGGCCGCTGCCGAAGGCCTTCGTCGAGACCCGGATCGTCGGCGCCGCCTGTTCGCGTTTGTACTCGGCGCCGTCGACCATCCGGGCGATCTTCTCCACGAGCGCGCGATCGTGGCCGGCGCTCACGATCTCGTCCACGTCCGATTGCTTCTCGATGTACAGCTCGAGGATCGCGTCGAGCGCCGGGTAGGGCGGAAGCGAATCCTGATCCGTCTGATTCGGCCGCAGCTCCGCGGACGGCACCTTCTCGATCGAGCTGCGCGGGATGATCTCCCGCTCCCGATTGATCCACGCGGCCAGCTCGTAGACCTTCGTCTTATAGACGTCGCCGAGGAGCGACAGCCCGCCCGCCATGTCGCCGTACAGAGTGCAGTAGCCGACGGCGAGCTCGGACTTGTTGCCGGTGGTGACGACCATCGCGCCCGTCCTGTTGGACCACGCCATGAGGAGATTCCCGCGGATCCGCGCCTGCACGTTTTCGTCGGTCACGTCGAAGACCTCGTCGCCGAACATCGCGTCGAACTGGTGCCGGTACGCGCCGTAGATATCGGCGATCGGCACGGTCACGAGCCGGATGCCGAGGTTCGCCGCCAGCGCCCGAGCGTCCTCCACGCTCCCCTCGGATGAGAACTGCGAGGGCATCGCGAGGCCGGTGACGTTCTCGACGCCGAGCGCTTCGACCGCGAGGGCCGCCGTGACGGCCGAGTCGATTCCGCCCGAGAGACCGATCACGACGTCCCGGAAGCCGCACTTCCTCACGTAATCGCGGAGACCGAGGAGGAGCGCGCCGCCGATCTCCTCGACGACGGTCATCGGCGCCACGGCCTCGCACGGCGGCCCCTCCAGAGAGACGAGAATCGTCTCCTCGACGAACGACGGGCCGCACCAGACCGGCCGCCCCTCCGGGTCGAGGACGACGCTCGCGCCGTCGAACAGGAGCTGATCGTTTCCACCGACCTGGTTGCAGTAGACGACCGGCACGGCGTACTGCTTCGCGATGCGGCGGAAGAGCGTGAACCGCGCCGCCCGCTTCCCGATGTTGAACGGCGATGCGGAAATGTTCAGAAGCACGTCCGCGCCGCCCCGCGCGAGCGGCTCGACCGGGTTCGCGCCGTAAAGACGCCTTCCGCGCATCTCGTCCTCGAACCAGTAGTCCTCACAGACCGAGACGCCGACCTTTCTGCCGAACAGCTCGACCACGGAGACGGCACTACCCGGCTCGAAGTAGCGAAGCTCGTCGAAGACGTCGTAGGTCGGGAGGAGCGTCTTCGCCTGCCGGTGCACGACGCGCCCGTTCTGTGCGACGATCGCGACGTTCCGGAGCGGCTTACCCCAGGCATTCTCGTTCGGCTCGACGCAGCCGAAGATGAGCGCGGCCGGCCCGGTCATCGCGGCGAGGGCGTCGCGGACCTCGAGATTCGCCCGCACGAAAAGCGACTTGTCGAGCAGATCGCGCGGCGGATAGCCGGTCACCGCCAGCTCCGGGACCATCACGATTTCCGCTCCGGCGGCGACGCCCTCCTCGTACGCGCGCGCGATCGCCGCCCGGTTCGACTCGAGCGCCCCGACGGTCGGATTGAGCTGGGCGATGAAGATTTTCATTTTGTTCGAAAGTATGTCCTATTGGTGCCATTCGTCCTATACGTCCTATGACCAGCTAAAACAGATAGGACCAATAGGACGTATAGGACGTATAGGACGTATAGGACAGGCCTGACGACTGACGACTGACGACTGACGACCGGGCGGGCGTGCGGGTGCGGTATAACATCGCCATGCGCGAGAACCGAGACGGAGGCGTGTTGCGCGAGATCGACCTGCTGCGGAAAAAGTACGCCGACCACCGGTCGACGCTCGAGCGCCTCGCGAGCGATGCGCCGAGCGAGGCGCTGGCGGCGCGGTACCGGGAGCTCATCGGCGAGCTCGACGCGTCGATGGCCCGCATCGCGGAGCTCGAGCTGCACGGCACCGAGCCGGAACAGCAAGCCGCCGAGCCGTCGTGGCACGACCGGCCGATCCACGCCCCCTCCCCCGCCGCCCACCACGCCGCCGCCCGTCCCTCCACCGGCGCCCGCACGCTCCTGATCGTCCTCGCCGGCATCTTCATGATCGCGATCCTCGGCATCCTCGCCTGGAACTGGATTCAGGACGAGGAGGAGCCCGCCGATCAGATCGCGGCCACCGGCACGGCGCCGCCCGCCGCCGCTCCGCCGCCCGCGGAGCCGGCCGAGGCCGACCTCATCGTCCGGCCGCAGGCCCACGACTTCGGCACCGTCAGCCGCGGCGCGCGCGCCGCCCGGCAGTTCGAGGTCGTCAACCAGACCGACGCAACCCTTCCGATCCAGGTCCAGCGCTCCGACTGCCGCTGCCTCTGGTTCGAGTACGCCGACACGATTCCTCCGCGGGGAACGACGACCCTGACCGTCACGGTCGATGGGACGAAAGCGCCTCCCGGCCGGCTCACCGAAACGGTCGAAATCGTTTCCAGAACGGAACCCCCCGTCTCGGTGAGCTTCGACGTGACCGCGAGTATCCAGTAGCGGGACTCACGCCACGTCTTCGTTTTCCTTCATGACGGCGGGCGCGACGCGTGGCTGCGCCGTCGGCCGCACCTTCGCGATCTGCACCAGCGCGACGCCCGCGAGGATGACGATCATCCCCGCGACGCCATTCCATCCGAGCGGCTCGTCGAGGATGAGCCATCCGAGAAACACCGCCACGGCCGGATTGATGTAGGCGTACGTCGAGACGGTCGTGGTCCGCAGCTTCGACAGCGCGTAGACGTACGCGCCGTACGCGAGGATCGACCCGAAGACGACGAGGTAGACGAACGCGGCGAGCGTCCGCGCGTTGAAGCGGAACTCCGCCGCTTCCCCGTTGAGGAGGCCGATCACCGAGACGATCGCGCCGCCGAGAACCATCTGCAGTGCCGCGGACATCAGAGCCGACGTCTTCGGCGCGTGGTACTTCGAGCGCATCGACCCGAGGTTCCAGGCGATCGTCGCTCCCTGCAGCGCGAGGACGCCAAGCAGGAACTGGAGGTTGAAGCTCGATCCGGTCAGCTCCGGCGCGACCAGGATGATGACGCCGGCGAAGCCGACGACCATTCCGGCGACCTTCATCGGGCCGACGCGATCTCCGTCGCGCCGGAACGCTTCCATGACGGCCATCCAGAACGGGGCCGTCGCGACGAGAAGGGCCGCGAATCCGCTCGTGACCCAGTGCTCCGCCCAGACGATGGCGACATTCCCCACGCCGATCAGGAGAACGCCGACGAGGGTGAGGTTGAACCACTCGCTCCGCGCGCGAGGGAGCCGGTCGCCCATCGCGAGGCGGACCGCCATCAGGATCAGTCCGGCGAGCGTGAAGCGGAGGCCGGGGAAGAGAAACACCGGCAGCGTCTCGATCGCCACGCGAATGGCGAGATACGTCGTCCCCCAGACGAAGCAGACCGTGAGGAACGCGAGATAGGCGAGTCCATTTTCTCGCTTCATGAAGGCGAGCGCATTGTAGTCGCGGAAAGGAACAACGGTCATGAGGAGAAGAACACGGGAAGGGCGGGGCGCGTTCGGTTACGGAACGAAGAACGCGTTCTGAAAAGGAAGGGGGAGGGTCCGCCCACCAGCGGACCCTCCCTTCGAGAGGAGAACGGCCCGTCGGCCGTTGGAGGGTTGCGGCCACCGCCGGGTCCGGCGGCGGCCGCCGCGGGAAACCTCAGAAGCGCATGCCGAGCGAGTGCGGGTAGCGGTACTCGCGCCGCGACGCGGCGGCGCGCGCAATGTCTTTGCGGAGATACTCGAGCTTGATGGCGCGCTGCGGATCGCTCTCGAGCTTCCGGAGGCCGGCGCGCGAGAAGACGAGGGAGGCGAGCTTCCGGCCGCGCGAGCGCTGCAGCCGCACCCGGATCGTCTCCCCGTCCTCCGACACGCTCTCGGGCGTCAGATCGCCGATTCCGTCGACGACCTGCTCCACCATTTCCATCTCGATCGCTGTCGCTTCCGCGCAAGTCATGATTTTCTCCCGGTCTCTGCACCTATAGACGCGGAAGCGCGCGAAAAGTTCTAAACGCGATGAAAAGAAACTGTGAAGCGCCGCGCGGTCAGCCCCAGTACCGCGTCGTGATGCGGCAGTCGCCGCGAACGACCGCCTGACACGCGAGCCGCTCCGGAGGCGCGAACCCGCGCGCCGCGCCGACGCGAAGCTCGATCGCCGTCGGCGGCGAGAGCGACTCCTCCCCCTCGAGCACCCGCACGACGCAGCGCGCGCAGACGCCCACGCCGCCGCACGCGTTCCCGAGCGGCGCGCCCGCCCGCCGCGCGACGTCGAGGAGGGTTTCATTCGGGAGCGCGTCGGCGCGACGGTTCAGCGGGTCGAATTCGATCGTGGCCATAGGAGAATGAATAGGACGAATAGGACATATAGGACGGGCCGAGCCGTGGGAGCTTCCGTCCCATACGTCCTATACGTCCTATAGGTCCTATACGTCCTATCAATCACCTTCCCCTGCCCGCAATGAACATCGCGTCCCCATAACTGTAAAAACGGTAGCCCCGAAGAATCGCCTCCGCGTACGCGCGCCGGATCGTCTCCGCGCCGGCGAACGCCGAAACGAGCATCAGCAGCGTCGATTCGGGAAGATGGAAATTCGTCAGGAGCGCGTCGACGACGCGAAACTCGAACCCCGGCGTAATGAAGAGGCGCGTTTCGCCCGAGCCGGCACGAACGACGCCGTCCGCCGCGGCGGCGCTCTCGAGCGCGCGGACCGACGTCGTCCCGACCGCCACCACCCGCCCCCCCTCCCGCCGCGCGCGCGCGATCCGTTCCGCCGCCGCCTCCGGAATCTCGTACCACTCCGGATCCATCCGGTGCTCGGCGAGTTCGTCGACCTTGACCGGCTTGAACGTCCCGCCGCCGACGTGGAGCGTCAGCCGGACGGGATCGACGCCGCGCCGCGCGACCGCGCCCAGCAGCTCGCGGGTGAAGTGGAGCCCCGCCGTCGGCGCGGCGACGGCGCCGCGGCGCTCGGCATACACCGTCTGATACCGCTCGCGATCCTCCTCCCGCGGCGCCTCGCGCCGGATGTACGGCGGCAGCGGCGTGGCGCCGGTCCCCTCGACCTCCGACCAGAACTCGTCTTCGCTGCCGAGGAGAAACTCGACGACGACTCCATCGGGGGACCGCTCCGCGACGCGCGCCTGCAGCGAAGACGAGAACGTGAGGACGTCGTCAGTGCGCAGTCGGCGCAGCGGACGCGCGAGCGCCGACCAGCGGAGCGGCCCCTCGCGGTGCGTCAGGAACACCTCGATCGGCGTGGTCATGTTCCCCTTCGGCCGCGCGAGGAGGCGCGCGGGAAAGACGGCCGTGTCGTTGAGCACGAGCACGTCACCCGCGTGCAGGAGGTCGGGAAACGACGCGAAGCGGCGGTGCTCGATCTCCGGGTCGCCGCCGGGCCTGAGGACCATCAGGCGCGAAGCGCCGCGCGGCGCCGCCTGCTGCGCGATGAGCTCGGGCGGAAGGTCGTAGTGAAAGTCGGAGCGCAGCATCATCCGGTCGGGTGCCGCTCGACCGGTTTGCCGCCGAGCAGCTCGAGCGCGTGGGGAACCAGATGCAGGACCGCCTCCAGGTTCTCGAGAGCGCCGCGCGGGCTCCCCGGCAGACTGATGACCAGCGCGGCGCCGCGCGTCACCGCCTGCGCGCGCGACAGAGGCGCCATCTTCGTCTTCTCGAGCGAGCGGAGCCGCATGAGCTCGCCGAAGCCCGGGATCGTCTTCTCCGCGATCCTCTCGACGGCCTCCGGCGTCAGGTCGCGCGGCGCGAGCCCCGTTCCTCCCGTAGTGACGACGAGGCGGATCCCGTCCTCATCCGTCGCCGCGACGATCGCGCCGGCGATGCGCTCGGTCTCGTCCGGGACGATCTCGACGCGGTCCACCCGCCACCCCGCCCGCTCGAGGGCATCGGCGACGAGGGGACCCGATGTATCCTCCCTCTCGCCGCGCGAGGCGGCGTCGCTGATCGTGATCACGCGCGCGGCAATCGTCACGGAAGGATTATAGGCACGGGAGTTTCAATTTCCCGGTACACGCATGGCGAAGGTCAAAGTCGGTCTCGACCGTCTCCTCGAAAACCCGGATCCGATCCGCGGGAAACGGATCGGCCTCGTCGCGAATCAGAGCTCGGTGACGGGCGACCTCCGGCACGCCGTCCCGCTCCTCCATCGTGGCGACTGGACGCTTTCCGCGCTCTTCGGCCCCGAGCACGGCATCTGGGGCGAGGCGCAGGACATGGCGCACGTCGAGCACTCGACCGACCCGGTGACGGGGCTCGAGGTCCATTCGCTCTACGGCGCGACCGAGGCGCAGCTGACGCCGGCGCGGGAGTCGCTATCGGCGATCGACGTGCTGCTCGTCGACCTGCAGGACGTCGGGTCGCGCTACTACACGTTCATCTACACGATGGCGCTCTGCATGCGCGCCGCGGGCGAAGCGGGCGTGCGCGTCGTCGTTCTCGACCGGCCGAACCCGATCGGCGGCGTGCAGATCGAAGGGAACATGCTCGAGGACCGCTACCGCAGCTTCGTCGGCCTCTTTCCGCTGCCGACGCGGCACGGAATGACCGCGGGCGAGCTCGCGCGCTACTTCAACGCGCGCTTCGACCTCGGCTGCGATCTCGAGGTCGTCGAGCTCGAAGGATGGACGCGCTCGATGTGGTTCGACGGCACCGGGCTGCCGTGGGTCATCCCGTCGCCCAACATGCCGACGGTCGCGACGGCGGCGGTCTATCCGGGGATGTGCCTCATCGAGGGAACGAACCTGAGCGAAGGACGCGGGACGACGAAGCCGTTCGAGCTGTTCGGCGCGCCGTGGCTCGACGCGTTCCGCTTCGCCGACGCGCTCAACGCCGTTGATCTTCCCGGCGTCCGCTTCCGGCCGCACTACTTTCTCCCGACGTTTCAGAAGCACGCGGGGAAAACGTGCGGCGGCGTCCAGCTCCACGTCACGGACCGCGAGCAATTCGAGCCGTACCGTACGGGTCTCTGGTGCATCAAGGTCGCGCGCGATCTCGACCCGGAAAAGTTCGACTGGCGCCGGGAAACGTACGAGTACGTCTCCGACCGGCTCGCGATCGACCTCCTCACCGGATCATCCGGCTTCCGCGAAACGATCGAGAAAGGCGGGACGCCGGACGACTGGATCGCGTTGTGGGCGAATGACGCGAAATCGTTCGCTGGCGAGCGCGAGGAGTTTCTGCTGTACTGACGCGCAGAGGGAACCGAGCCGCAGATTACGCAGATGAACGCAGATTGGTTTTCACTCATTTAATCTGCGTTCATCTGCGAAATCTGCGGCTTCGTCTCTCCCCAGGTGATCCCCCGCCGCGCGGCTTCCTCGCGAAAGTCCGCTGGAATGGGCGCTTCGACGCGCAGAGGCTCGTTCGATACGGGATGGCGCATCGTGAGCGCGCGGGCGTGGAGCATCGGGCGCGCGGCGTTCCGTTCGCCGTAGAGCCAGTCGCCGACCAGGGGATGCCCGATCGAGGCGAGGTGGACGCGGATCTGGTGCGTTCGTCCCGTCAGCAGCTCGATCCGAAGAAACGTCGCCGCGTCGCTCGCGGCGACGGGCTCGATCCGGGTCACCGCGCGCTTCCCCCCTTCGCGGACGCCGAACGAAATCGGCCCGATGCGGGCGAGCGGCGCGTCGATCTCCCGCCCCTCGTCGATGCGCCCTTCCGCGAGCGCGACGTACTCTTTCCGGATCTCCTTCCGCTCGAACTGGCGCGTGAGGCGCGCGTTGATCGCGCGGTCCTTGGAAAAAAAGATCACGCCGCTCGTCCCGCGGTCGAGGCGCTGCATCAGAATCGCCTCCTCGCCTTTCGGCCGGAGATACTCCGCGGCGATCTCGAGGAGGACAGGCTCGTCGGCGTCGTACCCGCGCTGCACGACGATCCCGGGCGGCTTGTCGAGGAAGAGCAGATGCGCGTCCTCGTAGAGGATCCGCACTACTTACTGGCCGACTGCGCCGAAACGAGGTACCACCGGTCGTCCCTGTTCTGCAGCGTCACCGCGAGCGGAACGACCTCGCTCTGTCCGCCGCGCGTGATCGTCCAGTCCCCCTCGATGTGGTACTGCCCCTCGGCGCTCACTTTGCGCATACGCCGCTTCTCGAATTCCGAGGGCTTCGTGTTCGCGAACAGCTTCTCGAGCAGATACGACGCCTGGTCGCGGCCGAAAAAGCCGGTCTCCTCGATGAGCCCCGGGAACTGGAGGCGAACCTGGTTCCCCTCGTCGATCCCGGAGATGATCGCGCCCGCCTCCCCGCCGCCGAACCCGCGCGAGAGCGAGTCGACCGCCTGGTCGAGGTTTCCGTACCCCTGCGCGAACGCCACGATCGGCAGCGCGAGCGCGACGGCCAGCATGCGGAGAGCTCGTTTCATCTGTTCCTCCATGGCTAGGGTAACCCGCCTCCCCTCCGGCGTATTCTACCTCGCGGCGCGTAAATCCAGAGATTTCAGCGACTTGAGCGGCAAATTCGACCTCGAATCCGGACACCTCATCCGCGGGCGAGGACATCGCGACGACGGATCATGATTGCCGGAGAGAAGAAGCAAGGATGAGGCCGAAATTCGCGCCGCGAGCGCGTATTCTTTTGCGCGTGCGGCATCAGAGAGTCCTTCACCTCGCGATCGCCACGGCGGCCACGGCCGCCGCGATCGGCTTCCGCTACGCCGGAGTGGCGCAAGCGTCGATCCCGCTCGGGATCGCGGCACTCGCCTCCGCCGCCGTCGCGATGGTCGCGTGGCGCGCGCGTGCCGGACCGATCCTCGCGATCGCCATCGCGGTCGCCGCCGCCGTCGACGTCGCCTCGGCCGTTCACGCGCGGAGGATCGTTTCCGCCGCCGAGTCGGGGACCGCGGAGAACGTCCGCGCCGGCGCGCGCCGCATCGCCCGTCACCTCCAGCGGCTCGACGCGGACCTCCAGCGCGAGCTCGACGAAGTCGCCGCGGAGATCGGCGGAGGGACGAGAGACCCGCTCGCGATCTTCGATCTCCTCGCCCGCTACGAGACACCGAACCGCGGCTTCCGCGTCATGGATCCCGCCGGACGCCTCGTCGCCTGGTGGGGCGAAGATCTTCCGGGCCTCGACGGGCGGCACTGGCGATTCGACGTCACGAACGTCTACGTGAACCGGCGGGCGATCGTCGGGGGAGACGACTCGCCGCTGACGATCGACCGCTACGAGCGCGTCCTCAACTTCGACTCGGAGCCCCTGCAGAAGATCGCCGGCGAGGCGACCGCCTCGGTGAAGCTGCACGCCGGAGCGCTCGAGGCCGAACCGGGCGCCCGCCGGTTCATCGTCGCGCGCGAGGCCGATGCCGACCTCTTTGCCGATCTCCTCCCCCGCGCGCCGGAGGCGGTGGCGGAGGAGGCGACGCAGCGCGCGCGGACGGCGGCCGCCGTCGCGATCGCGATCGGGATCCTCCTCGCGGCGGGGGCGTGGGCGATGCGCTCCGGACGCGACCCGCGCGCGACGGCGCTCGCGTGGGGCGCCGGCCTCATCCTCGCGCGCAGCGCTCTGCTCGAGATGCGGCCGCCCGACGATCCTCTTTCGATCTTCGGGTTCGACCTCTACGCGTCCCGGATCCTCGGCCCCTTCACGCGATCGCCCGCCGATCTCCTCCTCACCGCGGCAGCCCTCGCCGTCCTCGGACACCTCGCGATGAAGTTTCGCGGAGGCCGCTGGACGATTCTCGCCACGATCGCGCAGCCGCTCGCCATCCTCGCCGCCACGGCGGGCCTCGTCCGCCTCGTCGAGAATTTCGCGGCGAACTCGCGCATCCCCGCGATCCCGCCGCACATCGTTCCGCACAGCCCTGCGCAGAGCGTTCTTCTCGCCGCCACCATCCTGCTCGGACTCGCCGCGATCCAGCTGACGCGGCACCGCGGCGCTGCGCGCGCGACCCTCGTTCCCGCCGCTGTCGTCGTCGCGGGCGGCGTCGCGGCTCTCGTCGCGATCGACGAGCCGGTCCGGGGCACGGCCTTCGCCGTCGCGGCCAGCGTGCTCACCGTCGCCCTCCTCGTTCACGCGCTTTTTCGCGACCACCGCTCCGCCGTCGTCGCCCGCGCTCTGCTCGCCGCGGCTCTCGTCTATCCCCCCGTCGCTCTGTTCGAAGCGTCGAACGCGCAGGAGTTCATCGCGGAAACCTACGCGCCCCTCGTCGCCGGCGAGAGCGAGCTCGGGATGATCGAGACCGCCCTCGCCGAGGACCTCGGCCACGTCGACCTGCGAAACCTGCTGCCCGACACGTTCGACCGGACGTACCTCCGCGACCTCGCCTACGCCCTCTGGCTCCGCTCGAACCTCGCCGAGTGGGACGTACCGGTCGTCATCGTCGTGACGGACCTCGAGGGCTACACGCTGAGCCGCTTCGGCGTCGGCCTGCCGCAGTTCACCGAGACGGGCGGCGAGGGGGAGACGCTGGTCATCGGCCGCACGCGGCGCAACCTCCTCCACTTCCCGTTCGAGCTGGCCGAAGGCGACGAGGTGCGCGCCGCCGGAACGGTGCACATCGTGAACCCCGGCGAGCCCGGATCGACCGCGCTCGCCGACATCTACCGGCCGTTCCTCGTCGATCCGGGCGAGCCGCCCCCGATCACGTCCCGCTACCGCAGCGAGCCCGCGGTGTTCGACCGCGAGGGAATCGCGTGGGGACCGGGCGAGATCCGCCTCGCGCGAAGCCCCGGCCGCTACTTCGAAATCCTCGGATCCGAAGAGGGCCTCTGGACCGAGTCGAGCGACGGCGAGACGATCTACCTCCGCCGCTCGGGCGAGCTGCTCTACGCGTTTCCGCTCGAGCTGCCCGGCGTGGGCGAGCACTTCCGCCGCGCGGGCGGGCTCGCGATCTGGGCGGCGCTCGTCGGCCTCGCCGCGCTCGCGATCTACCATCGCGCCGCTCTGGCCCGCTTCGTCCGCGGCTTCCCGAACGAGCTGAACTTCCGGACCCGCACCGCGCTCTGGCTCGGCGCGGTCGTCCTCCTCCCCCTTCTCGTCTTCCTCGTGTTCGTTCGCGCGTTCCTCGAGGACCGCCTGCAGTCGGAGTACCTCGCGCGCGGGCAGGCGGCGCTCAACACGGCGCAGCGCGTCATCGAGGATTACCTCGATGCGTCGGAGGAGCCGTTGCCCGAACAAGTGCTGAGCGATCCGATCCTGACGTGGCTCGCGCGCGTCATCGGCCACGATCTGCATCTCTACGGCGGATCCGAGGTGATCGCGTCGAGCCGGAGGGACCTGTTCACGGCGAACGTCGAGTCGCCGCGACTTCCCGGCCACGTCTACGCCGAGACCGTTCTGCGCGGAAGAGAGATCGTGTTCGAAGAGCACCAGGCGATGCCGGAGCGGTTCATCGAGATCTACAGCCCGATCATGCTGGGGCTGGACCGGAACTACACGCTCGCTCTGCCGTTCATCGTCCAGGCGCGCCAGATCGAGCAGCAGGTGGGCGACCTCGCGACGAACATCTATCTGCTGCTGATCCTGATCGTGGCCGCGGCGCTCTTCGTCGCATGGCGCACCTCGCGCACGGTGACTCGGCCGGTGCAGGAGCTCGTCGGCGGCGCGCGCGACGTCGCGGCGGGGCGGTTCGATCTCGCGATGGACGTGCCGCGCGATCCCGACCTGCGCCTCCTCGTGACGACGTTCCGCGACATGTCGGAGTCGATCCAGCGCCAGCAGGAGGACCTGCGCCACGAGCGCGACCGGCTGCAGACGCTTCTCGAGAACATCACCGCGGCGGTCGTCGTCCTCGACGGCGAGAGGCGGATCGTCGCGACGAACCGCGCCGCGCGCGCGGTCTGGTCGCTGCCGCCGCGGCCGTCGCCCGACGCCCGGTTCGCGCCGCGATTCGCCGAGGTCGAGCGCTTCCTCGACGAGCGGCGCCCCGGCCACGTCGCCTCGGAGGAGATCGCTCTCGAGGTCGATGGATCCGAGAGGACCTACCGTCTCACGTCCGTGCCGCTCCCCGAGAGCGACGAGGAGATGCTCATCGCGGAGGACGTCACGGAGATCCTCCGCTCGAACCGCATCGAGGCGTGGGCCGAGATGGCGCGGCAGGTCGCGCACGAGATCAAGAATCCCCTCACGCCGATCCAGCTCACGGCCGAGCACCTCCGGACGATCGCGGAGCGGCGCACGGCCGATCTTCCGACCGCCGTCCGGAGCGGCGTCGACAACATCCTCCGGCAGGTCGAGACGCTGCGCGAGACCTCGCGCGAGTTCAGCGACTACGCCTCGCTGCGCCAGCCGAACCGGCGTCTGATGGACCTGCGCGCGCTGCTCGAGGAGATCGTCGCCGGGTACGCACAGCGGGGACACGACGGCGTGCGGCTGACGAGCGCGATCGACGAGGCGACGCCGCGCCGCTACTGGGGCGACGAGCGCCTCCTGCGCGGCGCGATCACGAACCTGATCGAGAACGCGCTCCAGGCGAGTCCGGCCGGCGGCGCGGTCGACCTCGCGACGCGCGTCGCCGACGGCCGCGTCGTCATCTCGGTCCGCGACAGCGGCCCCGGGGTCGACCCGCACGTCCTCCCGCGCATCTTCGACCCCTACTTCTCCACGAAATCCTCCGGCACGGGCCTCGGCCTCGCGATTGCACGGAAGTCGATCGAGGAGCACGGCGGCGCGATCCACGCCGAGAACGTGGAGGGAGGCTTTCTCGTCGCCGTCGATCTCCCGGTCGCCGAGCCGCCTGGACGGGAACCGGGCGGGACCATACACTGACGGTTCTCGCGTTGTCGGTTGTTCGTTGTCGGTTGTCGGTTGTCAGTTGTTCGTTGTTCGTTGTTCGTTGTTCGTCGTTCTTTGTAGGTGGCCGTCATCCTGAGCGAGGCGGTATGGGCGGGTGTGAGCGAAGGATCTCCTCAGCCGCGTCTCGACCCGACATGGGCGCGAGTCTGAGTCGCAGCTGGGGAGATCCTTCCTCGCTTCGCTCGTCAGGATGACAACCGACGACCAAGGGCGGACAACCGGCAACCGACAACCGACAACCGGCAACCGACAACGAACAACGAACAACGAACAACGCTGAAGGTATGAGATCGAAGATTTCGAAAACGGTGATGCTGTCGCTGCTGGTCGCGGCGGCGGCTTCGGCCGCGGTGGCTCCGCCCTCCGCGCGGCGAGCGGTCCGCGCGCAGATGCTCGAGCGGATCAACGCGGCGCGTGCCGTACATGGCCTCGCTCCGGTCGCGCTCGACGCGGAGATGTCGGCGAAGGCGGACGCGCACTGCGAGCGTCAGCTCCGCGAGCGGACCGTCGGCCATTTCACCCTCGACGGCTTCCCTCCGTACGCCCGCTATTCGCAGGCGGGCGCGAACGACGCGATCGCCGAGAACGCCGTCGCGTGGAGCACGAAGTATCCGATCACGTCCGCGTCGCTGCTCGACCTCGCGCGGCGGTCGCACGACGCGATGGTCGCGGAGCGCCCGCCGCACGACTCGCACCGGCGCGCGATTCTCGACCCGCACGCCACGCACGTCGCGCTCGGCGCGGCGTGGAGCGGCCGCGAGCTCCGCATCGTGCAGATCTTCCTGCGGCGGCACATCGCCTGGTCCGATCCGCCCCCGCGGCACGTCCGCTTCGGCGAGCGTCTCGCCGCCGCCGGCCGGCCGCTCGGCGAGTGGAAGGTCGTCCGCGCGAGCTTTCATCACGAGCCGATTCCCGAGCCGCTCAGCGCGGAGGCCGCGAACCGCATCGAGACCTACGCCCTCCCTCCCGCGACGTGGCAGCTCCGCCCCTCGCCTCCCGTCGCCGCCTCGGCACACATCAGCCTCGGCGAGTGGGCCGCCGCCGCGCGGCATCGCGGCGAGCTCGCCGTCGCCGCCGACGGGTCGTTCTCGATCACCGCACCCCTCACCGAGCCCGGCGTCTATACGCTCGTCGTCTGGCTCGAGCGCCCGGGAATGGACGAGCCGGTCGCCGCCAGCCACATCGCCACGATCGTCGGCGAGGCCGGCGTCACGTCCGCCGCTTCGCTCACCAGCGTCCGCTGAGGATTCGCCCCGCTTGGCCCAACCCATCTCCCCTCGTCTCGACATCGTTTACGACTGCGTGATCATCGGCGGCGGTCCGGCCGGCCTCACCGCCTCGATTTTCCTCGGGCGGTATCGAAGGAAGGTCCTCGTGATCGACGCGGGCGAGGGACGCAACCGCGCGTCGCGCGGCATTCACGGATTTCTCGGCTACCACGAGATCACCCCCGCCGAGCTCCGCGCGCGCGGCAGGCGCGAGGCCGAAGGGGTGGGCGTCGCGTTCCTCGAGACGCGCGCGTCGAAGCTCGAGCGCTGCGGCGACTACTTCGAGGTCGCGACGGATCGCGGAACGGCGCGCGGACGGCGCGTCCTGCTGGCCTACGGCGTCCGCGACGAGCTTCCGGACCTTCCGCGTTTCGAAGAGTTCTACGGCCGCAGCGTCTTTCATTGTCCCGACTGCGACGGGTGGGAAGTACGCGACCGGCGGATCGGCGTCATCGGCCACGGCAAGCGTGTCGCGGCTCTCGCCCTCGAGCTCCTGCACTGGAGCGACGACATCACGATCTTCACGGACGGCGAGGATCGATCGCTCGACGCAGAGCAGATCTCGAAGCTCGCGGCGGTCGGGATACGGATCATCGAGGATCCGATCGAGGAGCTCGTCGGCGAGGAGGGCGTCCTCGAGCAGGTCCGTCTCCGATCGGGCGAGGGGTTCGCGTGCGACGCGATCTTCTTCACGCTCGGCGTCGACCGGAGCTGCCCTCTGGCCGAGCAGGCGGGATGCGAGGTGATCGAGCGGCGCCCCGACGTGAAGGTCGACGAGCACAATCAGACGACCGTCGAGGGAATCTACGCGGCCGGCGACATCACGGCCGGCTCGCAGCTCGCGATCAAGGCCGCCGCCGACGGCGCCATCGCCGCCATCGCGATCAACCGCTCGCTCCTGCCGCCCGCGCAGAAGGTGTAGTTGCTGGTTGCTCGTCGCCCGTCCGGGCGTCACGCCGGAGGCGTGCCAGACGGTAGCCGGGGTGTCCCGCGAAGCGGGACCCCCGGATTCGGAGATCCCGATGAATCCTGCACCCCGGCAGGGGTGCCGGACGCGAATCGCAACGTGCGGATCGCCCACCGCCCGTCTTGCACGCCTTCGGCGTGCGTTTCCCTGGCGACGTACGACCGACGACTAACCAGCGACGAGCGACTAGCGACGATTCCGTTCCACGACCCGGATGGAGTTGACGACGTTCTTTTCGCCGAGGCGCTCGCGGATCTCCTCGAAAGCGAGGGCGCGCGTCCGCGCGTCGTCGACGTCGCCGAGGATCTCCCAGACGTCCGCATGCGGCTCGGCGTGGATGCGCTGCGCCCCCGTGTGCGCCTCGGCCGCGCGCACGGCGTCCTCCACGATCTTCGGGTCGATCCCCTGCTCCTTCCGGTGTCGCATGCGTCCTCCCGCCATCCCAAATTGCGACGGCAGTGCCAGCGTGGCTCACCCCTTGCTCCCCTTCTACAGTATGGGCAAGACGAACAAGCACATCAGTGAGACCGAGAAGCGGCGCGATCACCCGGTGAATCCGACCGACGTCGAAAAGGCGCGGCGCGCGGAGGAGAAGACGCCCCGCGAGACGGACGAGGGGCCGCTCATCAGCCGCGAGCCCGGAAAACTGTTCGACGACGAGTAGCCGCGCGCGGCGGGCTCTCTCGTAGTATCGTCGGGGCGAGGCGAGGCCTCGCCTCGAGGAGGGAACCCGCATGGCTGAAGGAAAGCCGCAGGCAGGTCCTGCGCGCCGCTCGCTGAATCACTACGCCGTCTTCCGCTTCACGCCCGCGTTCTGGGACGCCGGGGCCGCCGAGCAGAAGAAGATCGGCGCTGATCTCGCCGCCGCCACCCGCGCGGCCGCCGAGCGCGTCTACGCATACCGCATCTTTCCGGCCCGTCCGGAAGCCGATTTTCTTCTCTGGAGCGCGGCGCGCATCGACGCGCCGGAGTCTCCCGCCCGCTTCATTCACGATTTCGCCCGCGCGATCGGCCGCTTCCGCCGCTGGATCGAGCCGGTGAACACGCTCTGGGGATTCACGCGCGGCTCGGAGTACGCGAGCGGCCGCTCGGCGCAGGACATCGATCCGTTCGACGACAAGCGCTCGCCGTACCTCGTCATCTATCCGTTCGCGAAGACGATCGCGTGGTACCTGATGAGCCGCGACGCGCGCCAGGGGATGATGAACGAGCACATCCGGATCGGGAGGGAGTATCCCGAGATCACGCAGCTCCTTCTCTACAGCACGGGCCTGCAGGACCAGGAGTTCGTCGTCTCGTACGAAACGGACGACCTGCCGAAGTTCTCCGAGCTCGTGACCGCGCTCCGCGACACGGAAGCGCGGCGATACACGCTCACGGACACGCCGAACTACGCGGCGACGCTCGTGGCGTTCGAGGAGCTGTTCGAGCTCGCGTGAGATGAACGACCGTTTTCTCCGCGCGTGCAGGCGCGAGCCCGTCGACCGCACGCCCGTCTGGTTCATGCGCCAGGCGGGGCGCTACATGCCGGCGTACCGCGCGCTGCGCGCGAAGCACACCCTGCTCGAGATCTGCCGCACGCCGGAGCTCGCGACCGAGGTGACGCTCCAGCCGCTCGAGCGGTTCGACCTCGACGCCGCGATCATCTTCGCCGACCTCCTCCTGCCGTTCGAGCCGATGGGCGCGGACTTCGAGTTCGCGAAAGGGGAGGGGCCGGTCGTCCATCGTCCCGTGCGCGACCGCGCCGCCGTCGAGGGCCTCCGCGCCGTCGACCCGGAGACGGACCTCGGCTATGTCCTCGACGCGATCCGGATGGTCCGCCGCGCCCTCGATGGCCGCGTCCCCCTCATCGGCTTCGCCGGCGCCCCCTTCACCCTCGCGAGCTATCTGATCGAAGGAGGCGCGTCGCGTCACTACATCCACACGAAGCGGATGATGCAGGAAGAGCCCGGCATCTGGCATCTCCTCATGGAGAAGCTCGCGGCGACGAGCGCGGCGTTCCTTCGCGCGCAGGTCGAGGCGGGCGCGCAGGCCGTCCAGCTCTTCGACAGCTGGGTCGGCTGCCTCGGCCCGCTCGAATACCGCCAGTACGTCCTCCCGCACTCGAAAGCCGTCTTCGACGCGCTCGCCGATCTCGACGTCCCGCGCATTCACTTCGGCACCGGCACGTCCAGCTTCCTCGAGCTGCTGCGGATCGCCGGTGGTGACGTCATCGGCATCGACTGGCGCATCGAGATCGACGTCGCGTGGCGCGCGATCGGCTACGACACGGCCGTCCAGGGCAACCTCGACCCCGTCGCGCTGTTCGGGCCGCGCCCGCTGCTCGAATCGCGCATCGCCGAGATCCTCCACCGCGCCTCCGGCCGGCCCGGCCACATTTTCAATCTCGGCCACGGCATCCTTCCGGAGACGCCGGAGGAGAACGTCGAGGCGGCGGTCGAGTACGTGCACTCCTGGAAGAGTTGAAGATGAACGCAGAACGCAGAACGCAGAACGTAGAACGAAGAAAGG
>JBOGJQ010000043.1:0-11675 GCA_050745405.1 Thermoanaerobaculia bacterium | reverse complement strand
GTCATGCACATCGATGGCAACATGGTTCATGGCCGGTCCTCCTGTTTGGGCCTCGAGCCCGCGTTAGATGGGCGCACGATACCGTGACGCCGTTTAGGAGGCCGGCCTACTCATCGTCTCTGGGGGTGCGGGTGCGGGAGATCCTCCGCTCACACCCACCCAGATCCCTCGCTACCGCTCGGGATGACAGTCCCTGTGTCATTGGAAGCGTCAGCGAGGGATGACTACGGTGTAGAACCTGCAGCCTGATCGTTTCGATGCGCCGGCCCGTCGCACGGAACCTTGGAATCGCCGCGGCTGTCGCGTTCCTCGGAGCGCTCCTCGCTCTGTTCGCATGGCAGTACCGCGCGCCGCGCGCAGAGCGGATGCGTCCCATCGAGCCCGCGGCGCCGCCCGAGCTCGCGAAATTCGGCGAGACGTTCCGTGCCGGCGTGCGAGCGCTCGAGCGGAAAGAAGCGGACGAGGCGATCGCGCGGCTGTCGTCGTTCTCGCTCGGCGATCGTCCGGTCGAGCAGTACCGTCTTTACTATCTGGCGCAGGCGTATCGCCTCGCCGGGCGCGACGACGAAGCGCGCGTGACGCTGGCGCGCCTCTGGCGGAACGATCCGACTCTCGTTGCATACGCACAGGTGGCGTTCTCGCTGGCCGAGCTGTACGACGCGGCGGGCTCGTTTCGCCGCGCCGCCGACGCGTGGTGGCGCGTCGCGAATCGCACCGGCGACGATGCGACCGCCGCGGCGGCACGGCAAGCGTATCTCCAGGCGCGCTTCCGGACCGGTGACGTCGGGGCGATCCTTCACGCGGCGACGGCGCTCGTCGTCGAGAACCCCACCTCGGACGAAGCGGCGTTCGCCGAGGCCGTGCTGCGGTCGTTGCGGGGGCTTCCGCCGGACGAGGCGCCGCCGCTGACCGCGACCGAGCGCGTGCGGCGGGCCGAGGCTCTCCTCGACGCGGCGATGCCGAAGCCGGCATTCGAGCAGCTCGAGGGCATCGAGACGGCGGCTCTCCCGATTTCGTATCGTCCGCGCCTCCTGCTGGCGCGCGGCCGTGCGCTGCTTCGGATCGGCCGGTACACGGAGTCGGACACGATCGTGGAGCCGCTCTTCGGCAGTTACTACAAATACGCGATCCCGGCGCTCGAGATCTCGCTCGCGAACCAGCGGGCTCTCGCCGACATCGCCGCGAAGAAAGGCGATGCGAAGGGCAAGGCCGAGGCCGAGCGTCACGAGGCGCTCTACCTCGAGCGGCTGCGCGATCTGCGCGGGCTTCCCCTCACGCGCGAGCAGCGCCGCCAGGTCCTCATCGATCTCGTCGAATGGGCGCGCGAGGAGGAGCGGGAGACGCTGCTCCGGCAGTACGTGCGGGAGCTCGTCGAAACGGATCCGGACAATGATTCCGCGCTCCAGGACTTCTGGGACGCGGCGTGGAAAGCGTACGAGAAGGACCGCTTCGAGCGCGCCGCGGACCTGTTCAACTTCATCGCCTCGACGTACACGAACCCGAACATCCAGCGGCAGGCGACGTACTGGTACGCGCGCGCGCTCGAGCGCCGCGGCGAGACCGGAGAAGCGCGGCGCATTTTCGAGGAGCTCGCGGCGGCGCCGTACGAGGATCTCTACGCGATGTTCGCCCGGCAGCGGCTGGGCGGCACGGCGCCTCCCCCGGGGCCGGCGCCGGCGCCGCGCCAGTCGTGGGAAGAGATCGCCGAGCGCGACATGCCCGGCGAGCTGCGGCTCGCCTGGGAGCTGAGCGCGCTGGGGCTGCACCGCGACGCGCGCGCCGAGGTGCAGCGGAACGCGACGCTCGAGAACCGGAAGTGGGCCGACTCGATCCTGGGCGACGGCTACTTCGTCGAGGGCGCCTACCAGCTCGCCTACCGCTACCTCCGCCGCGGCTGGCCCGAGCTCGCGACGCCCGAGCAGAACGCCGTCCCCTGGCGCTTCCTCGAGATGTACTACCCGATCCGGTACGAGGAGGAGATCCGCGAAGCCGCCGCCGACAACGGCCTCGACCCGTACCTTCTCATGGCCCTGATCCGGCAGGAGAGCGCGTTCAATCCCGACGCGCGCTCGCACGCCGGCGCCATCGGTCTGATGCAGCTCATGCCCGCGACCGGCCTCGAGCTCGGCAACCGCCTCTACACCAGCTTCAGCGAAGCGCGCCTGTCGAATCCGGAAGTGAACATCGAGCTCGGCTCCCACTACCTCCGGCGCGTGATCCGCCTCCTCGACGGAAACGTGGAGCTCGCGCTCGCCGGCTACAACGGCGGCCCGTACCGCGTGAGGCGGTGGAGGCAGCAGGAGCGCAAGGAGCCCCTCGACGAGTTCATCGAGGGAATGCCTCTGTCCGAGACGAGGAACTACGTGAAACGCGTCGTGCTGCTCCGCTCCTCGTACCGGCAGCTGTATGGGCCGAGTCGCCAGTCGGTCGTCCTGGGCCGGTAGTTAGTAGCTAGTAGCTAGTAGCTGGTAGCTAGTCCCAGCCCTTTCCCCGCTTCGCCGTTTTGAACCCGCGCCCGAAATCCCTGGATTCGCCCCTCAAAACCTTCAATAATATGAACCCAGCAATCCAATCCATTGGAGGGGGCGGGGTGAAGGACGGCATCCGGCGGGAGCGTTCCCGTTCGCGCGCAACGAGTTATGGCGTTTCGCGCCGCGGCACCGCCATTGCTCGCGGTGAAGCGGCGGTTTCGATGAACCGAAAGCCGGTCCTGATCAACCTCGTCATTGGTGCCCTCACGGTCATCCTGATCGTCGGTGGGTTTACGTCGTTTCAGCGGAAGCGCTCCTCGTTCGAGCGGCTCGACTTCCACTGGATCTGGCGGGACGGGGTCATCATCGTCGACCAGGTGGACGAGGGGGGCGCGGCGGCTACGGCCGGGCTGCGCGTCGGCGACCAGATCTGGGTCGTGGACGAGGTTCCCTCCCACGAGCTGGACGGGCTCAAGAACACGCTGCGGCGCGGCGGGCGGATTCCGCTGGTCGTCTGGCGGGCGAGCACGGGCGAGACGCTCGGGATGCACTACACGCCCCCGCCGCTCAAAATCGAATACAACTATCTCTTCCTGACGCTGATCGGATTTCTCTATCTCGCGATCGGCCTCTTCACCCTCTTCCGCGGCCAGCGAAGCGAGAGCTCCCTCTTCTACCTGGTCACGCTCCTGGCGTTCGTCGTCTACGTCTACTCTCCCGCCGGAGAGCTCGACGCGGTCTACAAGACGCTCTTCCTCATCGAAGAGATGGCGCGCATCTTCCTCCCGCCGCTGACGCTGCACTTCTTCCTCCGCTTCCCGCGGCCACTCCTCGCGCGGCGGAGAGTCGTCGCCGCGATCTACGCCGTTCCGGCTCTCCTTGCGCTCTGGGCCGTCGACCTCTACATCTTCGGCAACGCGATTCCGCTGGCGTCGCCCGAGGTCTCGTTCTCGGTCCTCGACCGGTGGGAGATGCTGCACTTCGCGGTCTATTTCTCTCTCGCGTTCGTCGCCCTGACCTACACGTTCCGGACGGCGCCGGCCATCGGGCAGAAGAAGCAGATCAAGTGGATCTATCTCGGGATGGCGGTCGGATTCATCCCGTTCCTCGTCCTCTATCTCGTCCCCTTCATCCGGAGCGGAAGAGCGTCGGCGTATACGACACTCGCCATCCTTCCGCTGGCGTTCATCCCGCTCGCCTTCGCCGTCTCGATCCTCAAGTACAAGCTGTGGGACGTCGAGGTCGTGATCAAGGAAGTCCTCGCGTACACGGTGACCTTCGTGTTCGGGATGATCGCGTTCTCGACGGTGAACGTGCTCCTGTCGAACCTGCTCGAGGAGCGCCTCGCGCTCGAGCGGAACTTTCTCGCCTTCGCCTCGGGGCTGCTCATTGCCGGCGTCCTCGTCCCCGTCAAGGGGCGCATCGAGAGCCTGTTCGAGATGCTCCTCTATCGCGAGACGTACCGCCATCGCCGCGCGATGACGGAGTTCGCGCGCGAGCTCTCGACGTTCCACGATCTCCACGAGCTGATCGATTCGATCCGCGAGCGCCTCGGCGCGGCGATCCACATCGACCAGATGAACCTTTACGTCCGCGAGGGCGACGCGCTGGTCCTCTATCACCAGCAGGGAGCGATGCCGGCGATCATCCGCGAGGACGAGCTCGGGATTCTTCCCGCGGGGCGGCCGCTGCTTCTCGATTCGCCGCGTCTCCCGGAGCAGTCGGAGGTCCCGGTCCGCCTCCTTCGCTCGCGCTATCGCTACGTTTTTCCACTGCGGCACCGGAACGAGCTGCAGGGGCTCCTGCTCTGTGGAAACAAGCGGGGTGAAGAACCGCTCTCGCGCGACGACGTTCAACTCATCGGATCGATCACGGCGCCGCTCGCGCTCGCGATCGAGAACGCCCGCCTCTACGGCCGCCTCCGCCGGCAGCTCGAGCAGATCCAGCTGCTCAAGGATTTCAACGAGAACATCATCGAGTCGTCCTCGTCCGCGATCGTCGTGGTGACCTCCGAGGGGATCATCCTGACGGCGAACCGCGCGTTCTGGAATCTCGTCGGCGTCCCGCCGGACTCGAACGAGGCGATCGGCGATCTCTTTCCGCCGTTCGCGTCGCTGGTGGAGTTGGGCTCGATCGCGCAGCCGGTGTCGTTCCGGAACCGCGTCGGCGAGGAGAAGACGCTCTCGGCGAGCGTCGGTCCGTTCACGGCGCCCGACGCGCCCGAGGGGACGAAGGTGCTCGTCCTCGCGGACGTGACCGAGAGGATGCGGCTCGAGCAGGAGCTCCAGGAGAAGGATCGCCTCGCCGCCCTCGGCCTGCTCGCCGCCGGCGTCGCGCACGAGGTCAACACGCCCCTGACCGGCATCTCCTCCTACGCGCAGCTTCTCCTCTCCGACCTCGCTCCCGAGGACCCGCGCTACGCCGTTCTGAAGAAGATGGAGATGCAGTCGTTCCGCGCGTCGCACCTCGTGAACAATCTGCTCAATCTCGCCGCGGGGCGTCAGACCGGAACCGAGAAGGTCGACCTGGTCGAGATGGTCCGCAGCACGCTGCATCTTCACGACGTCCTCTTCCGGGGCAAGGACATCCGCATTCACTTCGACGCCGACGCGCCCGCGTCCGTCGCCGGGAACGTGCACGAGCTGCAGCAGGTCCTCACGAATCTCCTTCTGAACGCGCGCGACGCGGTCGAGCGCGGCGGGAACATCTGGATCCGCATCGAGCGGAGCGGCGATACCGCCGTTCTCACCGTCCGGGACGACGGCAAGGGGATCCCGCCGGAGATCCGAGACCGGATTTTCGAGCCGCTGGTGACGAGTAAGCGCGGCCAGGGCGGCACGGGGCTGGGCCTCGCGATCTGCGAGAAGATCGTCCGTCAGCTCGGCGGCGAGATCGGCGTGGAGAGCGAGCCGGGGGCCGGTGCAACATTTCGGGTCGTTTTGCCGTTGTGGCAGGGAGCGACCGGACCGGACCGCGCCGAGGCGGCCGGGGAAGGTGCCGTCCTCAACTCATGAGAGTCCTGATCATCGACGACGAAGAGGTGCTCCGCGACGTCCTCGAAGCGGTGCTCCGTCGCGAAGGGTTCGACGTCCTTCTGGCCGCGACCGGCGAGGAAGGGCTGGCGCTGCTCGACGGCGAGGAAGTCGACCTGATCATCCTCGACATGATGCTTCCGGGCATGAGCGGCTCGGAGGTGCTCCGGGTCGTGAAGGAGACGGATCCCGACATTCCCGTCGTGATCGTCACGGCGTATTCGTCGATCGACGGCGCGATCGACGCGATGAAGCAGGGCGCCTTCCATTACATTCCGAAGCCGTTCAAGAACGAGGAAGTCGTCGTCACGGTGAACAAGGCGCTCGACCAGAGGCGCCTCTCCCGCGAGAACAAGCGCCTCAAGGCCGAGCTCTCCGAGAAGTACTCGTTCGCGAACATCATCGGCAAGAGCGAGCCGATGCGGAAGATCTTCGAGTTGATCCGTCTCGCGGCGCCGTCGCGATCGAACATCCTGATCGCGGGCGAGTCGGGGACCGGAAAGGAGCTCGTCGCGAAGGCGATCCATCACGCCTCGCCGCGCGCCCGCATGCCGTTCGTCACCGTCAACTCCGGCTCCCTCCCTCCGGAGCTGCTCGAGTCGAACCTGTTCGGCCACGTGAAGGGGGCGTTCACCGGCGCGATCGCGACGAAGCGCGGCCTGTTCGAGGTCGCGGACGGCGGATCGATCTTTCTCGACGAGATCGGGACGATCAACCTCGAGACGCAGGCCAAGCTCCTGCGCGTGATCCAGGAAAAAGAGTTCATGCGCCTCGGATCGGTCGAAACGATCCGCGTCGACGTCCGCATCATCGCCGCGAGCAACATCGAGCTCGCCGAGCTCGTCGAGGGCGGCCACTTCCGCGAAGACCTCTTCTACCGGCTCAACGTCATCAAGATTTCCCTCCCGCCGCTTCGCCGGCGCCGCGAGGACATCCCCCTCCTCATCGCCCACTTCCTCCAGAAGTACTCCGAGGAGAACCGGAAGAAGATCCGGGAGCTGACGCCCGACGCGATGAAGGTGCTGATGGAGTACGCCTGGCCCGGCAACGTGCGCGAGCTCGAGAACACGATCGAGCGCGCCGTCGTCCTCTCGACCGGCGAGCGCATCGGCGTGGAGCTGCTCCCCGAGTACCTCCGCTTCCCGAAGCAGACGGACCAGCCCGTGACCACCGTCCCCCCGGACGGGATGTCGCTGAAGGACGCGGTGTCGCGCTACGAGCGGAGCCTCATCCTGCAGTCGCTCGAGATGGCGAACGGCGTCCAGAAGCGCGCCGCCGAGCTCCTCCAGGTCAAGCCGTCGACGCTCAACGAGATGATGAAGCGCCTCGGCATCCACTGGCGCTCGTCCGCTCCAGCCGCCACCGCGACCGCGGCCTCCCCCGCCCCCGCCGCGACCGAGTAACCGCTCCGTTCGTCCGCTAGTCCGTTGTTCGTTGTTCGTTGTTCGTTGCCGGCTTTCCGTTCGCCGGTCATCCTGAGCGAGGCGGTGCGGGTGGGTGTGAGCGAAGGATCTCCTCAGCCGCGTCTCGATTCCAAGGGTTCTCGCGAGTCTGAGTCGCAGCTGAGGAGATCCTTCGTCGCTTCGCTCCTCAGGATGACGACGCCAATTGACAACGAACAACGAACAACGAACAACGAAAAAAGTACAATCCGACGAAGGAGGTCGCATTGCGCCGCATCATTCTGCTGATTTCGATTTTCGCCGCGTCGACGCTCGCCGCAGCTCCGGCTCCCACCCCCGCGGAGTTCCTCGGCTACGAGATCGGCGCCCGCTTCACGCCGCACCACCGGATCGTCGCCTACTTCGAGGCGCTCGAGGAGGCGCGGCCGGACCGCGTGGAGCTCATTTCGTTCGGCGAGACGTGGGAGGGTCGTCCACTCCTCACCGCCGTCATCGCCTCGGAAGAAAACCTCGGCAGACTCGACGCGATCCGCGCGGCGGCGCGCTCTCTCGCCGATCCGCGCGGCACGACCCGTGACGAAGCGGAACGGATCGCGGCGGAGATGCCGGCGATCGTCTGGCTCGCTTTCGGCGTTCACGGCGACGAGTCGTCTTCGGCCGAAGCGGCGATGCTCGTCGCCAGCCGCCTCATGGCCGGCGACGAATCCGTCGCGTCGCTTCTCGAGAATCTCGTCGTCGTCATCGACCCGCTGCAGAACCCCGACGGGCGCGAACGGTACGTCCAGTGGTTCGAGAGCCGTGTCGGGCGCGAATCGAATCCCGACGCCCAGGCGATCGAGCATGACCAGCCGTGGCCCGGCGGCCGGTACAACCACTATCTCGTCGACATGAACCGCGACTGGATGTGGGCGACGCAGAGAGAGTCGCAGGCGCGCGTCCGTGCCTACCTCGAATGGCAGCCGCAGGTGTTCGTCGACTTCCACGAGATGGGGTACGACAGCACCTACTTCTTCCCGCCGGATGCGGACCCGATCAACACGAACATCGATCCGGAGACGGAACGGTGGCTCGAGGAGTTCGGGACGGCGAACGCCGAAGCGTTCTCCTCGCGCGGCTGGCCGTTCTTCGTCGGCGAGTATTTCGATCTCTTCTACCCCGGATACGGAGACTCCTGGCCGTCCCTCCGCGGCGCGATCGGCATGACGTACGAAATGGCCGGACACGGCATGGCGGGCCGGGCGATCCGCCGCGATGACGGCACCGTCCTCACGCTCGCCGACCGGGCGGAGAGACACTTCACGGCCGCGATGGCGACGCTCGCCACGGCGGCAGACAGCCGCGACGACCTGCTCCTCCACACCTTCGAGGTGTTCGAGCGCCAGTACCGCGCGCCTCATCGCACCTACCTGCTCGATGCGGACTCGCCGCAGCTCGACGATGCCATCACGATACTGCGCCGCCAGCAGATCGAGATCTCGCTGCTGACCGAGCCGGTCCGGCTGACCGCGGCGCCGCACGGAGAGACCGAAGCGGCACCCGTCGAGTTCGAGGCCGGGACCGTCGTGGTGACGACGCGCCAGCCGCTCGGCGCGCTCGTTCGCACGCTGTTCGAGAGAAGTCCGGAGATCGATCCGGAGTTTCTCGAAAGGCAGCGGGAGCGCGTCGAGGCGGACGAGCCGGACGAGTTCTACGACATCACGGCGTGGGCGCTGCCGCTCGCGCTGAACCTCCGCGCGTGGTCGACGGACGAGCGCGTTCCCGAGGCGCGGCTGCGCGCGTGGGCGCCGCGGCCGGCGCCCGCGCCGGCGGAAGACGCGCGGTTCGGCTGGCTCGTCGACGGGCGCGATCCGCACCTGTACGGCTTCATCGGAGAGCTGATGCGGCGCGACGTGAACTTCAGCGTCGTCTCCGAGGAGCTGACGCACGGAGCGCGAACGTTCGCGCGCGGCACGATTCTCGTGCAACGGCACAACAACGGCGATGACATCCTGGAGCAGGTGCGCGGCGCCGCCGGGGAGGTTCCCGCGCGCGTCGTGGCAATCGACGACGCGTGGCGTGGCGGCCTCGCTCTCGGCTCGGGGCGCGTCGTCCACGTGCGCGATCCGCGCATCGCGATCGCCGCGGGGCCGGGAACCACGCCGACGTCCCTCGGCGACCTCTGGTACGCGTTCGACCGTACCGTGCGCATCCCGCACACGCTTCTCCCGCTCGATGGCCTCGACAGCGCCGACCTGTCGCGGTATCGCGTTCTCGTTTTTCCCGACGGGAACGGCTACGCGCGGGCTCTCCAGGGGGACGGCGGCGCGCATCTCAAGGCGTGGATCGAGCAGGGAGGGACGCTCGTCGCGATCCGGCGCGCGGCCCGCGCGCTGCGCGCAGAGAAGGTCGGCATCTCCTCGACGAAGCTCTGGGAGCCGCCGAAGCCGGAAGAGGGGAAGGAAGCCGAGGAGCCGAAACGCCACAACGAGTTCCAGGTGCCTGGAGCCGCGTTCCGGACCGTCATGAACCAGAGGAGCTTTCTGACGTTCGGTCTCGCGAGCTCTCCGGCGGTGCTCGTCGCGGGGAGCGACGTTCTTCTCCCGGTCCCGTATGCCGTCGATAACGTGATCACGATTCCGAAGGACGGGCCGCTCGCGGCGGGATTCGCCTGGCCGGAGTCGATCGAGCGCCTGCAGGGGTCGTCGTGGCTCGTCGTCGAGCACGTCGGACGCGGGAAAGTGATCACGTTCGCCGGCGAGCCGAACTTCCGCTCGTTCTGGCGCGGAACGCTTCCTCTGCTGCTGAACGCGGCGCTGTACGGACCGTCGTTCGAATGAGGGACCCCGAAGAAGAGAACGCCGCGTCCGGTGAAGGGCGCGGCGTCCTCATCGCAGGCGGAGTCTGGCGCTACTGGCGTTCGGTTGCTAGGCAACCCATGACGGGTTCACAAAGGTCGAGGGTCGTGCTCTGCCTCCGTACGGAGGGAGATTCGCCTCGAAGTCCCGCCCGCGAATCCAATGAACGAATGCAATGTGCTGACGCGCGTCACGCTATCACAACCGAAGCGCGGCGGACGATATTCAGGCGGCCACGTCCGTGGCCGGTCTGCTGACATGCGCGTCCTGTTCGCATCGGCCGAGGTGGCGCCGTTCGCGAAGACCGGCGGCCTCGGCGACGTCTGCGGCTCTCTGCCGAAGGCTCTCCGCGCGTTCGGTCACGAGGTCGTCGTCTTCTGCCCCTTGTACCGCGACGTGCGCGGCTACTGCGATCGGCACGGCATTCCGCTGGCGTCCCGCGGAGGGGCGCGAATGGCATGGGGGAACTGGGCCGCCGATTACGAGATCTTCGAAACGGTACTCCCGGGAAGCGACGTCCCGGTCTATTTCATCGCCAACGACGCGCTGTTCGATCGCCCGGGGCTGTACTGGGGACGCGAAGATGGTGTGGACGACAACCTCGAGCGGTTCACTTTCTTCTGCCGCGCCGTGATCGCCGCCGCGGAGCGGCTCGATCTGAAGGTCGACGTCGTCCACGCGCACGACTGGCAGGCGGCGCTCCTCCCGATCTATCTCCACTCCGGCCTCCGGTGGACGCATCACTTTTACGGCGCGCGCTCGGTCTACACGATCCACAATCTGAATTACCAGGGGCGCTACGGCGCCGACCGTTTCGCCGTTCTCGGCCTTCGCGCGGAGTACTGGAGCTCCGACGCGCTCGAGTATTACGGCGATCTCGTGCTGATGAAGGGCGGGATCGTGTTCGCGGACCGCGTCACGACCGTGTCGCCGACCTACGCCGCCGAGATCCAGAGGCCGGAGTACGGTGCCGGGTTCGACGGACTGCTGCGGCAGAACGCGCACAAGCTGCGCGGGATCCTGAACGGGATCGACGAGAGCGAGTGGGATCCGGAGAGCGACGCGTGGACGGCGGCGAAGTACGGAGCGCGCGACCTGCGGGGCAAAGCGGCGTGCAAGCGCGCGCTTCGCGCGGCGGGCGGGCTCGCGCCGACGCCGCGAGCGCCCCTCCTCGCCGCCATCTCGCGTCTCGTCGAGCAGAAGGGCTTCGATCTATTCATCCCGATGATCCCGCGCCTCGTCGCCGCAGGATGGCAGATCGCGGTGCTCGGGACCGGAGAGCCCGATCTCGAGGATCAGCTCCGTCGCGAGGCGGAGGCCGACCCCGATGCGGTCGCGGTGTGGACCCGCTTCGACACGCCGCTCGCGCACCGGATCATCGCGGGCGCCGACGCGCTCGTCGTCCCGTCGCGCTACGAGCCCTGCGGTTTGAGCCAGCTCTATGCGCTCCGCTACGGCACCCTTCCCGTCGTCCGCGCGACAGGCGGTCTCGCCGACACCGTGACGCCGTGGGACGGATCCAACTCGGACGATGCGACGGGCTTCGCCTTCCGCCGCGCCGAAGAGGACGCCCTCGCGCAGGCGCTCCTCGTCGCGCGGATGGCCTATCGCGACCGCGATCTCTGGCGCCACCTGCAGCGGAACGCGATGGCCCGCGACTTTTCGTGGGGCGCTTCGGCGGGAGAGTACGATCGGTTGTATCGAGAGCTGTAGTTGTTCGTTGTTCGTTGTTCGTTGTTCGGTAGCTGTCATCCCGAGCCGTGAGGCGAGGGATCTGGGGGTGGGTGCGCGCGATCCTGCGTTCCCGCCCCCAGAGACGATGAGTAGGCCGGCCTCCTAAACGGCGTCACGGTATCGTGCGCCCATCTAACGCGGGCTCGAGGCCCAAACAGGAGGACCGGCCATGAACCATGTTGCCATCGATGTGCATGACGC
>JBOGJQ010000042.1:0-7829 GCA_050745405.1 Thermoanaerobaculia bacterium | reverse complement strand
ATATAGTTTCGCGCGCCATGTACAAGATCACCGAAGTCTTCGCTCGTGAAATCCTCGACTCCCGCGGCAATCCGACGCTCGAGGTCGACGTAATGCTCGACTCGGGGGCGCTGGGGCGCGCCGCGGTTCCCTCCGGCGCCTCGACCGGCTCCCGCGAGGCCCTCGAGCTCCGCGACGGCGACAAGAAGCGCTATCTCGGCAAGGGCGTGCTCCACGCCGTCGAGAACGTGAACGAGACGATCTCCGCGGAGGTCGAAGGGATGGACGCGCGCGAGCAGGCGATGATCGATCTGCTCATGAAACAGCTCGACGGTACGCCGTCGAAGGAAAAGCTCGGCGCGAACGCGATCCTCGGCGTCTCCCTCGCCGTCGCGCGCGCGGCAGCCGAAGCCTCCAGCCTCCCCCTCTTCCTCTACCTCGGAGGACCCGGCGCGCGAACGCTCCCCGTCCCGCTCATGAACGTGATCAACGGCGGCGCGCACGCCGACAACAACCTCGACGTCCAGGAGTTCATGATCGTACCGGCGGGGTTTCCTTCGTTCGCCGACGCGCTCCGCGCCGGCGTCGAGACGTTCCATCAGCTCAAGAAGCTGCTCCACGAGAAGGGCCTCACGACGGCCGTCGGCGACGAGGGCGGCTTCGCGCCGAACCTGTCGGCGAATTCCGAGGCACTCGACTTCATCCTGAAGGCGATCGAGAAGGCGGGATACAAGCCGGGCGAGCAGATCTGGCTCGCGCTCGACGTCGCCGCCTCGGAGTTCGGAGAGAAAGGGAAGTACACGCTCGCCGGCGAGGGAAAGACCCTGTCGAGCGCCGAGATGATCGGCTACTACGAAGAGCTGATGAAGAAGTACCCGATCGTGTCGATCGAGGACGGCCTCGCGGAAGGCGATTGGGAGGGGTGGGCGGAGCTGACCAGGAAGACGGGCTCGCGCGTCCAGCTCGTCGGCGACGACCTGTTCGTGACGAACCCGGAGATCCTCGCCCGCGGGATCGCGGAGAACGTCGCGAACGCCATTCTGATCAAGGTGAATCAGATCGGGACGCTCACGGAGACCCTCGAGGCGATCGAGATGGCGAAGCGCGCCGGCTACCGGTCGGTCATTTCGCACCGTTCCGGCGAGACGGAAGACTCGACGATCGCGGACCTCGCCGTCGCGACGAACGCGGGACAGATCAAGACCGGCTCGGCCTCGCGCAGCGACCGCATGGCGAAGTACAACCAGCTCATCCGGATCGAAGAGGAGCTGTGCGACGCGGCGGTGTTCGCGGGAAAGTCGATTTTCGCGTCGCTGCCAGCGAAATAGGACGTATAGGACCAATAGGACGGGCCTAATGCAGCGCCGGTCCTATACGTCCCATTCGTCCTATTTGTCCTATCGGCTCAGATCCGCGACGGCCGCCTCGACCTGCTCCGGGGTCGGCGCGACGCCTTCGACGAGCTGCCCCTCGAGCCAGCGGTACTCCCCCTCGAGCAGCTTCTTCGCGGCGCGGTACTCGATCTCGTCATCGTCGTCGAAGAGCGAGTCGAACGTCCGTTCGATCCGCTTCCGCGCCTCGCGGCAGAAGACGTCCGCGAGCTCCGGCGCGTTCTTCTCGGCGCCTCCGACCTTCGCGAGGTGCGTCGCGTAGCTGATCGTCGCGCACATCGCGAACAGGTCGACGCCGATGTCGACGATCCGGAACAGGACCCGCTGCTTCCGCTCGAGCTTCGCCTGGTGGCGCATCATCGCGTGGAAGATCGAGCGGGCGAGGCGGCGCGAGGTGCGGTCGACGTAGGCCATGTGGCCGGAAAGGCGTCCGAACTCGCCGTAGCTCGGCTTGCGCGACCAGCCGGCATAGAGGCTCGGATACCAGACGGCGTAGTGCGCGCCCGCCTTGGCGGTCATCGCCGCCTTCACGCCCGCGGGAGTGTCGGGCTTCAGGATCGCGCCCGCGCGCTGCATGTGCGGGTCGACCGCTTCGCGCGCGATGAAGAGGTGCTGGATCTCGCTCGTTCCCTCGAAGATCCGGTTGATGCGCATGTCGCGCATCATTCGCTCGACCGGCCATGGCGTCTCGCCGCGCGCCTCGAGCGAATGCTCGGTCTCGTAGCCGCGGCCGCCGCGGATCTGGACGAGCTTGTCCACGATCTGCCACGTCACTTCGGTGTTGAACAGCTTCGCCATCGCCGCCTCGAGACGGAGGTCGACGTCGCCGCGGTCGGCGAGCCCGGAGGTGAGCCAGACGATCGCTTCCTGGGCGAGCGTGTGCGCGGCCATCCACGCGATCTCGCCCGCGATCGCGTCGTGCCGTCCGATCGGCTGCCCCCACTGCACGCGCGCGTTCGCCCAGTCGCGGACGATCTCGAGCGACCGGCGCGCGCCGGCCGCGCACCCCGCGGGAATCGTCAGCCGCCCCGTGTTCAGCGTGATCAGCGCGAGCTTCAGCCCCTGCCCTTCCGCCCAGAGGAGGTTCTCCTTCGGGATGAAAACGTCCTTGAAGCGAAGCAGGACGTTCCCCATCCCGCGAAGCCCCATGAACTGGCAGCGGTGCGCGACCTCGAACCCCGGCGTGTCCGTCTCGACGATGAACGCCGAGATCTGCTTCCGCTCGCGTCCCTTCACGACCTTCGGCGGGGTCTGCGCCATGACGACGACGAGCTCCGCGCGGAGGCCGTTCGTGCACCACAGCTTTTCGCCGTTCAGCAGGTAGCCCGACCCATCCTCGGTCGGCGTCGCAGTCGTCGTCATCTGCGCGGGGTCCGAGCCGACGCCCGGCTCGGTGAGCGCGAACGCCGAGATCGCGCCGGCCGCGAGCCGCGGCAGGTACTTCTTTTTCTGTTCCGGCGTGCCGAACAGCTTGAGCGGCTGCGGCGCCCCGATCGACTGGTGCGCCGAGAGCCACGCGACCGACGACCCGCACCACGTCGCCACCAGGGCGACCGCGCGGTTGTAGTTGACCTGACTGAAGCCCAGCCCGCCGTACTCTTTCGGGATCTTCATCCCCCACGCGCCGAGCTGCCGGAACCCTTCGAAGATCTCGGGCGGGTACTCGCCGGTCCGGTCGATCTCGCCGGCGTCGACGTTCTCGGCGAGGAAGCTCTCGAGCTTCCGCAGGAACTCGTCGCCGATCGCCTTGTCGTCGGGGTTCTGCTCCGGGAAGGGGTGAATCAGGTCGAGGCGGAGGTCGCCCAGAAAGAGACCGCCCACGAACGAAGGCTTTTCCCACTCCGTCTCGCGACTCGCCTCGGCGACTTCCATCGCCTCGTCGGCGGCTTTGGTGCGGATCTCTGCCATGATCGCCTCCCTGCGTCCCGGGCCTGGTCCCGAGTCTGAATGAATGGTCATTCAGTGTCAATGCCAACCGAGGTGTTGTGATATGACACGCGGCCGGGCGCGAGGCATCGAATGACCAAGAAGAACCGGAAAAAAGGGGGCGGCAACGTGGTCGGGATCGCGAGGAGCAGCAACGAGACGCTGGCGAAGGCGCGGGAGGCGGACGCGATCCTCGACGATCGCGGCCTGCTCGTCGGCCCGCGTCCTTCGGTGGACAAGGAAAAACTGCAGATCCACCTCCAGGAAGTCCTGCGCCTCCTCCACGTCGACCTCGAGGACGAGAACGTCCTCGACACGCCGCGCCGGTGGGCCGAGTCGCTGGTCACGATGACGAGCGGGTACGACTACACGGACGTCGCGCAGCTCACGACTCTGTTCCGCCAGGCGTGCACCGTCGCCGACGAGCAGTGCCAGAACCTCGTCGTCATCGGCGGGACGTACAAAACGCTCTGCGCGCATCACATCCTGCCGTTCTTCGGGCACTTCATCGTCGGCTACATTCCGACCCAGTGGATCATCGGCGCGTCGAAGATCCCGCGGATCGTCGAGCTGCACATGCGGAAGCTCCAGAGTCAGGAGCACCTCGCCCACGACGTCGCCGACACGATCGAGAAAATCCTCGAGCCGCAGGGGCTCGCCGTCTGGATGGGCGGAACGCACCTCTGCATGGTCATGCGCGGCGTCGAGCAGGAATCGTCGTTCATGGAGACGAACGTCCTCCGCGGGAACTTCCTCCGCGACGAGCGGACGCGTCAGGAGTTCATGTCGATCGTGAACAGGAGAGGAAACCGGTAGCCGGTTGTCGGTTGTCGGTTGTCGGTCATTCAATAGGATACGTCGTCATCCTTCCATGAGAAGGATGACGCGCTCCGACAACTGACAACTGACAACCAATCACCGACTCATCTCTCGCAAGCGGCTCCAGTAATCCGCCCCCGACAACCACTGGCCGCCGTCGATGACGAACGACGCGCCGGTGACATACGCGGCGTAGTCCGACAGCAGGTACGCCGCGGCGTTCGCAACCTCTTCGAGCTCGGCGAAACGTCGCAGCGGAATCGTTTTCCGGATGCCCTCGGCGATGCGCTCGTCCGGGAAGAGCTTCGTCGCGGCGCCTTCGGTGTTCACCGGGCCGGGGGCGATCGCGTTCACGCGGATCTTGTGGCGCGCCCATTCGACGGCGAGCGTCTGCGTCATCGCGAGCACGCCCGCCTTCGCCGACGCCGAATGCACGACTCCCGGCGCGCCCGTCCAGGCGTAATTCGCGATGACGTTCAGGATCGCGCCTCCGCGGCCGGCGGCGATCATCGCGCGTCCCGCGGCGGCGCTGCAGTAGAACGTGCCGTTGAGGACGATCCCAACGACGGCGTTCCATCCCTTCGGCGACAGCTCCTCGGCCTTGATGACGAAGTTCCCGGCGGCGTTGTTGACGAGGATGTCGATGCCGCCGTGCTCCGCGACCGCGCGCCGGATCGTCTCCTCGACCCCCTCCGGGTCGCGCACGTCGAGCTCGTACCCGGCGGCCGCGTCGGCGCGTCCCGTCGCGGCGCGGATCCGCTCCGCGGCCGGATCGAGATGCTCGCGGCTCCGGCTCGCGAGGAGCACGCGCGCGCCGAGACCGGCCAGATGCGACGCGATGGCGAAGCCGATGCCGGTCCCGCCCCCCGTGATCAGAGCGACGCGTCCGTCGAACGTTCCCTGCGGCAGCATGCGCGGAGGATATCGCGCCCGCGGCTCCTTGACACGGAACGCGTCATTCTGGTGGACTGCGCCGCCACGAAGGAGGAGCCCATGCGGAAGCTCATGATTCTGACGATTGCCATTCTCGCCCTCGCCGGATGCGCGCGCGAAGAGGTCCCGGCCGGAACCGACGCCGAACCCCAGATCGAAGAGAAGACCTACGACCTCGAGGGGGTGATCGTCAGCCGCGATCCCGCCACGAATCAGCTCACGGTCGATCACGAGGAGATTCCCGGCTACATGGCGGCGATGACGATGTCCTACGAGGTTCGCGGCCAGAACGTCGCGGAGCTTCCGGCGGACGGATCGGCCATTACCGCCGTCGTCCACGCGACCGAGGAGGCGTACTGGCTGACCGACGTCAATCCGGCGCCGGGCGCGATGCCGACCGGCACGGACACGACGGGCACGACGGATACGGCCGGCACGACGACGATGTAGTCGCGTGGCCGCGGCGTCTCGCCGCGAGCCCTCCGGCGCCAGCGTCACCCTCTGAAGGGTGCGCGCCGGGACGGCGCGCCCACATTGCCCTACTCCACCGCCTCCAACGCGCGTCCGGTCGCTTCGAGCAATGCCTCGGAGCCGACCGGCGCGCCGACCGCCTGCCGCATCCACAGGTCCGGCAGCACGTCGCCGATCGTCGCGACCCGCGTGAACTCCGGCCCGATCGTTCCCGCCTCCTCCATCTGCCGGCCGACTTGGAACGCGATGAGGTATCCCAGCGGATAGTCCGGCAGGTAGAGCGTCGACTGGATCATGTGCGAATAGACGCCGAGGAGGACGACGTCGCGCTCGCCGAAGACGGGAGCGTAGTAACGGTTCCAGACGTCCTTCGAGATCGCGACGACGGCATCGCGGAGCTCCGCGGGCGTCGCGTCCGGATGGTCGTACATCCAGTGCCAGACGGCCATGTCGACCATCGCGACGCCGGCGATCTCGTACGTCCCCCAGAACGTCGCGAGGGTATCGAGGGCACGACTCGCCTCGTCCGGCGTCGTCAACCCGAGCAGCTCGAGATCGCGTCCCTGAAAGACGAACGCGAGCGCCTCGGTGAACGCCGTGTTCGGCACGCCCTGCAGGAGAGTATGGTCGATACGATTCATCGACAGGACCTGCTCGACGTTGTGGCCGAGCTCGTGGACGGCGATGTTGTAGCCCTTGTAATCCATACCCTCGGGGCCGACGCGCGTCCGGAGGTAGGCCTCATCGCCGCGGCGGCCGGCGCCGAAGGCATGGCCCGAGCCGCGCGCGGGATGGACCTCGATCATCGACGCGACGTAGTCCGCCGTCTCCGGCGCGAACTCGAGCTTCCGCAGAATGTTCGGGATGTCGCGCGCGAACGCCTCGGCCGTCGGATATTTCTCGCGCGTGATCGCGTCGAGCTGTCCTTCCGTGTACGCGCCGCGGGAGCGGAAGCCGGGGTACCAGATGTCGAACGGCTCGAGCTCGCGCCCGAGACGCTCTTCGATGAGCGCCGCGACGCGCGGCACGAGCGGCGAGGCCAGCACACTCTCGAACATCGCGCGGACGCGCGGCTCGGGGAGCTCGCGCCCCTCGTCGAACCGGCGCGCGATCAGCGTCGGGGCCGTCGGTGAATAGGGGTCGGCCAGCTTGTTCGCGCGGAACACCCCGAGAAGCTGCGCATAGCGCTCGTTCGGCTCCGGCGCGTTCGTGACCGTCTCGGGGAGAGGCTCGATGGCCTCGGGATCGTAATCGACGACGTCCGACACGCGGACTTCGTTCGTGAAGGGATTCCAGTCGACGCGCGGATTGTCGATGACGACCGCGGGAATCGTCTGCGTCACGATCCGCTCCATGACCTTCTGGATCATGCGCTGCTTTTCGAGAGCGTGCGGGTCGGCGTAGTCGGCCTTCAGCTCGTCGCGCAGGTTCCAGTGGGAAAGGAGGCGCATCTTCGGCGTGAAGAGGCGCTCGCCGTCCTCATCGACGAGATGGTGCATCCAGATGTTGTACTCGGCGATATACGAATCGGCCTCCGCGGACGCTTCCGCGATGGCGAGGTTCACTTCCGCCGGGACGCGCCGGCTGAACCGCTGCGCGAGGCGGACCTCGGCCCACTCGCGACGCGACCATTCGTCGGCGTTCTCGATCCGGTCCTCGAGCGTCGTCAGCGGGAAGTTGAGGAGGACGATGAACGCGAGTTTGTTCTCGAAGAAATCATCATTGAGGTGCGCCGAGGGGTCGTAGCCGGCGAGGATCTGGTCGAAAGGGAGGATCGGACCGCGATCGAGATCGGCGTGCATGCGGAGCTCGCGGACCGCCTCGAGCATCAGGCCGTCGATCTGCTCGAACGCGATCTGGAGCCGGTCGAACATGGCATCGCGGACCTCGGTCGTCGCCGCGAAGTTCGCCCGGACGAACGCCTCGAACGCCGCCGCGCCGCCGTCCGAAGGACGCCAGAACGCCGCGATCTGCTCGAGACCGCGCGCGAGACGCTCGCGAACGTCCTCGCCGTGTCGCGCGACCATCTCGCGCTCGAGCTTCTCGATCGACGGGCCGAGATCGATCTCCATCGCTTTCTCCGTCTGAGGAACCTGCGCCGTCGCGATCGTCGTCGCGAGGGAAAGGAGCAGCACCGTACGAGCAAACCGTCTCATTCATCCTCCCACCGATCGTGACCATTTGGAGCCGTCATTCTGAGGAGCGAAGCGCCCGCCCACCTCGATCTTCCAAGAAACATCGAGAATTGATGCGGCTTGCTCGGGCTCAGCGTTAGCCGCGCCGGAGGCGCGGAGGAGGGTAGCCGGTGGT
>JBOGJQ010000041.1:0-9172 GCA_050745405.1 Thermoanaerobaculia bacterium | reverse complement strand
ACCCACGGCTACGCGTCTTGGACCGCTTCGCGGTCCCGGCGCCGGAGGGCTCGCGGCGAGACGCCGCGGCCACACTACAGTTCCCGCCCGGTGAGCTGCCGGTACGCCTGGAGGTACTTCCGGCGCGTGTTCTCGACGACGTCCGGCGGGAGATCGGGCGCGGGCGGCGTCTTGTTCCACCCCGTCATCTCGAGCCAGTCGCGGACGTACTGCTTGTCGTACGACGGCGGATTCGCGCCCGCCCGGTACTCGGAGGCCGGCCAGAAGCGCGACGAGTCGGGGGTGAGCGCCTCGTCGATCCAGACGATGCGGCCGTCGAGGAGGCCGAACTCGAACTTCGTGTCCGCGATGATGATCCCCCGCGCGGCCGCGTACGCCGCGGCGCGGCCGTAGATGTCGAGAGTGAGCGCGCGCAGTGTCCCCGCGAGATCCGCCCCGACGCGCGCGACCATCTCCTCGAAAGCGATGTTGATGTCGTGGCCGGTCTCTTCCTTCGTCGCGGGAGTGAAGATCGGCTCGCGCAGGCGGGTCCCCGCGACGAGCCCCTCCTCGAGCGGAATCCCGCACACGGTCCCCTGCTCGCGGTACTCCTTCAGCCCCGAACCCGCGAGATACCCGCGCGCGACGCACTCGATTGGAACGAGCTCGCACCTCTTCACGAGCACGCTCCGTCCCTCCAGCTCGGGATGCGCCCGCACCTCGGAGGGCATCCTCGCGAACCCGGTCTCGAGCAGGTGATTCTCGACGTCTGCGAAATGGCCGAACCAGAAGTTCGAGATCTGCGTCAGGATCGCCCCTTTGTCCGGAATGCCGGGGGAGAGGACGACGTCGAAGGCCGAGATCCGGTCCGTCGCGACGAACAGGAGCGCGTCGTCGAGGTCGTACACGTCGCGGACCTTGCCGCGGCGGAACAGGGGGAGGGGGAGATCGGTGCGCTCGATCGCGGGGCTCGTCATGCGCGTTACAGCTTCTCGACCACGTCGCCGAGGAGGAACGCGACGGTGCCTTCGCCGCGGCTGAGGGGGACGCCGCGGTCTTCGAGCACGTTCTCGACCTCGGTCATGCGCTTGTAAAAATCGTGGAGCGCCCGCTTCCGCTCTTCCACGGCCTGGGGTGTGAGCGGCATCGCGAGTCCGAGGTTGTACAGGTAGGAGACGGGGACGTAGATCGAGCGGCGGACCTCGTCGGCGACCGGGTCCCACTCGCCGAGAAGCACGTTCACGCCCTCATCCGACGACTCGTCGTTGATCGCGCAGAGGACGATCGCGTGCTCGACCTTTCGCTCGCGCGTGCTCGTGTCGGCGAGCGACACCGTCTTTCCGCTCCGGGACGTGGGGCGCTCGTGATACTGCTGCCGGAGAAGCGAGACGAGCGCCTCGACGGGATCGATCGGCTCCGCCGTCGCCGCTCCTTCGGGAAACGCGACGATCTCCGCGATCTCGACGTTGGCCAGCCCCTTGAGCGAGACCGCCCCGAGAAGGCGGAGGCCGATGTGGTCGAACCCCTCCACGCTGGCTGTAAAGCCGACGTAGTTGCCCCACGGCGCGCCGAGACGGAAGAGGGGGAGGCCCTCCGCGACGAGCTCGGAGGAGAGCTCCTGGACGAGCGACCACGAGGCGACGATCCCCTCGTTGACGAGGTGGCCGTTCGCGTTGATGTACGCGAAGAACTCGCGCTCGTGCTGCGAATGGTCGACGACGTCGACCCCGCGCGCGAGCGGCGCGAAGAACTGCTGCACCGCGCTCGACTCGTAGCCGTGCGCCATCAGGAACGTCTGGATCTCCTCGATCTCCTTGGTCGCCTTCCCCGTCGTGAGGCGGGAGAGCTCGACGACGCCGGGGCCGTAGAACTCCGTGATCCGCTCCGGCGAGTCGGGGCGCGGCTTCATCGGGAGAAGACGGTAATAGCCGTAGTTGACGGCGATCCGCATCCCGCGGTCGAAGGCGAACCCCTTCCGGCGCATCTCGCCGTAGAACCGCTGGAGCTCGGCGGCCCCGCGGACGAGGCTCAGGGCGCGCCGCGTGGTGTACAGCGCGCCGTCCCCGAGGAACTTCTCGAAGAGGAGCCGGTGGCGCTCGGCGATGAGCTCGATCTTCCGCTGGAAGAGGAGCATCTGACGGTACGAGTTGAGCTCCTGCCCGCGTCCCGCGCGCGCGAGATTGCCGAGCGTCTCGGAGAACGAGGTGATGTCGTAGATCAGTCCGAAGCGGTGGACCATCGGATCGACGACGCCCGAGCGGCCGAAGTCGAGCGGACGGGTCGAACGGGCGTAGTTCGGGCCGCGGCGGTCGGCGGGGAGGACCTCGCCGTCGGGCGCGACGGTCATCCAGACGATCGCCCGCCGGAGCTGGTGGAGGACGGTGAACTCGCAGACGCGGCGCGCGATCGACTGCATCTGCTCGCGCTCGTCGCGGTTGAACTGCGCCTCGACCGAGGGGTGGGAGAAGAGAAACACCTGGAAGCGCGCGTCGAGGAGAAGCCCGAGCGGGATCCGTTCGGCCGCGCTCGCACCGAACAGGACCAGCGAGTTCCGGAAGACGGCGTCGCGCTTCTGCAGCTCGCCCGTGACCGCGTGAAGCCGCTCGAAGGTCTCGCGGAACGCCTGGAAGTCGCGGTGGAGATATCCCAGGACGAACGAGCGCAGCTCCCGCAGGTCCGGGCTGATGAACTCCTCGGTCAGGATGAGAAGGTTCTCCTGAAGCAGACGGAAGAACTGGAGGCCTCGCTCTTCCTCGCCGTCGAGGATCGGCGCGGTGCGGCGGGCGAGCTGCGCCATCTGCTCGCGCATCTCCGCCGCCCACTTGGCGTAAATGCGGTACTTGATCGCGTCGCCCTGCGTCTTGCCCGTCTGGGGATCGAGCGCGGTGACCTTGCGCGGGATCATCGAGAAGGCGCGCGCGAGGTGGAACGAGTGGCCGAGCCAGAAGACGGCGTGGTAGTCGGCGAGCAGGTTCGACAGCAGGGCGTTCTCGGCCATCCGGACCGCGTGTTGGACGTACGCCGTGAATGTGGACTGGACCTTGTCGCGCTGATAGCCGCGGTCGAGGTTGAAGGCGATCTCGTCGCCCACCCAGCGCTCGAACCGCGCCTCGAGCTCGTGCATCGCCGCCGAGTCGCTGACGGGAAACCCCAGCAGCGGCGGTCTCAGCTCGTCCGCGAAGAAGATCTTATAGGGCTTGGGCAGGACCTGGTCGGGATTACCGAACAGGTCGAAGAGCGTACGCCCGAGATCGGTCGGCTGCAGGAAAGCGAACGCTTCCGGGCGCTGCAACAGGAACGGAACGAGAGCACTCACGATTCTAGAACGAGGAGCGAGTATATCGCGTCGAGCGTCTTGGGCGTCTTGGGCGTCTTGGGCGTCCTGGGCGTCCTGGGCGTCCTGGGCGTCTTGGGCGTCTAGGCCGTCTAGGCCGTCTTCGGGGTCTTCAGGAGTAGCGCCGTCATCCTGACGAGCGAAGCGAGGAAGGATCTCCTCAGCTGCGACTCAGACTCGCGAGAGCGAGACGCGGCTGAGGAGATCCTTCGCTCACACCCACCCCTCCAACCTCGCTCAGGATGACGCGGACTTCGACACGAGCAGCCTGCAGACGCTCAAGACGCCCTAGACGCCCTAGACGCCCTAGACCGCCCTAGACGCCCTAGACGCCCTAGACGCCCTAGACGCTCAAGACGCCCTAGACGCCCTAGACGCCCAAGACGCCCAAGACGCCCAAGACGCTCGAGACGCCCCTGCGGTAACATCTGACCCATGCTCCAGGCCCCTCCCCAGACGTGCCCCCGGTGCAGTGGATCGGGCTGGATCACGGCCGCCGGATCTCTCGATGCCGAGCCGTGCTCCTGCCAGAAGGGAACGAAGAAGAGACACCGGATCGGGGCGGCGCGGATCCCGAAGCGGTACCTCCACTGCACGCTCGGCGGGTTTCACGAGCGGAACGACCTGTCGCTCGCCGCGGCGCGGCGGCGCGTCGCGGAATTCGTCGACTGCTGGCCGGCCGACGACCGGGGCCTGCTGATCATGGGGGGCTGCGGAACGGGGAAGACACACCTCGCCGTCGCCGCGCTGCAGGAGATCATCGCGCAGGACAAACCGGGCAAGCTCCTGTTCCGCAATTTCCAGGAGCTCGTCCAGGACCTGCAGGCGTCGTTCGAGTCCGGCGACGCTCCGAAGAAGTCGGAGATCCTCCACCCTCTGCTCGAGGCGGACCTGCTCGTGCTCGACGAGCTCGGCTCGCAGAAGCCGACGGCGTTCGTCCAGGACATCCTGTACTACATCATCAACAGCCGCTACAACGACGTGAAGGCGACGATCTTCACGTCGAACTACCTCGACGAGGGGCGCCGCGATGCGGACGAGCGGCTCGAGGACCGCATCGGCGCGCGTCTGCGGAGCCGCCTGTACGAGATGACCGTTCCCGTCGTGATCTCGGCGCAGAGCGATTACCGGCAGACGGTGGCGGGGCGCGGAATCTGACATGCGGGGAGTCGGCGACGCCTCGCGGCGCGGGATCGACAACGCCCTCGCGAACTGGCCGCTCGTTCTCATCCGGATCGCCGAGAACGTGCTGATCATCCTGGTCGTCCTCGCGACGCTCTTCGGCGCTCTCCTGCCGGTTTTCGCCGGCGGCCTCGGGCTCGCCACCCTCGGCGAGCTCTCGGAAAACCCCGACGCGATGGCCGAGGCGATCGCCGAGGGGATTCTGGGGATGTCGCCCGTGCTCATCGTGTACGTGGTCGCTCTGGTGAGCCTCGCGATGCTCGTCGGCGTTCTCGTGCACGCGTTCGTCCAGGCGGGCGTCATCGGCTGCTACGTCGGCGCGGAGCGTGCGGCGCCCGCCGCCGCCGCGTCGCGCCGCGACTTCCGCTGGTTCACGCCGGAGCGATGGTGGGGCGAGGCAAAGCGCTTCGGCTGGCGCTTTTTCTGGATCTACAACATCGTCTGGGGGGCGTATTCGCTCGTCCTTCTGATCCCGATCCTGCCGCTCTTCCTGATGCTCGTCGTCTTTCGCGAGAGTCCCGGCGCGATCGTCCTCACGTGTCTCGGGGCGGTGCTCATCACGCTGTTCGCGATCGTGCTCGCGCTCGTGGTCTTCGTCTGGTCGCAGGTCGCGCTGATCGAGTGCGTGGCGACGGACGCCGGGTTGGCCGAGGCGATGCGGCGGGGCCGAGCGGCGTTCCGCGGGCGCACCGGAACGATCGTTCTGATCGCGATCATCTTCTTCGCGGTGTCGTCGGCGGTCGGATCGGTCATCGCCGGCTTCTCGATCGGCATCGACATGGCCTCGGCCGTCCCCGGATTCGACATCGCGTTTCTCCCGGTGCGCATCGTCCTGTCGCTGCTCAACACCGCCGTCGCGGCTCTGGTCGGCGCCTGGCTCCTCGCCGCCCTGGTCGCCGCCGTCGTTCCCCGCCCGGAGACGCCCCATGCCGCCGCCGCTGGTGTCTGACGACCTTCTCTCCGCCGACGCCCGGAACTTCCGCCCGTCGGCGATCCGCGCGTTCGCCCACCTTCTCGGCGACCCGCGCGTGATCTCGTTCGCCGGCGGCGCGCCGAGCCCGCGGACGTTTCCGGCGGAGACGATCGCGGAGATCGCGCGCGAGGTGATCGCGGAGCGATGCGAGGTCGCGCTGCAGTACGGCCCGACGCCGGGGCTGCCGCGCCTGCGCGAGGCGATCGCCGCGATCGCGCGCTCGCGCGGCATGAACGCGACCGACGCGAACGTCCTCGTCACGACCGGATCCCAGCAGGCGCTCCATCTCCTCGCGACCGTGCTCCTCGATCCGGGTGACGTCGTCCTCGTCGAGTTGCCGACGTACGTCGGCGGCCTTTCGGCGTTTCACGGCCGCCGCGCGGAGCTCGCGGGCGTCGCGCAGGACGACGCGGGCCTCGTTCCCGACGCGCTGCGCGAGACGCTCGCGCGGCTTCAGCACGAGGGGCGGCGCGCGAAAGCGCTCTACACGATTCCGAACTTCCAGAACCCGTCCGGACGGCTCCTCGCCGCGGCGCGCCGATCCGAGGTGCTCGCGATCGCGCGAGAAGCGGGGATCATCGTGATCGAGGACGATCCGTACGGCGAGCTCGCGTTCGACGACGAGGCGGCCGCGCAGACGACGCCGATCGCCGCCGGGGATCCGGACTTCGCGAGCGTCGTCTACCTCGGATCGTTCTCGAAGATTCTCGCGCCGGGCCTTCGATGCGGGTTCATCGCCGGCTCGCCCGCGCTTCTCCGGAGCGTGCAGCTCGCGAAGGAGGCGGCGGACCTCTGCGGCGGGATGCTCGACCAGTCGATCGTCGAGGCGTTCTGCGCGCGCGGCGAGCTTCCGGCGCAGGTGGCGCGCGTCCGCGCGTTCTACCGCGACCGCGGCGCCGTGCTGATGGACGCGCTCGCCGAGCACTTCGCGGGACGTGCGACGTGGACGCGCGCGCGCGGCGGACTCTTCACGTTCGTGACGCTCGAGGACGACGTCGACGCGGCCGCGCTCGTGCCGCGCGCGATCGAGGCGGGCGTCGCCTACGTCCCCGGCGGCGCGTTCTTCGTCGACGGAAGCGGGCGCAACACCATGCGCCTGACTTTTGCAAAGGAGCCGGACGACCGGATGCGCGAGGGCGTCGCGCGGCTCGCGTCGTTGTTTGTCGATCGTCGCTAGTCGCTCGTCGCTCGTCGTTGTTCGTTGTTCGTTATCCGTTGACCGGTGTGGGTTCGGAGCTGCCATCCCGAGCCGTGAGGCGAGGGATCTGGGCGGGCGGGAGCGCGAAAGCGAACGTTACCCGCCCCCAGATCCCTCGCTTCGCTCGGGATGACAAGCGCACGACTGGGGACGGGTATCGGACAACCGACAACCGACAACCGACTACTGACAACGAACAACGAACAACGAACAACGAACAGCGAACAACGAACAACGAACAACGAACAACGAACAACGAACAACGACAAACGGAGATCTCGATGCTGTCGTTACGGACTCTCTCGATCGCAGCGTTCGCGCTGATCGTCGCCGCGTGCGCCACCGCCCCCGCCCCCACGCCCGCCCAGGGTGACGCGCGCGGCCTCGTGCGCACGGACGCGGCGGCGCCGCGGATCCCCGCGCCGCGCATTCGCGTCGGGCTGCTGACCGACCGGGAGAGCGCGACGTTTCCGCGCGCCGAAGGCGGCTACTTCCTCGTCACGGACGACGCGACGTGGACCCTGCGCCGCGGGTTCACCGCCGTTCCGCCGCGCGCGGGGCAGCCGGTGCGGTGGACCGTGCGCGTCGCGACGCTCCCCACGCGCGAGGAAGCCGAGGCCGAGGCCGAGCGCGTGCGCGGGATGACGACGGTGCCCGTGGAGGTCGCTGAGGACGCGGCCGGAGAGTGGCGCGTCCTCGCCGGCGACTTCGAATCGGAGGAGGCCGGCGATCCCGCGCGCGACGCGCTCCTCACCGCCGGATATCCGCCGCCACTCTGGGTCGTCCGCCGCCCCGCCGCGGAGACGTTCCCCCTCGAGCTCCGCCTCGAGGACGACGAGGGGAACGCGTACACGATCGCATCGCGGGAAGTCCTCGTCATCCCGGCGAGCGCAGAAACGATCGCGATTGGCGCAAAGGCCTATCGAGGTGCCGCGTCGCTCTGGGTCAACGACCGCGGTCTTCTGAACGTGATCAACGACGTCAATCTCGACGATTACGTGAAGGGCGTCGTCCCGGGCGAGCTCGGGCCGCGGTCCTATCCGGAGATCGAAGCGCTCAAGGCGCAGGCCGTCGCCGCGCGCACCTACGGCGTGAGCCGCCTCGGTCAGTTCCGCAGCGAGGGATACGACATCTGCCCCACGGCCTCCTGCCAGGTTTATCCCGGCTTCACCTCGGAAGACCCCCTGAGCAATCAGGCGGTCGACGAGACGGCGGGACTCGTCATGACGTACGACGGCGAGCCGATCGACGCGCTCTTCACCTCGACGTGCGGCGGCGCGACCTCGGATGTCTCGACGATGTTTCCCGGACGCGACGAGCCGTACCTGAAGCGCGCGCTGTGCGTGGAGCTCGAGACGGTGCCGTTCGCCGGACGCCGCGATGGCGAGCTGACCGGCGAGACCGAGGCGATGGCGACGATCTTCGCTGCGCTTGCCGGTTTGCCGGAGGACGGGTCGTGGGGCGCGGCCGAGGTCGTCGCCGCCGTGGACGCGGCGAACCGCATCCTCGGCTGGACAGCGCCCGAGACGGTCGAGCCCCCGTCAACGGCCGATCGCGGCGAAGTGCTCGACTACCTCGCGCGCACGTGGACGCTCGCCGCGACGGGCGAGGTCCTGACGTTCCCCGAGGACCGGCAGTACTTTTTCGAGGAGGCGCACGCGGAGTCGCCGCTCGCCGCGGCGCAGGCATTCCTCATCAAGTACGGTGTCGTTCCCGCGCCGGCCGCGGCCGGGGACGACCTCGACGAGACGATGCCGCGCGCCGAGCTCTACGCGATCCTCCTTTCGTGGCTCGACGAGACGGGCGTTCTCGACGATCTCGAGGCGCGGGTGACGGCGATCGACGGGACGAGGCTGGAGCTCGCGGCGGACGGCGATCCGCGGCGGTTCGACCTCCCGCCGGGCGTTCCGCTCTTCCGCCGCTACCGCGAACGCTTCCGCGAGGAGGCGAGCGTCCCGGTGATGGTGAGCGATCGCGCGCGCGTCTTCGCGGACGCGGACGGGCGCGTCGTCGCGGCGATCATCGAGGCGAACTACGACGGCGCCTCGTTCGACCGCACCTCGGGGTTCGCGAACTGGACGCGGACCTACACCGAGAACGAGCTGGTGAGCTCGATCGCGGAGCGGGTACCGATCGAGGAGCTGCAAGGGCTCCGGCCGCTCGAGGTCGACGCCTCGCATCGCGTGAAGCGGATGGAGGTGCTCGCGGAGGGGGGACGGACGTTCGTTCTCGAGGGGATTCAGATCCGCTTCGCGCTCGAGGTGCCGGACAATCTCTTCGTCTTCATGCGGAGCGAGGACGCCGACGGGACGGACCGCTACACGTTCTTCGGAAAAGGGTGGGGGCACGGAACGGGGATGTGCCAGGTCGGCGCGTACGGCATGGCGTTCCGCGGGAGGACGTACGACCAGATTCTGCGGAACTATTACACCGGGATCGACATCGTGCCGTTCCGGTAGGGCCTCACCATAAGGACCGCGAAGCGGTCCCAGACGCGTAGCCGTGG
>JBOGJQ010000040.1:0-5548 GCA_050745405.1 Thermoanaerobaculia bacterium | reverse complement strand
CTCCGGGCGCGCTGGTGCGTTCGGAGATCGTCGTCCGGTAGGGCCGCCGTCGAAGCGGCGGCCGTTGGCGCGGTCTGAGGCCGCGGCCTGAGTGCCGGCCGAAGGCCGGCACAACGGCCGGCCCAAGAGGCCGGCCCTACTTGACGAGCGATTGCCCGTTCGTCTGGATCACCTCGGCGTAGAACTTCGCGCTCTCCTTGAGCGTCCGCTCCTGGGTCGCGTAGTTGACGTGGATGAGGCCGAAGCGCGGCTCGTACCCCTGTGACCACTCGAAGTTGTCGAGAAGTGACCAGACGAAATACCCGCGGAGATCGACGCCCTGCCGGATCGCCTCGGACGCCGCGAGGAAGTGGCGGCGAAGATACTCGATGCGGAGCGGATCCTCCACGCGGCCGTCGATCGCCGCGGGGGGATCGTAGAAACACGCGCCGTTCTCCGTGACGTACAGCGGCACCTTCGTGTAGTCGTTCGCGACGCGCAGAAGGAGCTTCTCGAGCGAGGGCGCGTGCGACTCCCACCCGAGAATCGTGCAGACGGCGCCGCGCTGCGGGACGGCGGTCGCGCGCTCGTACGGCTCGTTCGGATCGAACTTCATGATCCCGCGCTTGTAGTAGTTGATTCCGAGGAAGTCGATGTCGCGACGGATGACATCGAAGTCCGCCGCGGGGAAGTCGCGCCACCCGTCTCCGAAGATCTCGATCAGCTCCTCCGGATAGAAGCCGCGGAAGAGCGGATCGAGATACTGCCGGTTCATGTACGCATCCGCGCGGCGCATGGCCGCCACGTCCTCCGCGGAATTCGACGCAGGTTCCTTCGGCTCGAGATTGAGAACGATGCCGACCTGGTGCTTCCCCTCCGCGCGATAAGCCGCGACGCCTTCGCCGTGCGCGAGGAGAAGATTGTGCGTGACGAGCATCGCCTCGAACGGGCTCTGATGTCCCGGCGCGAGGCCGCCGCGCAGGTATCCGCCGTCCATGACGACCCACGGCTCGTTGAGCGTCGCCCAGAACGATACGCCGTGATCGAGCGCGCGATACGTCGTCGAGGCGTACTCGGCGAACCACTTCGGGATGTCGGGGTTCGTCCACCCTCCCCTGTCGTCGAGGGCCGCCGGAAGGTCCCAGTGATAGAGCGTCGCCATCGCGGTGATGCCGTTCTCGCCGAGCTCGTCGACGAGCGCGCGGTAGAAGTCGAGCCCCTTCTGGTTCACCCGTCCCGCGCCCTCGGGAAAGATGCGCGACCAGGAGATCGAGAAGCGGTACCCCTTCAGCCCGATTTTCTTCATCAGAGCGACGTCGTCGCGCCAGCGGCGGTAGTGGTCGCACGCGATGTCGCCCGTCTCGCCGTTGCGGATGCGGCCCGGCGTGTGGCTGGCGCGGTGCCAGATCGAAGGCCCGGCACCGTCGGCGAGAGGCGACCCTTCGATCTGGTAGGCGGACGTGGACGCCCCCCACAGGAAACCATCCGGAAACAGGCTATTCTTCGGCACGGCCGCGCATTCTATACGCTGTCGCGGCGGAATCTTTGATGCTCCAATCCGTTAACCGGACAGGAGTTCCGAAGCGTGCAGAGACAGGCGAGAAACGTACGGATCGGCAGCGTCACGGTCGGCAAGGACCACCCCATCGCGGTCCAGTCGATGGCGGCGACGCGGACGCAGGACCTCGAGGCGACGCTGCGGCAGATCCAGCTCATCGAAGCGGCCGGTGGCGAGGTCATCCGCGTCGCCGTCGACAACGCGCGCGACGTCGAGGCGCTGGCGAAAATCCGGCCGCTGACGCGCGCGAACCTCGTCGTCGACCTCCAGGAAAACTACCGCCTCGCCGAGAAGGTCGCGCCCCTCGTCCAGAAGATCCGCTACAACCCGGGGCACCTCTACCACATCGAGCGCCAGAAGCCGATCCGCGAGAAGGTCGCCTGGCTGGCCGAGATCGCCCGCGAGCACGACTGCGCGATCCGCATCGGTGTGAACTGCGGCTCGGTCGACCCGGAGAAGCTCGAAAAGCACGATCCTTCGGATTCGATCGCGCCCATGCTCGAGTCCGCTCTCGAGCACTGCGCGATGCTGGACGAGCTCGGCTTTCATCGCTATCTCGTCTCTCTCAAGGACAGCGATCCGAACAAGGTCATCGACGCCAACGTCCGCTTCGCGGAGGCGCGTCCCGACGTTCCCCTCCACCTCGGCGTGACCGAGGCGGGGATGCCGCCCGACGGGATCATCAAGACGCGGATCGCCTTCGAGCAGCTCATCACGCGCGGCATCGGCGACACGATCCGCGTCTCCCTGACTCTCCCCTTCGAGCGAAAGGGAGAGGAGATCACGGTGGGCCGGCAGATCCTCCACGACATCGCGAGCGGCCGGTTCCGCTCGGTGCCGCGCTTCGAGCACACGGGGCTGAACATCATCTCGTGCCCCTCGTGCTCGCGGGTCGAGAACGAGGCGTTCATTCAGCTCGCCGAGGACGTGCGGTCGATGACCGAGTACGCGAAGGAGCACGACATCACGATCGCCGTCATGGGATGCCGCGTGAACGGCCCCGGCGAGACCGACGACGCCGATCTCGGCATGTGGTGTGCCCCCAGCTTCGTGAACCTCAAGAAGGGGACCGAGACGCTCGGCCACTTCCGCTACGACGAGATCCTCGGACGCCTCCGTACCGAGCTCGACCGTCTGATCGAGGAGAAGAAAGGAAACCGAGTCCCCGCATGAAAGGGCGCCTTCCTTACCTCCTCCTCGTCATCGCCGTCGTCGCTCTCGATCTCTGGACCAAACGCCTGGTCCTCGCGAATTTCATGCTCCACGAGAGCCGCGAGATCATTCCCGACTTCTTTCGCCTCGTTTACGTCCAGAACACCGGCGCGGCCTTCGGACTCGGATCCGGCGCGGCGTCGCCTCTCGTTCCGCTCCTGCTGAGCGGGGGCGCGATCGCCGTCTTCTTCATCGTCGTTCTCTACTCGTTCCGCACGGCGATCTCGGATCGCCTCCTCCAGACCGGACTTCACCTGATCCTCGGCGGCGCGATCGGGAATCTGATCGACCGCTTCCGCTTCGGATGGGTCGTCGATTTTCTCGACTTTTATGTGACCATCGGCGGACGCGAGCACCACTGGCCGGCGTTCAACGTCGCCGACTCGGCGATCTCCGTCGGCATCGGGCTGCTGCTGCTGGATATGCTCCGGAAGCCGGCCAAAGCGTCTGAAGCGTCTCGAGCGTCCTGAGCGTCTTGGGCGTTTTGGGCGTCAGACGCTCGAGACGCCCAAGACGCCCGAGACGCGTGTGCTAGGATGCCAGAACCCTCTACCTCGGGAGCCTCGGATGGCCGTTGACACGATGACCACGAAGGACCGGGCCTTGAGCAGGGACACCCTGATCGACGTCTACCGCGCGATGTACATGTCGCGCCGGCTGGACGACAAGGAAATCCAGCTCAAGCGTCAGAACAAGATTTTCTTCCAGATCAACGGTGTCGGGCACGAAGCCGTGCTCGTGGCGGCCGGCATGACCCTGCGCCCGAAGTACGACTGGGTGATCGCGTACTATCGCGATCGCGCTCTGATGGTGCAGCTCGGGATGACGCCGTACGAAATCCTCGCCGAGGCGACGGGCGCACACGACGATCCGAACTCCGGCGGGCGGCAGATGCCGTCGCACTGGGGACACCCGGATCTGAACATCATCTCGAAGTCTTCGTGCACGGGGATGCACTTCCTCCACGGGGTCGGCGCCGCGGAAGCCGCGGTTAAGGCATCGCAGATCGAGGAGATCGGCAAGCTCGTCGCGCACCAGGACGACGAGATCGTCTACGTCTCGGCCGGCGATGGACAGACGTCCGAAGGGGAGTTCTGGGAGTCGTTGAACACGGCGTCCAACCTCAAGCTCCCGGTGCTCTATCTCATCGAGGACAACGGCTACGCGATCTCCGTTCCGGTCGAAGTGAACACGGCCGGGGGATCGATCTCGCGTCTCGTCCGCTCGTTCCCCGACCTGCTCGTCCGCGAGTGCGATGGGACGGACTTCTTCGAATCGTACGCCGCGCTCCAGGAGGCGGTACAGCACTGCCGCGAGCGGCGCGGGCCGGCTCTGGTCCACGCGCACGTCATCCGGCCGTACTCGCACTCCCTCTCCGACGACGAGACGCTCTACCGTCCAGCCGCGGAGCGCCAGGCGGAGCTCGAGCGCGATCCGCTCAAGAAGTTCGGCGACTACCTGCTGTCGCAGGAGATCGTGACGCAGGACGAGCTGGAGCGGCTTCGCAGCGAGGTCGATCGCGAGGTCAACGAGGCGGCGGAGAAAGCCGTCGCGACACCGCAACCGGCACCGGAGACCGTCTACGACTTCGTCTATTCGCCCGACGTCGATCCGACTTCGGACGCCTTCGCGACCGAGCCGCGGTTCGAGGAGAGCGCGGCGCCGGGGACGATGGTCGACCTGATCAACGCCTGCCTCCACGCGGAGATGGCGCGCGATCCGCGGATCGTCGTCTTCGGCCAGGACGTGGCCGATGCCTCGCGCGAGGAGGTCCTGGAGGAGGTCAAGGGGAAGGGCGGCGTCTTCAAGCTGACGCACGGCCTGCAGCGCAAGTACGGGACAGAGCGCGTCTTCAACTCGCCGCTCGCCGAGGCGAACATCATCGGGAGAGCGGTGGGAATGGCCACCCGCGGGCTCAAGCCGGTCGTCGAGATCCAGTTCTTCGACTACATCTGGCCCGCGTTCATGCAGCTCCGGAACGAGCTCGCGACGATGCGGTGGCGCTCCAACAACGGCTTCAAGGCGCCGGTGGTCGTCCGCGTGCCGATCGGCGGCTACATCAAGGGCGCGATCTACCACTCGCAGTCGGGCGAGGTCCTCTTCACGCATACACCGGGCCTGCGCGTCGTGATGCCGTCCAACGCGCTCGATGCGAACGGGCTGCTGCGGACGGCGATCCGCTGCGATGACCCGGTGATGTTCCTCGAGCACAAGCACCTCTACCGGCAGACGTACAACAAGGCGCCGAACCCCGGCCCCGATTACATGATCCCGTTCGGGAAGGCGAAGGTCGTCCGTCCGGGCTCGCAGATGACCATCGTGACGTTCGGCGCGCTCGTGCAGAAGTCGCTCGCCGCGACGAGGCAGCTCGAGGCGGAGGGGTTCGATCCGGAGATCATCGACCTCCGCTCGCTGAGCCCATACGACTGGGAATCGATCGCGGCCTCGGTGAAAAAAACGAACCGCGTTCTCGTCGCGCACGAGGACTGCCTCACCTGGGGCTACGGGGCGGAGATCGCGGCGCGCATCGCCGACGAGCTCTTCGAATACCTCGACGCGCCCGTAGCGCGCGTCGGCGCGACGGACACGTTCGTCGGCTACGCGCCGTCTCTCGAGGAGGCGATCCTGCCGCAGATCGACGATCTCACCGGAGCGATGCGGCGGCTCGCGACGTACTGACCGTCATCCCGAGCGTCAGCGAGGGATCAGGGTCGGGCGGGACGCGCGTGACACGGCTCCCTCATTCGGCGGGAGAGCGAATCTTCGTCGTCCCGCCGACCCGAGTGCTCCGATCAAGGG
>JBOGJQ010000039.1:0-1677 GCA_050745405.1 Thermoanaerobaculia bacterium | reverse complement strand
ACTCTGGTGAGGTGACAACGTGAACCGCACTCTTCTCCCCGTCGCGCTTCTCCTTCTCGTCGCCGCGTGCGCGGCGCCCCCGCCGCCGCCCCCCGTCTCCGCGCCCGCGACCGTCGCGGAGCGGCCGATTCCGCCGGGACTCCCCGCGGTCGTTCCCGACATCCAGGAGCGTCTCGAGCAGCTTCCGCTCGTCGCGATCGATTACGACCGCTCGCTCCTCGACGCGAGGCAGAAAGCGGTCGTCGACGAGCTGATCGAGGCGGCGCGGATCATGGACAAGCTGTTCTGGCTCCAGGTCTCGGAGAAGAACGCGGAGTGGAACCGGATGCTCGCTGAGGCCGCGCCCCATTCGCAGAGACACACGGCGGCGTGGCGCTACTTCGGAGCGATGAAGGGGCCGTGGGACCGCCTCGCCGAGAACGAGCCGTTCCTCCTCGCCGCGGGGACGAAGCCGGAAGGCGCGGCGTACTACCCGCCCGACATGACGAAGGAAGAGTTCGAGCGCTGGATCGCGGAGCACCCCGAGGACGAGGAGGAGTTCCGCTCGCTCCACACCGTGATCCGCCGATCGGGTGACCGCCTCTACGCGATTCCGTACTCGGTCTACTACCGCGATCTGCTGACCGAGGCCGCGGACCGGCTCCGGGAGGCGGCGGCGCTCACGGAGAACGCAACGCTCCGCGACTTCCTCCGGAAGCGCGCCGACGCGTTCTTCACGGACGACTACTTCGAGAGCGATCTCGCGTGGATGGACCTGACGGGGGCGATCGAGGTCGTCATGGGACCGTACGAGGTCTACGAGGATCAGCTCTTCGGCTACAAGGCGGCGTTCGAGTCGTTCGTCACGGTCGTCGACCGGCCCGAGACGGAGAAGCTCACGATCTACGCGCAGCATCTTCCGGCGATGGAGCAGAACCTGCCGATCCCGGACGAGCACAAGAACCCGAACCGTGGCACGGAGTCGCCGATCCGGGTCGTGCAGGAGATCTTCACGGCGGGCGACGCGCGCTCGGGCGTCCAGACGTCGGCCTTCAACCTCCCCAACGACGAGCGCGTCCGCGAGGCGAAGGGGTCGAAGAAGGTCTTGCTGAAGAACGTCATGGAAGCGAAGTTCGAGATGAGCGGTCTGCCGATCTCGCAGCGGGTGCTCGCCGAGGACCAGACGGACCTCGTCGACTTCGACGCCTACTTCAACGAGGTGCTCTTCCACGAGCTCTCGCATGGCCTCGGACCGGGAATCATCGAGACGGCGAGCGGCGAGCGCGTCGACACGCGCCTTCTGCTCACGGATCTCTACTCCACGATCGAGGAGGCGAAGGCGGACGTCGTCGGGGTCTGGAACATCCTCTACGCGATGGACGAGGGAATCCTCGACGCGTTCTCGCGCGAGGAGCTCTTCGGCACGATGGTGGGGCTCATGTTCCGCAGCATGCGCTTCGGCCTCGACGAGGCGCACGGGCGCGGCACGGCGGTGCAGTGGAACTGGTACCGCGAGCGCGGCGCGATCGTTCCCGCGGAGGACGGCCGGTTCCGCGTCGAGATGGCGCGGATGCCGGACGCGGTCGAGTCGCTCGCGACCGAGCTGCTCATGATCGAGGCGACGGGCGACTACGCGCGCGCGCAGCGCCTCCTCGAGCGCTACGGCGTCGCGACCGCCGAGACCGACGCGACGATCGC
>JBOGJQ010000038.1:0-4019 GCA_050745405.1 Thermoanaerobaculia bacterium | reverse complement strand
GCCGAATACCGAGCATTCATGCAGCGGCCCTGCGAACCCCGCCGCCTCGCACAACGCCTTGTGAAACTGAAACTGCAGGATGAATGACAGGAAATAGCGCGTGTACGGCGTGTTCGCCGGGATGTGGTACTTCGCGCCCGGATCGAAGAATGCCTCGCCGCGCGGCTCCGGCGGCTGGATTCCCTGGTACTGCGTCCGGAGGTCCCACCACGCGTCGTTGTATCCGGCCGGCGAGATCTCGCCCGAGAAGACGCCCCAGCGCCACTTGTCGATCAGCAGGCCGAACGGAAGGAATGCCACCGAGTCGAGTGCGTCGCGCAGCAGCAGCCCGATGTCCTTCGAGGGCGGCGGGATCTCCTCGATCAGGCCGATTTCCTTCAGGTATCCCGGCGTGACCGACAGAGCGATGACGTCGCCCAGCGCCTCGTGGAACCCGTCGTTGGCGCTCTGCCTGTAGAGATAAGGAAGGTCGTTGTAGGCGCGCTGATAGAAGTTGTGGCCGAGCTCGTGATGGATCGTCCGGAAATCCTCCGCCGTCGGCTCGATGCACATCTTGATGCGCAGGTCGTCGACCTCGTCGACGTTCCAGGCGCTCGCGTGGCAGACGACCTCGCGGTCCTCCGGCTGCGTGAAGAGAGACCGCTCCCAGAACGTCTCCGGCAGCGGGTCGAACCCGAGCGAGGTGAAGAAGCGCTCGCCCATGCGGACCATCTCGAGCGCGTCGATGTCCTTCGCCTCGAGCTGCGCGGTGAGGTCGTAGCCCGGGTCGGCATCGGCCGGCGCGACGAGCTCGTAGATGTTCCCCCATTCCTGCGCCCAGATATTGCCGAGAAGATCGGCGCGAATCGGCTCGTCGAGAGGAACGACGGCGTCGCCGTACTCCTCGTTCAGCTCGGCGCGGACGTAACAGTGAAGCGAATCGTACAGAGGCCGCACCTGCAGCCAGAGACGGTCCATCTCCTCGGCGAACTCGTCCGGCGGCATGTCGTACTTCGAGCGCCACAGCACCCCGGTGTTGTCGTAGCCGAGCTGGCGCGATCCCTCGTTCACCAGCTCGACGAAGCGCTGGTAGAGCGGCCGCATGGGGATGGCGATCGTGCGCCACCCGGCCCAGACATCGGCGAGCTGCTCGGGATCGCGGCTCTCGGCGAAGATCTTCGTGATCTCGCCGACATCGAGGCACGCCTCGCCGGTCGCGCCGTCGGGGCAGTACTCGCCCGAGCCGTACATCGCTTCGAGCTTCGCCTTGATCTCCGACAGCTCCTCGGCCTTCGCCGGGTCCGCCGGCGAGGGGGCGACGAGGCTCGTCTTCATGAGGTCGAGCTGGCGGCGGACGTCGTACGGGAGCTCGAGCCCGTCGAACTTCGCCGCTTCCTTCGCGTAGCTGACGAAGGCCGCGGTCGCGACGGCATCTCTGTCGGCGGCGATCTCCTGCGTATCGACGGTGATGAAGTTCGCGGCGACCCACGCGGCGCGCGAGGCGGCGACTCCGAGGTTGTACAGCTCCTCGTTCGCGCGCTCGATGAACGCCTCCGCGTCCGCGGCGGTGAGCATCTCCTCCGCGGGAGGAGGCGCGGTGTCCATCTCTGCCGGCGGGAGCGTGGGTGCCGTCGTCGAATAAGGGGCAGTCGCACAGGCTCCCAGCGTCAGACACGCCGCGAGCAGGGCGCCGAGTCGGATACGGTCCATCGAATCCTCCGTTTTCGTATTCTCCAGCGGGCCGATGCACGACTCGCACCGGCCGCTACGGTAGCTCATCCGACGAGAAACTCCGCCATCCGCCGCCCGACCTCCTCCTCGTAACCGTGGAACCCGTGATCCGTGCCGGGCAGAACGACGAATGACGATTTCCGCGGCACGGCGGAGTAAGTCTCGAGGAGCTCGACGCACCGCGTCACCTCGCCGAAGCAGAACTCGTCGTTCTCACCGTATACGACGAGCGCCGGCTTCTTCAATCTCCGGTAGTGACGAAACAGCGGTTTTCGCGAGAGGCGGAGGTCGCGCATCGCCTCGAGGAAAGGGAACACGTTGTAATCGCCGTCGGGATTGATCGTGTCGTAAAGCGACTGCCAGGAGATCGGGAAGGGAGACGTCCAGGAAGGAGCGAGCTCCCGGCCGCGCCCTTCGCGCGTGCGATCGCGCGCCGTCTCGAGAGCGCGGCGGAAGCGGCGCGGACCGAGTTGGTCATAGTAGATGCCGACGTCGTCGCCGGGCGCGAGGAGCACGGTGCGCGCGACGCGGTTTCGCGGGCGGAGGGCGTTGTAGACGCAGATCTTGTTCGCGCCGGTCGAGTGGCCGATCAGATGGAAGCGGCGGTAGCCCGCCGCGCGAAGAGCGGCGACCGCCCCGTCGATGTCGTGAACGCAGTCGCGGATCTTCTCGTACGTCATGCCGAGCATCACGGACTCGCGGCGGCGCGCGGTTTTCCGGCCGAGCCGCTTGAGGAGGTGCGCCCCGCGGTTATTGAAAGCGAGCAGGGCGATGCCGCGGCGGGAGAGGGCTTCGCCGAAGGCATTCGTGCGGCGGGCGGAGTAGAACACGGACGCGTCGCCGTTGCCGTGGAGAAAAATCGCGGCGTCGCGCCGCCGTGTTCGGCTCGGTTCGTACAAGAGACCCGGCAGAGCGAGGCCGTCCGTCGAGCGGAAGGTCAGCAGGCGCGGGTTCACGGGCGCATTGTGGCGAATCGGTCAAGCCGTCACAACTTCGCAGGAACCGGCATGCGGCTGGAATCGTAATATGGATGTCATGCGGATCGCGGTCTGTGCCGTTCTAGCGCTTCTGCTCGCCGTTCCCGCCTTCGCCCAGGAGGAGGAAGGGAGTGAGGCCGAGGCCCCCGATTACACGAGGGAGGCTCTCCGGTCGATCTTTCTCCAGGCCGCGATGGAGGAGGAGGCGCGGGCGCAGGACCCGTTCAAGATGGGCATTCCGCTCTTCGACTTCACGATCGGAGGGACGAAGACGACGGTCCGGTTCGTGATCCCGTCGGGGCTGATCGCCGGAGCGACCGGCGTCGAGCTCTTTCCGGTGATCGATCCGTTCGTGATGACGGGGACGCGCGGTTCGGCGATGTCGCCGCGGGTCCGGAGCCGGTACGGCGAGTGGTGGGTGAGCCGGAAGCTCGGGTTTCCGATCTCGCCGCCGGACGACGATTAGAGGGTGCACAAAACTGGTTGCACCCGGATTCCACCCCATGTAGACTTACGGACCCGACCATGGCACCACGATCGATTGCAAACGCCACGATCACCTTCGGTCTCGTCACCGTCCCGGTGAAGCTGTACGCGGCGAGCCAGTCGTCCGAGTCGATCTCGTTCAACCTCCTCCATCAGAAGTGCGGCTCGCGCCTGCGGCAGTTCTACCGCTGCATCGAGGAAGAGGAAGAGGTCGGCCGCGACGAGATGATCAAGGGCTACGAGTTCTCGAAGGGGCAGTACGTCACCTTCACGGAAGAGGAGCTCAAGGCGCTCGAGCAGCGGTCGACCGGCGAGATCCTCGTCAACGAGTTCGTGCCGGCCGACAGCGTCGATCCCGTCTATTTCGATCGCGCCTACTACCTCGGGCCCGACAAGAGCGGCGACCGCGCCTATCGTCTTCTCGCGGAAGCGATGCGGCGGACCGGAAAGTGGGCGATCGGGATGTACACCGCCCGCGGCCGCGAGTACCTCGTCGCGCTCCGCCCCGCGGATGACGGCCTCGTCCTGCAGCAGCTCCATTACGCCTACGAGGTGCGCCCCTTCTCGGAGCTCGAGATCGAGAAGGCCGAAGTCAAAGAGCAGGAGCTGAAGCTCGCCACGTTGCTCGCCGATCAGATCAGCTCGGACGAGTTCAACCCCGAGACCTACCGCGATACCTCGCACGAGAAGCTCCGCGAGCTCATTCAGCGGAAGATGGAGGGCGAGGACATCGTCTCGCTCCAGGCGGAGAAGCCGAAGACGCAGGTCATCGATCTGATGGAGGCGCTCCGCGCGAGCCTCGAGGGGCCGCAGAAGAAGCCCGCCGAGGCGCGCAAGCCGGCGCGC
>JBOGJQ010000037.1:0-10803 GCA_050745405.1 Thermoanaerobaculia bacterium | reverse complement strand
GCAACATGGTTCATGGCCGGTCCTCCTGTTTGGGCCTCGAGCCCGCGTTAGATGGGCGCACGATACCGTGACGCCGTTTAGGAGGCCGGCCTACTCATCGTCTCTGGGCGGGTGGGAGCGGAGGATCCTCGCGCGCCCGACCCCCAGATCCCACGCCTCACGGCTCCGGATGACGCTTGGAGGTCATTCACGCTTCAACGGCACACCGTGCCGTTCCACGGCTCAGGATCACGCTCCGTACGACTAACGACTAACGACTAACGAAAGACAATCGTCCGCGAATCGTCTTCGTTCACGCGAATCTCGATCTCCGCGACTTTTTCGCGGAATTCCGCGAACTCCTGCTTCGGCCACTCGATGAACTTCAATCCCGGAGATCCGAGGATTTCGTCGATCCCGATCTCGAGCCATTCGCGGCGGGAGCTGGAGAGGCGGTAGCCGTCGATATGGACGATCGGTGGCGCGCCGGCAACGGGATATTCGTGGACGATCGCGAAGGATGGCGAAGCGACCTCGTGCGGGTCCGCTCCGAGCGACGCGGCGATCGAGCGGACGAGGAGCGTCTTGCCGGCGCCGAGGTCGCCGAGCACGTGCACGACGCCTTCGCGAGGAAGGAGAGTCGCGATCTCGCGGCCGATCGCCGCCGTCTCCTCCTCGGAGGCGGATTGGAACGTGCGCGCCATGGTCACGCCGCTCCTCGCACGCCGCGTACCGCTTCGACGAGCGCGGCGTCGTCCGCGGGATCGACGCTGCGGAGGTCGAGGAGGAGCTCGTCCTCCTCGATGCGTCCGATGACCGGTCGCGGCAGCGCGAGCAGCGCAGATCGCGCCTCCTCGGCGGCCGACCCGGAAGCGACGGCGACGCCGGCCGAGGGGACGGTTTCCGCCGGCGTCGTGCCGCCGCCGAGCGCGGCGCGCGTTTCGACGACGCGGGCGCCCGTCGCGGCGGCGATCTCCGCGGCGCGCGCGCGAATCGCCTCGACGGGTGCGGCGAGCATCCGGTAGATCGGCACCTCCTGCTCGTGGCGTCCTGCGAGAAATGCGGCGAGCGTCGCCGCCACGATCGCGTACGACTCCTTCCCCACGCGCAGCGCGCGCATCAGCGGGTGCGCCGCGCACGCATCGACGATCGCCTTCCGTCCGAGGATGAGTCCCCCTTGGCTGGCGCCGATCAGTTTGTCCGTGGAGCACGTCACGACGTCGACCCCGGACGCGATCAGCTCGGCGAGCGTCGGCGCGCTCGCGAGGCCGTAGGGGACGAGGTCGACGATCCGGCCGCTTCCCTCGTCGTAGAAGAGAGGCACCGACGCGGCGCGGGCGGTGTCGATCAGATCCGCGATCGGCGGCGACTCGGTGAATCCGACGATCTCGAAATTCGATCGGTGGACGCGAAGGAACGCGGCCGTCGCGGGTCCCGCCGCCGCGGCATAGTCGGCCGCGCGGGTCCGGTTCGTCGTGCCGACTTCGCGGAGCCGCGCGCCCCCCTGGACGATGACGTCGGGGACGCGGAACGAGCCGCCGATCTCGACGAGCTCGCCGCGGGAGACGACGACCTCGCGGTCGCGCGCGATCGCGGCGAGGAGGAGGAGCACGGCCGCGGCGTTGTTGTTGACGAGCAGCGCCGCCTCGCACCCGAAGAGGCGCCGCGCGAGCTCTTCGACATGCGCGTCGCGCCGGCCGCGCCGCCCCCCGGCGAGATCGAACTCCAGATTCGAATACGACGAAACCACCGGCGCGGCGCCGGCGAGCATCGCCTCCCCGATCGGCGACCGCCCGAGGTTCGTGTGGATGAGGACGCCCGTCGCGTTGATGACGGGGCGCAGTGACGGCGCGAGGGCACGCTCGAGACGGCCGCTCACCAGCCCCGCGATGGCCATGGAATCAGAGGTGATCGCATCCGGGTCGCGGCGGAACGCGTCGAGCTGCGCCTGCAGCTCGCGTTTCACCTCGCCCCTCCCCCAGCGCTCGAGGAGCGGCCCGAACGCGCTGCTGGAGAGCAGCTTCTCGACGGAGGGAATCGAACGAAGCGTCAAATCTCGTGTATTTTAGAGGTTCGCATGACGAACCCCAACGAAGAGGCGGTCGACCAGTTCGAGGAGCTCCTCAGACAGCTGAAGGTGAAGTACGACCTCTTCTTCGCCGGGGCGAGGAAGCTTCCTCCCTCCGAGGACCGGCGGCGGCTCGAAGCGCTCGTCCACGAGCTCTCGAAACTGCGCATGCGCGAGAACACCCTCCGCTTCCGCTTCAACACGCTTCTCGGACGCTTCAACCAGTACCGAGAGCTGTGGGGGCGGCAGATGCGCGAGCGGGAGGAGGGGCCGATGGACTACCGGCGCCGGGTCGCGGCGCTGAGCGAGGCCGAACCCGTGACGCGCGAGACGGGCTCGCGGGAAGAGCGGGACCGCGAGCAGCAGGAGGTCGTAACGGAGCGCGAGGGTCAATCGTATGTAAAGGTGACCGGCTCGACGACCGAGCAGGCCGCGAAACGGCTGTACGAAGAGATCGCCGAGGCGCAGAAGGCGCTGGGCAAAGGAGGACTGACGCTGGGACAGGTCGAGCAGATCGTCCGGCAGCAGTCCGACGCGATGCGGTCGCGCTTTTCCGTGGACGAGGTCGGTTTCCGGGTGGAAATCGTCGACGGCAAGGTCAAGTTGAAAGCAAAGCCGTTACAGAAAGGATCATGAGAAAAACCATCCTCCTCGCCCTCCTCGCGGTCGCGACCACCGGTTGCATGACCCTGCAGAATCGCATCGACCGAATCCGCTTCGGCGACAATCCGTATGTCGAACCCCCGTTCTACGCGCGATACCTCTCGCCCGACCGCGAGCTCGACCGCCACATCGAGGCGTATCTGATCGCTCTCCGCGAGGATCCGGACAATCCGGTCTACCACAACGAGCTCGGGCGGCTGCTCATCGACAAGGGATTCCCGAACGACGCGGAGCGGGAGTTCCGCCGCGCGCTCGTGGCCGACCCCGATTTCTATCCGGCCTGGTACAACCTGGCGCTCGTCCAGGCGGCGCAGGGAAACGAGACGGCGGCGCTTCGCGCGCTCGACGAGACGCTCGACCGGAAGCCGGGGCACGCGTCGGCTCTGTTCCAGAAAGGCCTTCTTCTGGAACAGCGGGGACGGCGGGAGGGGGCGATCCGCGCGTACGTGGAGGCGTTCCGGATCAACTACGACCTGCTCCGGCCGTCGATCAACCCGCAGATCATCGACAGCCGGCTCATCGACCAGGCGCTTCTCGCGCTTTACCCGGACGAGCACCAGCGGCGCGCGATGTTCCTGCAGCCGACCCCGCCGGAGCTGCTCCCGGAGCCGGAGGCGCCGTCGGACATCGCCACGCCCGAGGAGATCGTCCCGCCGGCCGAGGCCGCGCCGGTGACCGCGCCCGATCCGTCGCAGAGCGCCGCGCCTCCGCCGCCATCGCGCTAGTCGCTAGTCGCTGGGAGCGATGGTAATCTCGCGCGGTGTCGCGGATTCCATCGACCGTGAGCCTCGAGCGCGTGCGCGATCTGCGCAAGTGGAGAGCGGCCGCCGAGAAGCTGGGCGCGGATTACTACACGCTCGAGCTGATGCTGGCACTGTACGACCACGCGCCGGGCTTGCTCGACGCGGCCGAAGCCGCATTCGAGCTCGAGGCGGAGGTCGACCAGCTCCGCGCCGAGCTCGACGCGCTCCGCACCAACCAACTGACGACTGACGACTAGCTACTGAGAACGAGAACTGATAGTTACTAACGCCGCATGCCGTCGACCGCCATTCGTCCCTCCCTCCGCTCGGACCGGCTCGGCTTTTCCGACATCGTCAAGATCCGCAATCAGGTCCTCGCGATGACCGCGGCGGGGAAAGAAGTCATCCGCCTCGAGGGAGGCGAGCCGTTCCCGCCGACGCCCGACTTCATCAAGGACGCCATCAAGCGCGCGCTCGACCGGAACCAGACGCGCTACGCTCCTTCGTCCGGGATCCCCGAGCTTCTCGAGGCCGTCGCGCGCAAAGTCGCCGCGCGGAACGGCATCCCCGCCTCGCCGTCGCAGGCGATCGTCGTCAATGGCGGCGCGCACGGCCTGTTCGCCGCGTTCCAGACGCTCCTCGACGAGGAGGACGAGGCGATCTTCTTTTCGCCGTACTGGACTCCGATCCGCGACCAGGTGCGCTATACGGGCGCGACGCCGGTGACGATCCCGTGGTCCGAGCTCGCCCGCGGCTCCGCCGGCGACGCGATCGCCCGCCGCGTCACCCCTCGGACGCGCCTCGTGTACGTCAACACCCCCTGCAACCCCACGGGCGACGTCCTCGACCGCGTGCAGCTCGAAAGCGTCGCGCGCGTCGCCGCCGAGCACGACCTGCTCGTCGTCGCCGACGAGGCGTACGAGGACCTCACGTACGACGAGCCGCACGTTTCGATCGCCTCGCTGCCCGGGATGTTCGAGCGGACGATCACCGTCTACACGCTGAGCAAGAGCTTCTCGCTCACCGGCGCGCGCATCGGCTACGTCGTCGCTCCCGAGCCGTTCATGACGGCACTCCGCAAAATCGTTCTGAACTCGACGAACGGCGTGTCGACGCCGACGCAGTACGGCGCGGTCGCCGCGCTCACCGACTCCGCCGGCTATCTCGAGGCGAACCGCGGCGAGTATCGCGCGCGACGCGACTTCCTGACGAGAGCAGTGTCCGAGGCGGGCTTCCGCTGCGCGACCGCGCGCGGAGCTTTCTACGTCTTCGCCGACGTGCGCGAGCGCCTCGACGGCGATTCGTGGCAGGCGATGTCGGCGCTCCTCGACCGGACCGCCGTCGCCACGGTGCCGGGGGCCGTGTTCGGCCCCGAAGGGGAAGGGCACCTCCGGATGTCGTTCTCGAACCCGATGAGCGTTCTGGAGGCGGCCGCCGGCGCCCTGCGGCGGCTCTGATGCGCGACCGAGCGAGGCACGCGTGAGCGAAAACGACGAGACCCCGCAGATCCCCGAGCATGAGCTGATCCGCGTCCGGCGCGAGAAGCTGGCGAACATCGCCGCGGCCGGCTTCGACGCCTGGCCGACGCGCACCACGGTCACGGCGACGATCGGGACGCTCGTGTCGCGGTTCGGCGCCGCGACCGCCGAGGCGCTGGACGCGGAGCCGCACGAGGTGTCGATCGCGGGGCGGGTCATGACGATCCGCGATCACGGCAAGACCGCGTTTCTCGACCTCGCCGAGGGACGCGCGCGCATCCAGGTCTACGTCCGGAAGGACGCCGTCGCCGAGCGCGAGTGGGAGCTGTACCGCAACCTCGACATCGGCGACTGGGTCGCCGTCGACGGCGTCGTCTTCCGCACGAAGAAGGGAGAGCTGTCGATCAAGGCCTCGCGGCTCGACTTTCTCGCGAAGGCGCTGCGGCCGCTTCCGGAGAAATGGCACGGCCTGACGGACGTCGAGCAGCGCTACCGGCAGCGCTATCTCGACCTGATCGTCAACGACGACGTGAAGGAGGCGTTCGAGACGCGCGCGCGGATCGTGCGCTACATCCGCAACTGGTTCGATGCGCGCGGCTTCATCGAGGTCGAGACGCCGATGATGCAGCCGATCGCCGGCGGGGCGACCGCGCGGCCGTTCGTCACGCACCACAACGCGCTCGACCTCGACCTTTATCTCCGCGTCGCGCCGGAGCTCTACCTCAAGCGCCTCATCGTCGGCGGCCTGCAGCGCGTCTACGAGATCAACCGGAACTTCAGGAACGAGGGGATCTCGATGCAGCACAACCCCGAGTTCACCATGCTGGAGTTCTATCAGGCGTACGCCGACTACCGCGAGCTGATGGAGATGACCGAGGAGCTGCTGGATGGTCTGGTGCATCAGGTGAAGGGAACCGACAGCGTCCGGTGGCGGGACCGCGAGATCTCGTTCGCGCGGCCGTTCGCCCGTTTTACGATGCGGGAGGCGATCGTCCACTTCGCGCGGCAGCGGGGCATCACGATCGCGGAAGCGGATCTCGAGACGCGCGACTCGCTCGCCGAGCTCGTGCGTCGCCACGGCGAGCCGCACCACGTCCACGCCGACGGAACGGAAGGGCCTCCCGCCGAGGGAGCCGCACCGATCGAGGCGATGAACTACGGCAAGCTGCTCGCGAAGCTCTTCGAGACCGTCGCCGAGGAGCATCTCGTCTCACCGACGTTCATCACCGATTTCCCGGTCGAGGTCTCGCCTCTGTCGAAGCAGCGGAAGGACGACCCGCGCTGGGTCGAGCGGTTCGAGCTCTACATCGGCGGCATGGAGATCGCGAACGCGTTCTCGGAGCTCAACGACCCGGACGAGCAGGCGCTCCGCTTCCGCCAGCAGCTCGAGGAGCGCGACCGCGGAGACGACGAGGCGCACAGGATGGACGACGACTACGTGCGCGCCCTCGAGCACGGCATGCCGCCGACCGGCGGCGAGGGAATCGGAATCGATCGCCTCACGATGATGCTGACCGACGCCGCGTCGATCCGGGACGTCATTCTGTTTCCGCTCATGCGGCCGCGGAGTTGATCGTTGTTCGTTGTTCGTTGTTCGTTGTTCGTTGTTCGTTGTTCGTTGTTCGTTGTTCGTTGTTCGTTGATCGTTGATCGTTGTTCGTTGATCGTTGATCGTTGTCGGTTGTCAGTTGTCAGTTTTCGGTTGTCGGTTGTCGGTTGATCGTTCGCTCACCCCCCGCGCAACCCCCCTCGCTCAGGATGACAACATCCTGTATACCTGTCACGGACCGATAACCGACAACTGACAACTGACAACCGACAACCGACAACCGACAACCAACCAACAACGAACAACGAACAACGAACAACGAACAACGAACAACGATGAAAAGATGGGAAATGGCGGTCGCAATGCGCTACCTCGCGATGGCGAGGCAGCGGCGGCATACCGCGTTCCTGACGATCATCAGCACGCTCGGCCTCGCGGTCGGCGTCGCGACGCTCCTGATCTCGCTCGCGCTCCTGTCGGGCCTGCAGGGACAGATCAAGGGGCGTCTCATCGCGGCGAGCCCGCAGATCCTGATCGAACCGGTCGAGGCGAGGGCGATCGCCGACGCCGGCGCGATCCTCGCCGCGCTCGGGGAGTTCGAAGGAGCGACCGTCCGGAAGAAGGTCACCGGCACCGCGTGGGCGTCCGATCCCGCGGGCGAGCGCGGCCGCCCCGTGCGCGTCGAATCGTTCGAGCCGGGCGATGCGCCGCCGGCCGAGCGATCCTTCGGCCGCACGTGGGAGTCGGAGAAGGCGCCCGGCGGCGAGGCGATCTTCCTCACGCGCGACTTCGCCAACGCGATGAACGTCGTCCTCGGTGAAGAGATCATTCTCGTGAACCCGACGCGGCAGCGCCTGACGCCGTTCGGACCGGTCCCGGTCTACCGGACCTACGACGTCACGCGCCTGCTGCCGGGAAGCGTCGACGAGAATGCCGCTCAGGCGCGCCTGCCGTTCGACGAGGCCGCGAGCTATTTCGGCACCGACGGCGCGCCGACCTCGATCGAGGTCTACACCTCGCTCGAGCAGGCGGCGATCATCCGCGACGCCCTCGAGGGACGCTGGTCCGTCCTGATCCGCGACTGGGCCGACATCAACAAGCCTCTCTTTCTCGCGCTCCGCCTCGAGAAGATCGTGATGTTCGCGACGATCTCCCTCATCATCTTCGTCGCCGCCCTGAACCTCGTCTCGTCCGTGGCGATGCTGATCGTGGAGAAGCGGCCTCAGGTCGGCGTGCTCCGCACGCTCGGCGCCACGGAGCGTTCCGTTCTCACTCTCTACCTCGGCGTCGGCCTCTCGATCGGCCTCGTCGGTACGCTTCTCGGGAACGTCTTCGGCCTCGGCGTCGCCTGGGCGGCCGACCGGTTCGCGCTGATCCCCCTCCCGCAGGACGTCTACGCGATCGCCCATCTGCCGTTCCGGATCGAAGGCGCCGAGGTCGCCGCCGTCAACGCGATCGCGGTGATCCTGTCGATCCTGGCGACGTGGTACCCCGCGCGGCTCGCCGCGCGTCTCGACCCCATTGCGGCGATTCGCGAAGAGTAGTCGTCATCCCGATCCCGCAAAGCGGGAGAGGGATGACGGGGCTCGGTAGTTGGCGCGACGCGCGCAATATACTCCGCGCTTATGCACCCCTGGCACGACGTCGAGCTCGGACCCGAGGCGCCGGAGATCGTTCCGGTCGTGATCGAGGTCCCGAAGGGCTCGAAGAACAAATACGAGCTCGACAAAGCGAGCGGCCTTTTGCGGGTCGATCGCGTTCTGTTCAGCTCCGTCCATTACCCGGCGAACTACGGCTTCATCCCGCGCACCTACTGCGAGGACCACGATCCGCTCGACGTCCTCGTGCTCGGCCAGGAGCCCGTCGTGCCGCTCACGATCGTAATGGCCAAGCCGATCGGCGTGATGAAGATGATCGATCACGGCGAAGCGGACGACAAGATCATCGCCGTTCACGCGAACGATCCGGAGTACGTCCATTACGAAACGATCCAGCAGCTCCCGCCGCATCGCACCACGGAGCTGAGCCGCTTCTTTCTCGACTACAAGACGCTCGAGCACAAGATCGTCGTGATCGAGCGTTTCCTCGATCGCGAGGAAGCGCTGACGGTCATCCGCGACGCGATTGCGTTCTACGGTCGCGAGCGCGACAAACTGCGATGACCATGCGCATTCGAGTCTGGCCGGGAAAGCCCTATCCCCTGGGCGCCACCTACGACGGAAACGGGACGAATTTCTCGATTTTCTCCGAGGTGGCCGAGAAGGTCGAGCTCTGCCTGTTCGACGACGACGGCAAGGAAACGCGCGTGCCGCTCCCCGAGGTCACGGCGTTCTGCTGGCACGCCTATCTACCCGAGATCGGGCCGGGGCAGCGGTACGGTTATCGCGTGCATGGCCCGTGGGACCCCGACCGCGGCGTCCGCTGCAATCCGAACAAGCTCCTGATCGACCCCTACGCGAAATCAATCGCCGGCGGCGTCGAGTGGAACGAGGCGGTGTTCGGCCATCACTTCGCCGACCCTGAAAAATCGAAGAACGACGCGGACAGCGGGCCGTTCATGCCGAAGTCTGTCGTCATCGATCCGTTCTTCGACTGGTCCGACGACCGCAAGCCGGCGCACCCGTGGCACGAAACCATGATTTTCGAGGTCCACGTGAAGGGATTCACGGCGCGACATCCCGAGATTCCGGAGGAGCTTCGCGGGACGTACGAGGCGCTGACGCATCCCGCCGCGATCGCCCACCTCAAGGACCTCGGCGTCACGGCGGTCGAGCTGCTGCCGGTCCATCAGTTCGTCCACGACGCGCATCTGCTCGAGAGGGGGCTGCGGAACTACTGGGGATACAACTCGATCGGCTACTTCGCGCCGCACAACGAATACGCCGCGGCGAAACGTCCGGGCCGTCAGGTCCAGGAATTCAAGGAGATGGTCAAGGTCCTCCACCGGGAGGGGATCGAGGTCATCCTCGACGTCGTCTACAACCACACCGCGGAGGGAAACCACCTCGGGCCGATCCTTTCGTTCCGCGGCATCGACAACGCCGCGTACTACCGCCTCGTCGGCGACAACCCGCGCTACTACATGGACTACACCGGCACGGGCAACAGCCTCAACATGATGCATCCGCACGTGCTGCAGCTCATCATGGACTCGCTCCGCTACTGGGTGGTCCACATGCACGTCGACGGGTTCCGGTTCGACCTCGCGGCGACGCTCGCGCGCGAGCTCCACGACGTCGACCGCCTCTCGGCATTTTTCGACATCATCCAGCAGGATCCCGTCATCAGCCAGGTCAAGCTCATCGCCGAGCCGTGGGACGTCGGCGAAGGCGGCTATCAGGTCGGCAACTTTCCGCCGCTCTGGTCGGAGTGGAACGGGAAGTACCGCGACACCGTGCGCGACTTCTGGCGCGGAACGGAGCGGACGCTCGGCGAGTTCGCGAACCGCTTCACCGGGAGCTCCGATCTGTACGCGGAAGACGGACGCCGGCCGTACGCGAGCATCAACTTCGTTACGGCGCACGACGGGTTCACGCTGCGCGACCTCGTCTCGTACAACGACAAGCACAACGAGGCGAACGGCGAGGGAAACCGCGACGGGGAAAGCCATAACCGCTCGTGGAACTGCGGCGCCGAAGGGCCGACCGAGGACGCGAACGTCGTCGCGCTCCGGAACCGGCAGGTGCGCAACTTCCTCGCGACGCTCCTCCTCTCCCAGGGCATCCCGATGCTTCTCGGCGGCGACGAGCTCGGCCGGACGCAGAACGGGAACAACAACGCGTACTGTCAGGACAACGAGATCTCGTGGTACGACTGGGCCGGCGCCGACGCCGAGCTGCTCGAGTTCACGCGGCGCCTCATCACGCTGCGGAAGGAGCACCCGGTGTTCCGCCGCCGCCGCTATTTTCTCGGGCGGCCGCTGTACGGCGAAGGGATCAGCGACATCGGCTGGTTCCGCCCCGACGGCAAGCCGATGGCGGACCAGGACTGGCAGTTCGGCCACGCGAAAACGCTCGGCGTGTTCCTGAACGGCAAGGCGATCCCGACTTCCGACGAGCGCGGCGAGCGGATCCTCGACGACGATTTTTACGTTCTATTCAACGCGCACCACGAGCCGATCACGTTCCGGCTGCCGTCGGAGCACTGGGGGAAGCGATGGGAGAAGGTGCTCGACACGAGCCAGGGCGTGCTCGAGCGTCGCGGCACGGTCCTCGAGGCGCTCGACCACATCGACGTGCCGGGGTTCGCGCTGATCGTGCTGCAGGAAGGCGCGGCCCAAGGATGAGGAGAACGGAAGCCGCAGATTACGCAGATTGACGCAGA
>JBOGJQ010000036.1:0-1972 GCA_050745405.1 Thermoanaerobaculia bacterium | reverse complement strand
GTCCGGAGCGATGGCGCGCGACGCTGGACGAGCTGGCCGCAGTCGATTTCGAGACGCTCGTGCCGGGACACGGCCTGCCGATGGCGCCCGCGGGCTTCGCCGCGTACCGCGAAGCCTTCGGGGCGTTCCTCGACTGCGCCGCTTCCGACTCCGCGATCGAGAGGTGTGCCGACGGCTGGATCGCCGGACTTGGTGACCTCCTTCCGCCGGCCGAGCACCCCTTCACCCGGCGCCTGCTCGGCTACTATGTCGGGCAAATCCTCCGCGGCGATCCGAAGGACTGCGCCCCGCTCCGCAGCCGCTGATTCAGCGCGGGCCGCAGATCGACTCGACGGTCAGCACGGTCATCGCACACATCATCAGGTGGAGCCGGAGGGCCATCCGGTGCAACACGAGGGATGACTCGGCGTGGCGTTTGATTGCAATCAAGCAGGTTCGCCCCTCGTTCTCCGCTCGGAGGACCCGCGCGAGATGCGCGTGCGACGACGCGCGCGGGGACGAAAGGAGAACGCCATGGCGCTCCAGCAAGGCGAACGCTATCGCTGCCCTGATCCGGAATGCGCATGCGAAATCCAGGTGACGAAGGGAGCGGCTCCCGGGAAAGGCGGCGACCTGAATCCCCGCTGCTGCTGCGGCAAAGACATGCAGCGGATCTGAACGACGAGGACGCCTTCCCGGCTGAGAGGTCGGGCTGAAATCCAGACGAGTCCTTTCCAGGGACAAGTCGTATGCGTGGAGCTGTCTCGGAGGAACCCCTCGTTGACGCTCTCGCGCGGGAAGTCGTGATTTCCTTCGACGACGATCGTGTCGTCGCTCTCGGCGCTCGCCCCCGGCTACTCTCCCGCGCCCTTCGGGCGGGAATCCCATCGGCGTCCGGTGGACGCCGGAAAATAGCCGGGGGCAAGCGCGAAGCGCGCGGCCCCCCACTCGGCGCCTCCTGTGACTTCGTTCCCGGCTCGGAGCAATTGCGGTTTCACGTGAGGCGGTGGCGGACGGAGAGGCCGAGTTGACCTGCGGTACCATCAACGCGCAGGTCACGGCTGACGCAATCAAATCCGGCCGCGGTTCGTCACGCGCCTCGAATCGGTTCTCGAAGCGGATCCGCGGGTCCGTGCGTCAGAGGAGGCTCCATGCTCGCCCTTTCCGAACGAACTCCCCTTCACGTGCCGCCGCTCCATCTCTTCCGCGACGGCGAGGTGACGTACGCCGTGGATGGGGATGCGCCGAACTGGGTGGCGCTCGACGCGCGCGGCGCGGCGATCGTCCGCACGATCGTCGAACGGAAGCCGACGTTCGGCGCTCTCGTCGCCGCATACGCCGCCGAGCAGCAGCTCGAGGCGGGGAAGGCGTGGCTGCACGTGCACGATTTCCTGACGGCGCTCGCGCGCGCATCGCTCCTCGCCGACGCCCCTGTCGACCGCGAGCCCTACCGCGGCCGCGCGGCATACGTCGGCCCCGAAGGGCTCCGCGAGCTTTGGCTCCAGATCAACAACGCGTGCAATCTCGCCTGCACCCACTGCCTCGTCTCCTCCGGACCCGACGGCGATCCCGGGATGGAGACCGCGAAGATCCTCAACGTTCTCGACGGCGCGCGCGCCCTCGGACTCGAGCGCGTCTACGTGACCGGCGGCGAGCCGCTCCTCCGCAAAGACCTCTTCGACATCGCGCGCCACGCGACCGGCACGCTCGGATGCGAGCTGATCGTTCTGACGAACGCGACCGTCGTCGCCGGACGCGTGCGGCGCGAGCTCGAGACACTCGATCGTGACATGGTGCGCTTCCAGGTATCGGTCGACGGCGCGCGCCCCGAGACGAACGATCCGATCCGCGGCGCCGGGACGTTCGCGCGTGCTCTCGACGGCGGCCGCGCGCTCGCCGGCCTCGGCTTCGACGTCTCCCTGACGACCGTCACGACGGAGCACAACCTCGACGAGCTTCCCGAGCTCGCCGGAATCGCGCGAAGCATCGGCGC
>JBOGJQ010000035.1:0-4825 GCA_050745405.1 Thermoanaerobaculia bacterium | reverse complement strand
CGCCCTCCGGGCGCTCGCCCCCGGCTATTTTCCCGCGCCCTGCGGGCGCGACTTGCGCCGCATTTCCGGTCGATTCGTTTCTTCTTCTCAGGATTTCGAGCGCACTGCCGGTCCTCTCTTGGCTCTGCTCATTGGCTCAGGACTGTGGTAGGGGTTCTCGAGATTATTTCAGGCGGCATAATCGAGTTTCGCGCTCGAATGAAGTGACAGCTGCTCCGGAATCGTCATGGGCGGCCACGGGTAGGAAGGGATCCTGCAACAGCCGCGACCGGCGTGATCTCGACCGTTCTCGTCGTCGTTCTCCTTCTGGTCTTCGCGTTTTTCGCGTTCGTGCTCGCGCAGTACGTCATGCGGGAGAACCGCGTCGGACGAGTCCGGACGATCGGCTCTCCCGACGGGCGCCTTTCGGCCGGGAACGAGCAGTTCCGCGAGACCTTTCAGCTTCTCACCGCGACGAAGCTCTATCCCGGGAACGAGGTCGAGGTTCTGTTCAACGGCAGCGAGACGTATCCGCGCCTGTTCGACGACCTCCGCGCCGCGAAAGAGCTCATCACGTGGCACGTCTTCTGGCTGCGGCCCGGGCGCCTCGCCGACGAGCTCGCGGACATCCTCATCGAGCGCGCGAAGAGCGGCGTGAAGATCTTCTTTCTGATGGACGCGTTCGGCTCGAAAGGATTCACCGACGATTACGGAGCGCGTCTGCGCGCCGCAGGGATCGAGGTCGCGGTCTTCCGTCCGTTTCACTGGCGGCTGCTGTACAAGGTCCAGCAGCGCTCGCACGTCCGCGCGGTCCTCATCGACGGCCGCGTGGGGTGGACGGGCGGGTTCGGGATCGATGACCGTTGGGACGGCGACGGGCGGCACCCGGGGCAGTGGCGGGACACGAACGTCCGCGTGCGCGGCCCGGCCGTCGACCAGCTTCAGGCCTCGTTCGTCGCGGCATGGGCCGAAACGATGGGAGAGATGCTCGTCGGCGGCGGCCTGTTCCACGCGGACGACGAGCCGGAGGGGGACGTGACGTGCGGCCTGGTCTACACCCAGCCCGCGCTCGGGACGACGCAGGGGGAGCGCTACTTCGTTCTGTCGATCTCCGCTGCGCAGGAGCGCCTCTGGATCACCAGCCCGTACTTCATTCCGGACGATGATTTCCGGGAGCTACTCTATGCCGCCGCCGAGCGCGGCGTCGACGTGCGCATCCTGACGCCGGGCGCGAACAACGACAAGACCTCCGTGATGTACGCCTCGCGCTCGCATTACCGCCAGCTCGTCGAGAAGGGAATCCGGATCTGGGAGTACGAGCCGACGATGGTCCACGCGAAGACGCTCGTGGCCGACAGCGTCTGGTTCTCGGTCGGCACGATCAACTTCGACAATCGCTCGGTCATGCTCAACGACGAGGTGACGCTCGTGGGGTGGGACGAGCGGATCGGCGCGACCCTCGAGCAGGCCTTCGCCGGGGATCTCGAGCACGCGCGCGAGGTCACCGTCGAAGAGGTCGCACGGTATTCGTTGATGGAGCGGGTCAAGCAGCGCTTCTACCGCACGTTTTCCGCCGTGCTGTGATTCGTCATCCCGAGCGTAGCGAGGGATCAGGGAGGGGTGGGAAATCCGTGATCGGAATGTCTCAGGTCGGCGGGAGAGCGAATCTTCGCTCTGCCGCCGATACGCGTTACCGCGTCGCGCGCGACCCGCCCGTCCCTGATCCCTCGCTACGCTCGGGATGACGGCTACGCTCGGGATGACGTTCCCCTGGGCTGTGTTTTGCACGCGGAACCGGCGCGATGACGAGAGAGCATCTGTGGTGGCAGCGCGGCATCATCTATCAGATCTACCCACGCTCGTTCCAGGACGCGAACGGCGACGGAATCGGCGATCTCCCCGGGATCGCCCGCCGGCTCGACTACCTCAAATGGCTCGGCGTCGACGCGATCTGGCTTTCGCCGATCTATCCGTCGCCCATGGCGGACTTCGGGTACGACGTCGCGAACTACACCGACGTCGAGCCGATCTTCGGCACGCTCGCCGACGCGGAGCGTCTCATCGACGAGGCGCACAGGCGCGATCTGAAGGTCATCCTCGACTATGTTCCGAACCACACCTCGGACCAGCATCCGTGGTTCCAGGAAGCCCGCTCCTCGCGCGAGAGCCCGAAGCGCGACTGGTATCTCTGGAGCGACGCGGGCCCCGACGGCGGCCTCCCGAACAACTGGCACAGCGTCTTCGGCGGCCCGGCGTGGGAGCTCGACGAGAAGACGGGTCAGTACTACTACCACGCCTTTCTCAAGGAGCAGCCCGACCTGAACTGGCGCAATCCCGATGTCCAGAAGGCGATGCTCGACGTCCTCCGCTTCTGGTTCGACCGCGGCGTCGACGGGTTCCGCATCGACGTCATCTGGCACGTCATCAAAGACCCCGAGCTCCGTGACAATCCGATCAATCCGCACTACACGCCCGAGCAGTCGCCGCACGAGCAGTTCATCGAGACGTTCAACGTCGATCAGGCCGAGGTCCACGACATCATCGAGAGGATGCGCCACGTGTCCGAGGAGTACGACGAGCGGGTGCTGATCGGGGAAATCTATCTTCCCGTCGAGAGGCTGGTCGCGTACTACGGCCCGGAGGGGATGGGCGTCCATCTGCCGTACAACTTCCAGCTCGTGGTGCTGCCGTGGGACGCGCGGTCGATCGCGCGCGCGGTGAGCAATTACGAAGCGCTGCTGCCGACCTTCGCCTGGCCGAACTGGGTCCTCGGGAACCACGACAAATCGCGCGTCGCGACGCGGATCGGGCCCGAGCAGGCGCGCGTAGCGGCGATGCTCCTGCTCACCCTTCGGGGGACGCCGACGATTTATTATGGGGACGAGATCGGGATGCAGGACGTCTCGATTCCGCCCGACCGGGTGCAGGACCCCTACGAGAAGAACGTTCCGGGCCTCGGCCTCGGCCGCGACCCGCAGCGGACGCCGATGCAGTGGGACGGCTCGCAGAACGCAGGCTTCAGCTCGAGCGAGCCGTGGCTTCCCCTCGCTCCGGACTGGAAGAGCGTCAACGTCGAGGCCGAACGGGACGATCCGAATTCGATGCTCACCCTCTACCGCGAGCTCGTTCGTCTCCACCGTGCCGAGCCCTCTCTGTCGATCGGGGAGTTCGCGCCCCTCAACGCCACGGGCGATCTCGTCGTCTACGTCAGGAAGCACATGACGCGCATTCTGTTCATCGTCCTGAACCTGTCGGGGCGGCCCGCGACGTACGATCTCGATTCCCCCAATCTCGAAGGGACGATCCTCCTCTCGACGCATCTCGACAGGCGGGGCGAAAAGATGGCCGAATCGCTCGCGCTCCGGCCGCACGAGGGGATCGTGGCAGAGGCGCGATGAGCCGTCGTCCGCCCGCGCTGCTCGGACTCGACCTCGGCAGCTCCTCGGCGCGGGCTTTCGTCTACGACGCGAACGGAACGCCGCTCGCGGGGCACCGGACCGGCTACGTCTGGACGGCGACGCAGGACGGAGGCCTCGAGATCGACGCCGAGTCCCTCGTCGGGTTCGCCGTGGCCGCCGTCGACGGGCTGCTCGCGGACGTGCGCGGCAGAGGCATCGAGATCGCGGCCGTGGGGATCTCCACGTTCTGGCACGGCCTCGTCGGCATCGACGCGGAGCTGCGCCCCGTGACGCCGGCCTATTCGTGGGGCGATACGCGCGCGACGGCGGCCGCCGCCGCGCTGCGGCAGCGCGTCGACGGCGCGGCGCTCCACGCACGGACGGGCGCGTTTCTTCATCCGAGCTTCCCTTCCGTGAAGCTCGTCTGGCTGCGCGACGCGGCACCCGACGCCTTCGCCGCCGCGCGGTGGTGGATTTCGCCGGGCGAGCTCGTCGCGGCGCGCCTCTGCGGCATTCTGCGCCACAGCATGTCGATGGCCTCGGCGAGCGGCCTCTTCGACCAGAACGCCCTCGACTGGGACGACGAGATGCTGGCGCTCGGCGGCGTCTCGCGCGAGCAACTGCTCCCGGTCGTTCCCGAGCCGATCCTCGCGCGCGGTCTCGCGCCGGAGTTCCGGAGCCGCTGGCCCGAGTTGGACGGCATTCCGTGGCTCGCCCCGGCCGGGGACGGCGCGTGCGCGAACGTCGGGAGCGGATGCTGGGACGCCGCGTCGGCGGCGCTCTCGGTCGGGACGACGGCCGCGGTGCGCGTGGTGAGCGCGGCGCCGCGCGTCGCGATCCCTCGAGACCTCTTCTGCTATCGCCTCGATGCGCGCCGCTTCGTTCTCGGCGGCGCGACCTCGAATGGCGGAAACGTGTGGCAGTGGGCGCGCGAGGTCCTTCGTCTCGGCAGGGAAGAGGAGATCGAGGCGGCGATCGACGCGATCGACCCGGCCTCGCACGGCCTCGTGGTCGAGCCGTTTCTCGCTGGCGAGCGGAGCCCCGACTGGCCGCTCGGCGCGCGCGCCGCGATTGCCGGGATCTCCCTCGCGACCACGCCCGTGGAGATCCTCAGGGCGTTCATGGAGGGGGTCGCGCGGCGGATCGCAAGCGTGCGCGCGCACGTCCGCGAGTACGCGCCGGACTCGGCGATCGTCGCGAGCGGGCGAGCCCTCGCCGCGTCGCCCCCGTTCGCGCGCATCATCTGCGACATGCTCGGCGAGCGCCTTCTCCTCTCGGATTTCGGTGAGACCTCGAGCCGCGGCGCGGCGCTGCTGGCCGGCGAGGCGATCGGGGCGCTGGAGATCGAGAGGGTGCCGAGACTGGAGGGCAGGATTTTCGAGCCGGATATGAGAAGGAATGAGTTTTATCGGTCCGTCATCCCGAGCGTTTAGCGAGGGATCAGGGAC
>JBOGJQ010000034.1:0-28932 GCA_050745405.1 Thermoanaerobaculia bacterium | reverse complement strand
TAGACGCGGATCGTCTCTCCTCGGAAATCGAGGACGTCGAACGACTTCTGAACATAGGTCGAGTTCTCGTTCAGATTCGAGTACGTCGCGAGCGTCCGGAGCACCGAGTTGCTCGTGTTCCGGATCGTCACCGTCAGCCGGTCGTACGCCTGCGGAGCGCCGGCGGCTACGATCCGGCCTATCCGTTCGCGCCGTGGCTCTTCCGAGTCGCGTGGAACGTCGTGCGCGATCTCTGGCGGCGGCGCGCGAAGGAGCACGAGGGGCTGTCGCGATTCGCGCGCGAGGACGGAACACCGCGCGCTGACGATCCGCTTCTGAGCGGCGAGCGCAACGATCACGTCCGCCGCCTGGTCGCCGAGCTTCCCCCCGCGATGGCCGAGGCGGTCGCACTCCGCTACTTCGAGGAGCTCTCCGGCTTCGCCGCTCGCTAGGAGGCGGAAGGCTGGCTCCACCGCTGGGCGCTCACCGAACGAATGGACCGCGACGTTTACATCGATGACTCGGCCCTGCGGCATTCCGCCCCGTCCTCACGGGACGCACGCGACCTGGTGGATCGGCGAGAGGACCTGGTTTGTCGCCGCGTCCCTCGTGAAGATCCGGAGCGTGCCTTCCCCCTCCCGCCGGCAGGTGATCGCGACGTTCTGCCGGAAGACCGCCGGCCCGGCGGCGTCGGTCGGCGGGCCGGGAGGAACCCCCGCAAGCTCGATCTTGCCGGGCCCGTCGAGCGGACCGGTCGTGGTGACCTCGATGTAATCGAGTCCGCTCGCATTCCCGCCACCCGGCCCGGTCGGGTCGTCCGTCACGCTCAGTAGCACCTGCACCGTCTGGCCGACGCGGATGGTCGCGGGAGGAGCGAACGCGACGATCGTGGGAGAGACCCGCTCGCGGATGGCGAACCGGTCGGAGTCGGAGCGGCCGTTCGAGTGCATACAGGTCATCCGTCCCCAACGGGAGCGCCCCGTCTGCGACGGCGTGAACGTCGTGAGCTGGCGAGGCGAGGCCGCGCTCACCGGCAGCGGCTGCCCCGCCGGCGGCGAGAGCGTTCCATCGCCAGCGACGACGGTGAAGGTCACCGTGTCGTTCTGGTTCGAAGAACACGTCGCCGGGAGCGGAATCGTCTCGGTGATGTCGTCCACGGCGAAGGCGAGCGTCGGCCCGCAACCGGTGAGCACCGCAGCGGATAGGAGGAGGAATGAAACAGCCAGGAATCTCCGATCGAGTCGCATCAGGCCTCCATGCGCTGGCTCGTATCGAGCCCGCTTGAGATAGGAGTCGCAGGAAGGCCCTCTTTCCCTACCGTCCTGTTTTGGAAGGCGAAGGGGGAGGCAGGCGGTGCTCGCCCGGTCCGGCGCGCCAGATCCGCTGCGCCGCTCGATTTTCCTGCCGGGACGGGTAGGAAACGACCCTTCTCGCGGTACTCCTACCGTGACCGGATGAGAACGCCGCCGGCGTCGGAGCGGCGGCACGAACGGAAGGGAGGCCTCATGGCCTGGGATGACCCCGAAGACAAGACCATCTACCGCGCGGTCGTGAACCACGAAGAGCAGTACTCGATCTGGCCCGCCGACCGCGAGCTCCCGCTCGGATGGAACGACGCCGGGAAGGTCGGAACGAAGGGCGAGGTCCTCGAGTGGATCAAGGAAGTCTGGACCGACATGCGCCCGCTGTCGCTCCGCAAGAAGATGGAAGAGATGGAACGGGGGAGGTCGTGATGCCGCCCTGACCGGAACGGCGCGCGCCACGCTTCCAAAATTTTCCCCATCGAGATTTCTCCGTCGAGGGGTAGGAAAACACCCCTCTCCGGGTACTCCTTCAGTAATCCCCCGAACAGGTTTCTGCGACGGCGGATGGGTTCCCCGTCCGTTCGCGCGCGACCGCCCAGCCCGCGGCCGCGCGCGGACGGCGGGGCTCTCCTCTCCGCCCGACACCGAAAGCGAGGAGCGATCTCGATGCCTCTCGAAACCGACCCGACCCGCCGCGACTTCATCCGGACCAGCGCCGTCGCCCTCGGCGCCGCGGCCTTCCCTCTCGGCGCCGCCGCAGAGCCGAAGACGAAGTGGCGCCGCATGAGCCTCACGGATCCTGCCGCCGCCCCCCACATCGAGAGCTACAAGAAGGCCCTCCGGGCGATGCTCGCCCTCCCGCCCGACGATCCGCGCAACTGGTATCGCGTCACCTTCATCCACACGCTCGACTGCCCCCACGGCAACTGGTGGTTCCTGCCGTGGCACCGCGGCTACATCGGCTGGTTCGAGCGCATCGTCCGCGAAGTGAGCGGCGACCCCGGCTTCGCGCTCCCGTACTGGGACTGGACGCAGGAGCCGCGCATCCCCGCCGTCATGTTCGACGACGTCCTCACGCCGGCCAACCCCGCGTTCATCGGACCGTTTCCCGAGTTCGAGACGAAGTTCCGCGACATCCTCGCGAAGGCGGCCTACTGGAACCAGGTCAAGCTCCCGAGCGGCGATCTCGACCCGCGCTCGCAGTATGCCCAGCTCCTGATCCGAGGCCTCCGCTTTCCCGAGGACCTCTGGTTCGACATCATCGACGATCCGCGCGGCCAGTTCTTCTTCGACCGCGCGCACGCGCGCCGCCTCACGAAGGAACATCCCGACCTCGACCCCGACACCGCCGAGGCGGTCTCGCGCACGACGCTGCTCGACTCGCTCTCGCCGCGCGACTTCCAGGCGTTCGGCAGTACGAAGGCGCTCCGCCACAGCTATGCGACCGGCTCCGGCGTCCTCGAAGGGCAGCCGCACAACCTCGTCCACAACGACATCGGCAGCCTCGGGTTCATGCAGGACATGATGTCGCCCGTCGATCCGATCTTCTTCCTCCATCACTCGAACATCGACCGGCTCTGGGACGTCTGGACCCGCAAGCAGCTCGCGCGCGGCTATCCGCATCTGCCGGCGGGTGCCGACTACGACCGCTGGGCGAAGGAGCCCTTCGTCTTCTTCGTCGACGAGAAGGGCGATCCCGTGACGCAGACCTCGGCGAAGGACTACGAGGAGATCGGGAGGTTCGACTACGACTACCAGCCCGGCTCGGGCGAGGAGGTCGTGCCGAAGATGCTCGAGGCCGCGCCGGCCGCGCTGGTCGAGGGACGCGAGCACGAGGTCGAGTTGACGGTCACGTCGGTCGCGGCGAGCGGCGGCGCGCGCGGGCGTGTCGTCATTCCGCGCGCGACCGGCGCCGCGCTCGAGCTCGACGAGCCGCTGCGCCTCTTCGCGCGCATCACCGTCGCCATGGATCCGCTCCGCCACGGCAGCAAGCTTCGCGTCTTCGTGAACGGCCCGGCGGAGCTCGGCGACGCCGGCCCGGAGAGCCCCCATCACGCCGCCACCGTCGCGATGTTCGGCCGCCAGATGCGCGAGTCGGACATGACGTTTCTCGTGCCGCTCGCCGACGCGATTCCGGACGAGACCGAGAACGCGCTCCGCTCCGAGGGGGGAGCGCTGACCATCCGCGTGGTGCCGGAGAGAAAGATGATGGGGCGGCAGCACGCACTCATGGCCGCGCCGCCCGCCGACGCGGAAATCGTCGAGATCGTGATCGAGGAGCACTGATCACTGGTAGCTCGTGTCGTTGGAACTCGGAATGACGAGGAGTCCTGATGAACTGGAAACCGCTCGCCCTCGGCCTCGTGGCCACCGCCGCCCTTGCCCAGTCGCGCGTCGTCGAGGATCCGCCGCTCCTCGAGACGACTCGCCGAATCGAGGCGCAGCCGATGCTCGCCGCGCCGTCCGCCTCGCTCGGTGAGGCCGTTCTCGACCTCCACATCAGATACAAGGACGGGAAGATCTGGAATCCCGCCACCGGGCACTACGACGCCGTCCGTCTGCGCGCCTACCAGGGGACGGACGTCGATCCGGACACACCGTTCATCTCGCCGATGATCCGCGTCTTCCCCGGCGAAACCGTCCGCATGACGCTGCACAACGAGCTCCCGCCGGACGGCGGGTGCACCGCACACGGGGACGTCAACGCGCCGCACTGCTTCAACGGCACGAACCTCCACACGCACGGCCTCTGGGTCAATCCCGCGGGCAACGGGGACAACGTCCTCATCTCGATCAACCCCGGCGTCAGCTTCCAGTACGAGTACAAGATCGCGCCCGATCATCCGGCGGGGACGTTCTGGTACCACACGCACCGCCACGGTTCAACCGCGCTCCAGGTCTCGAGCGGGATGGCGGGCGCTCTCATCGTCCGCGGCACGCGCCTGCCGGCGGCCGGCCGCCCCGGCGATCTCGACGTCCTCCTCGCGCCGTTCCGCGAGCGCGTCGTCGTCTTTCAGCAGATCCAGTACGCCTGCCGCGACGCGAATGGAACAATCGAGACGAACGCCGACGGGACGTGGAAGTGCGGCGAGGGCGAGGTCGGCGGCATCGAGGGATACGACCAGTTCGGTCCCGGAAGCTGGCCCGCGTCGGGACGCCACACGAGCATCAACGGCCGCGTCCTCCCGACGTTCACCGGCGCGAAGGCGGGTGAGATCGAGCGGTGGCGGATGATCCACGGCGGCGTGCGCGACACGATCAGCCTCGAGCTCCGAAAGCTCGAAGTGGGCGCCGCCGCGCCGTCGACACTCGCCGCCGCCGAGCACGACGCGTGGATCGATGCGCACTGCTCCGGGTCCGCGCTGCCGCAGCACCTCGTCGCCGCCGACGGCCTCACGCTCGCCGCGGTGCGGAAGACGACGCTCACCACCTTCCAGCCGGCCTATCGCTGGGACGCCCTGATGGTCTTCCCCGAGCCGGGAACGTACTGCGTCGTCGATGCCGCGGCCCCCGCCCCCGCGAACGTCGGCCACCTCGCTTCGAACCGCCAGCTCCTCGCGCTGGTCGAGGTGGGGAAGGGAAGCGGCGCGACGGCCGGCGTCCTCGCGCAGCTCACCAAGGCGGCGCGCGCCATTCCGGAACCGGCGCGCACGAAAGTCGTGCGCGAGCTGAGCGACGGGAAGCTCACCAGCTTCGTCCCACACCCCGACATCCGTCCCGGCGAGGTGACCGGCACCCAGGAGCTCGTCTTCAACATCGATGTGAACGCGAAGCCGACGCAGTTCCAGGTCGACGGCAAGCCGTACGACCCCGCGCGCATGGATCGCGTCCTCACCCTCGGCGGCGTCGACGAGTGGACGCTCGAGTCCGACTTCGTCAGCCACCCGTTCCACATCCACGTGAACCCGTTCCAGATCGTCAAGATCCTCGACCCGACGGGGAAGGACGTGAGCGCGGAGGGCGCGACGGACGGCAACGACCCGCAGTACCCGGGCCTCCGGGGCGTCTGGAAGGACTCGCTCTGGATCAAGAACTCGGCGCCTCCCGGTGAACCGGGCGGGCAGTACACCGTCGTCGTCCGGACGCGGTACGAGCGCTACATCGGCGACTTCGTCCTCCACTGCCACATCCTCGATCACGAGGACCAGGGAATGATGCAGAACGTCCGGATCGCGCTTCCCGGGAACGCGATGCCCGGTCACTGAACGCGCGAGGTTCGCCCATGCCTGATCCCACCGTTCCCGTCCACGAAGAACACGCCGTCGCCGACGACGCACCGGCCCACGGTCCGGAGGAGGGGATCGCGGTCTGCCTCTCCGGAGGCGGCTACCGTGCGATGCTCTTCCACGCCGGCGTCCTCTGGTATCTGGCAGACGCCGCGATTCTCGGCAAGGTCGACCGGATCTCGAGCGTCTCCGGTGGGTCGATCGCCGCCGGCATTCTCGGCCGGCGCTGGAACGAGCTGACGTTCGACGCCGCCGGCAAGGCCACGAACTTCGCCGACCGCATCGTCCCCGCCGTGACCCGCGTCGCCTCGGAAACGATCGACAAAGGGTCGGTGATCGGAGGAATCCTCACGCCGGGCGTGACCATCGGCGAGAAGGTCATCCGCGCGTACCGGAAGTACGCGTTCGACGGCGCGACGCTCCAGGATCTCCCGGACCACCCTCGATTCGTCATCAACGCGACGAGCGTCCAGTCGGGCGTCCTCTTCCGCTTCTCGAAGCCGTACGCGTGGGACTACCGGGTCGGGAGGATCTCGTCGCCGCACATTCCGCTCGCCGAGGCCGTCGCCGCGTCGTCGGCGTTTCCTCCCGTTCTGTCGCCGGCCCGCATCGATCTCTCGAAGTACACCTTCGATCCCGGCACCGGGACCGACCTGCAGCGCGATCCGTACACGCGCCTCGCCGTCCTGAGCGACGGCGGCGTCTACGACAACCTCGGCCTCGAGACCGCGTTCAAGCGGTACCGGACGCTGCTCGTCAGCGACGCCGGCGGAAGGCTGCAGCCCGAGGAGTTCCCGAAGTCGGACTGGGCGCGTCACGCGATCCGCGTGACGAACCTGATCGACAGCCAGGTCCGGAGTCTCCGGAAGCGGCAGCTCGTCGGTGCGTTCAAGGACGGCTCGCGTAACGGCGCCTACTGGGGGATGTGGACGGATCTCGCCGAGTACCCGAACACGATCGCCCTGCCGATGCCGGCGGATCGAGCCGAGGAACTGGCGCGCGTGCCGACGCGCCTCGCGTCGGTGGACGACGATCTCCAGAACCGGCTGATCAACTTCGGCTACGCGATGGCGGCGCGCGCGATCCGCGCGTTCCACGACGCGAACGCGTTCGATCCGCCGCGCTTCCCGCGGTCCGGCGGCATCTGAGGAAACGGCCGATGAAGCGACTCGAGTCCTCCTACATCCAGGCGCCGCCGTCGAAGCGGCCGCTCAAGATCTTCGCCTCCGATCCGATCGGCGGACGCTCGCTGAACCGGATCTCGATCGAGGTCAAGAACGACACGTCACTGCAGCCCGGACCGGTCGGCGACCGCATCGAGGTGGTCGATTACGACGGCGCGCACGATCGCTTCTACCCTCCCGTCGATCTCGACGACCGGTCGATCCTGATGCAGGGCGGACTCGACGCGACCGAATCGGACCCGCGGTTCCACCAGCAGATGGTCTATGCGGTCGCGACGCGAACGCTCGAGAACTTCGACTTCGCCCTCGGCCGGCGCATCGATCTGCGGCGGCGCAGCCGCGAGCGCCTTCGTCTGTTCCCGCACGCCTTCCACGGTGCGAACGCTTTCTACGACCCGGAGCTCCACGCCGTCCTGTTCGGCTACTTCCGCGCGGATCGGAAGAACCCCGGGCCGAACCTGCCGGGCCAGAACGTCTTCACGTGCCTTTCCCACGACATCATCGTCCACGAGGTCACGCACGCGCTGGTCCACAGGCTGCGCCGCTACTTCCTCGAGCCGAGCAACCGCGACGTCCTCGCGTTCCACGAGGGGTTCTCCGACATCGTCTCGCTCTTTCAGCACTTCTCGTTTCAGGACCTGCTGCGCGATGAGATCCAGAAGACGCGCACTGACATTCGCACGCCGAACATGCTCGTCCAGATGGCGCGCCAGTTCGGCTATGCGACGGGAAAGGGACGCGAGCTGCGGTCGGCGATCGGCAAGCCGGACGCGACCCTCTACGACACGGTATTCGAGCCGCACCAGCGCGGCGCGATTCTCGTGGCCGCGGTCTTCGACGCATTCTTCGAGAACTATCAGCAGCGGACGCGGGACCTCATTCGCATCGCGACCGGCGGGACGGGGACCCTCCCCGAGGGAGATCTCCACCCCGATCTCGTGAATCGCGTGGCGAGCGAGGCGTCGCGCGCGGCCCAGACGATCCTGACGATGTGCATCCGCGCGTTCGACTATCTGCCGCCGGTCGACATCACCTTCGGCGACTATCTCCGCGCGATGGTGACGGCGGACTACGAGCTGGTCCCCGACGACGAGCACGGCCGGCGCAGCGCGATGATCGAGGCGTTCCGGCGTCGCGGTCTCTACCCGAAGAATGTCGTCTCGCTGGCGGAGGAGTCGCTGCTGTGGGACGAGAATCCGAATCAGCTGCCGCCGCTGAACATTCGCACTCTCGAGATGCTCGAGGAGCTCACCCTTTCGGCCAGCGCGGTGAGCCGGAGCCCGGCCGGTCCCTCGTTCAAGTCGGCACCGTACGCCCAGAGAAGCATGGAGCAGCTCGAGATCGGCGATGAGGGGATCGACGCCGGGGTCGGCAAGGCGGCGGCGAGCCAGCTCCACGCCTGGGCCGACGCGAACGCGGACGCGCTCTTGCTCGATCCCGCGCGCCCGATCGCGGTGCACGGTTTCCATCCGGTCTTCCGCGTCGCGCCCGACGGTGCGCTCCGCATCGAGCTCGTCGCGCAGTTCGTCCAGCACGACGGGAGCGGCGACGAACGCTTCGGCGGCATCCCGGTCCGCGGCGGGACGACCGTGATCGCCGCCGCCGACGGCGCGATCCGTTACGTCATCGCGAAGCCGCTCCCGTCGGCGGCTCTTCCTCCCGAGAAGAAGGAGGAGGCGGAGGCACGGATCGAGGAGCAGCGCGCCTACGTCGAAGCGTGCGACGCGCGCGATCCCCTTTTCCTGTACGGCGGCGAGGAGTACAGGAAGAAGCGGATGGAGTACCGCATGCAGCTCCTGAATCTCCACGGAGGCGCCTGATGGCGACGAAAAAGGCCGCGAAGAAAAGGAAGGCGGCGAAGAAGAAGGCGGCGAAGGGCCATGCCGCGAACGTCCTCGTCCGGATGTACAACGTCGGCTTCGGCGACTGTTTCCTGCTGACCATACCGACGACGGAAGGTCCGAAGCGCGTGCTGGTCGACTGCGGCAGCATCGCGAAGGCGACGCACGACGGTGCTCCGGCGATGGCCGAGGTCGTCGAGCAGCTCGTCACCGGGCTGTCGGAGGGGAGCGCCCCCCGGATCGATGTCGTCATCGCGACGCATCGGCACAAGGATCACATCGCCGGATTCGACAACGAGCTGTGGGGCGAGGTCGAAGTGGGCGAGGTGTGGATGCCGTGGACCGAGGACCCGGAGGATCCGGAGGCGACGAGGATCCGCGAGATTCAGACGAGCCTCGCGGCGGCGCTGGCCGACGACTTCGGCCGGCGGAAGACGGCGCTCGCCGCGGCGGGCGACGCCGCCGGCGCGGAGACGATGGCCGCGTTCGAAGAGCTCGCGCTGAATGCCTATTCGAACGACGACGCGATGGAAACGCTCCATGAGGGCTTCAAAGGACAGCACGGAATCAAGCGTCGCTTCCTGCCGGATCTCGACGGGGGCGGCCAGCCGGTCCGGAGGTTCGAATCGCCCGTGCTGCCGGGCGTGATCGTTCACGTCCTCGGGCCCTCGCGCGAGGAGAGCGTCATCCGCGACATGGAGCCACCGGCCGGCGAGAGCTATCTCGGGCTCGCGGCGACGGTCGAGGAGGAAGGGGGATCGCGTCCCGAGCCGTTCAGTCCCGACTGGTGGCTCGATCACGATCCGTTCGTCGTCTCGCCGGCAGACCGCGAGCGGATCCGGATGTTCAGCGACGCGCCGCCCGACGCCGTCGCGGCCGCGCTCGACGGCGCCGTGAACGGGACCAGCCTCATGCTCGTGCTCCAGATCGGCAAGCTGCACCTCCTCCTGCCGGGGGACGCGCAGTGGGGAACCTGGCGCGCCGCGCTCGACGACCCCGCGTCGCGCCGCGTTCTCGAGCGGACGTCGATGATCAAGGTCGGGCACCACGGCAGCCACAACGCGACGCCGAAGGAGTTCGTCGAGGAGGTCTGTCCCGAGAATGTCTTCGCCATGACCTCCACGCGGCTCATGAGCCGCTGGCCACACATTCCGCTTCGGGAGCTTCTCGAGGCGATGGACGAAAAAGGGGCGCGCATCGCGCGTAGCGACGACTGGACCTCGGCGCCGGCGGCCTACGCCGTCCGGAGGAGCGACGCGATCGAGCTGCGGATCCCGATCGGGTGATCGCCCGCGTCACATCGATCGTCGTGCGAGTGTCGGTAGGCGGCTGGCTTGCTGAGGGAGCCGGCGCAAGGCCGGCTCCCTCGAGATTCCCTACTGCGACACGTTGAGCGCCGTGTCGTCGATCACGAACGACGTCTGCAGCGTGTAGTCCTCCGTTCCGCGGAAGTAGACCCGGATCGTCTGGCCTCTGAAATCGAGGACGTCGAACGACTTCTGAACATAGGTCGAGTTCTCGTTCAGATTCGAGTACGTCGCGAGCGTCCGGAGCACGCTGTTGCTCGTGTTCCGGATCGTCACCGTCAGCCGGTCGTACGCCGTGCTCGTCGTCGACTCGGCCGAGTCGATGCGGATCCAGAAGCTGAGCGTCGCCGCCGTCGCGTTCGACGGGATCGTCACCGTCTGATACACCCAATCCGAGTTCGACGATCCGTAGCCGTTGAGCCACGCCTTCCACGAGCCGCTGCGCGCCGGACGCCCGGTGGAGCTCGTGATGACGCCCGAGTCCGCGACCCAGGAGACGTTCCCCGACTCGAATCCCGGATTCGCGAGGAGCTGCGAGCTCGAGGGCGGCGGCGGGGGAGCGCTGCCGCCGAGGAGCGAGTAGAGAAGACGGTTCGGCGAGCCGGAGACGTTCGAGATCTTGTTCAGGCTGGCCGAATCGCGGATCGCGCCCCATACCGTCGACGGCGACGCCGATGAATTTCCCTGCAGGTAAAGGGCGGCCACGCCCGCGACGTGCGGGGTCGCCATCGACGTCCCGCTGATCGTGTTCGTCGCCGTGTCGCTCGAGTACCACGCCGAGGTGATCGACGAGCCGGGAGCGAAGAGGTCCGTGCAGGAGCCCCAGTTCGAGAACGACGACCGCGCGTCGCCCGACGTGCTCGAGTTCACCGTGATCGCCTCGGCCACGCGCGCCGGCGAGTAGTTGCACGCGTTCGCGTTGCTGTTGCCGGACGCGATCGCATAGGTGACCCCGTCCGCGATCGAGTTGCGGACGGCCGTGTCGAGCGCCGAGCTCGCGCCGCCTCCGAGGGACATGTTCGCCACCGCCGCCTGCCCGGCGCCGTGGTTCGACGTGACCCAGTCGACTCCCGCGATCACGCCGGAGTTCGTCCCCGAGCCGTTGCAGTCGAGCACGCGCACGGCAACGAGCGTCACGCTCTTCGCCACGCCGTACGTCGAGCCGCCGACCGTCCCCGCGACGTGCGTGCCGTGGCCGTTGCAGTCGGACGATCCCCGCCCGTCGTTGATCGCCGTGAAGCCCGCGATCACGCGGCCGCCGAACTGCGAGTGCGACGCGCGGATGCCGGTGTCGATGATGTACGCCTTCACGCCCGAGCCGGTCGCGTTGTAGACGTACGTCCCGTTGAGCGGCCGGTCGCGCTGGTCGATCCGGTCGAGCCCCCACGTCGCGTTCGACTGCGTCGCGCTCAGCTCGATCTCGAAGTCTTCCTCGACCCACGCGACGCGCGGATCGCGCGCGAGCGCGCGCGCCCGCCCTTCCGGCATCTCCACGACGAAACCGCGCAGCGCACGCTCGTACACGAAATCGAGCCGGCCGAAATGCTGATACGCGAGCTCGCTCGCGACGGCCGGCAGGTCCCGCACGTCCTCTTCCAGAACCACGATGTAGCGGTCCTTGATCGGCTTGTGCGCCGCCTTGCGGAGGTCCCCCTCGCCGCCGCCGTACCCCGCCGCCGCCAGGAAGACGATACAGAACGCCCAGATCCACGAACGTTTCATGCAACCACCTCTACCTTTATTTATTGATCTCGGCTCGGAGCGAGCCGGAGCTGAATGCCGGCCGTCAGAAATCCGTCAGACTGAATTGAAGGCGGGAGAGTAGCAGTGCCGCGGCCTGGCGGCAACAGTTTTGTGACAGATCGTTGTTCAGTTGTTGACATAGCGACCTCATGCGGACGCCGTTCTTCCCTTTGGACCCGTCGTCGGTTTGCGCCGGCGTCTGCGGTGGCGAACGAGCAGGTCGTCCGCTCTCTGTACGACGCGTTCGCCCGCGGCGACGCGCCGGCGCTTTCGGCGGGTTCGACCCGCAGATCCGGTGGATGGAGGCCGAGAACATCGCCTACGCCGACCGGAACCCCTACATCGGACCGCCGGCGGTCGCGGAAGGGATCTTCGGTCGCATCATGACCGAGTGGAACGACTTCCGCGTCGCTACGGAGGGCTTCATTTCCGAAGGGGAGAAAGTGGTCGTCCTAGGCCGCTACTCCGCCACCTTCAAGGCCACCGGGCGGCCGCTCGACGCGCAGTTCGTCCACGTCTGGACGGTGCGCGACGGGAAGATCGTCGCGTTCCAGCAGTACGCCGACACGGCGCAGTTCGAGCGCGTGATGCGCACCGAGACGCCTCGTTGACGCCGGCGGCGAAGACGCGCGACGAGCTCGTCGCCTACGTCGATCGCGCCGCGGCGCCGGTCGCGCGCGAGGGGCCCGAGGCGACTCAAACGACCCGATGCCACGGGACGCCGGCAATCCGGTCGGAGAGCCACTGGATCTCGTCCCCTCCGTGCAGGACGAGGCCTCCGAGGAACAGGTCGGGATACTCGTCGCGAAATGCGACGATCCCACGGAGATCGTCCGTGGAAGGGCGACCCGTCGCTTTGACTTCGATCGGCAAGAGCCGGCCGTGGTGCTCGATGACGAAGTCGACCTCGAGATCCGTCGCCGTTCGCCAGTAGAGCACCCCGGGGTGTGGGATCTGCGCGTCCCGCCAGGCGAGAAGATCCGCGAGGACGAAGTTCTCGAGATGCGCTCCCGCCGGTTCGGGATTCCCCGCGAGATGCATGGCGAGAGCGGTGTCGCTCCAGTAGAGCTTCGGTGTCTTGATGAGTCGTTTCGTGCGGTTGACGCTGTACGGCTCGAGGCGGACGAGTTGGAAGGACGCCTCGAGAAGATTCAGATAGCGGTGCACCGTCGGCCGCGGGATCGCGGTGTCGCGCCCGAGCTCCGCCTGGTTCACCAGGCCGCCGATGCGCAGCGCGGCGGCGCGCATCAGTCGCCTCGCCCGTCCGGCCAGCGTTTCCGACACGCGCTGCATCAGAAGAAGGTTCGTCGAGCCGGTCAGCACGAACCGTCCCGGGACGCGAGGCCGCTCCTCGTCGACCGCGCGCAGTCCGCATCTGCGCGTTTAAGATAATCGTCCACGTCATGAACGTTTATCGTCAAGGTGCTGGACGCACGTCAAGACTCGTCCTGCTTGCCCGGGCGGCTACTTCACCACCGGCATCTCGATGAAGCTCGCCCGGTCCGGCGCGTGCCAGATCCGCTGCGTCGCCTTCACGTAATCGTCCGGCTTCGCGAAGAAGATGCTCTCGACGAAGCTCTGCGGGTTGCGGTCGTAGAGCGGAAACCAGCTCGACTGGACCTGCACCATGATCCGGTGCCCCGGAAGGAAGACGTGGTTCGCCGCCGGCAGCGCGAAGCGGTAGAGAAGCGGCTCGCCGGCCGCGAGCGGGGCCGGCTCCTCGAGACTTTCCCGATACCGCCCGCGGAACACGTCCGCCGACACCATGAGCTGATAGCCGCCCATCTCCGGTTGCGCCGCGACTTCCGGCGGATAGATATCGATCACCTTCACGACCCAATCCGAGTCGGTGCCGCTCGTCGACGCGATGAGGTTCGCGACGGGCCTTCCCGCGATCTTCACCGGCTCCGCCAGAACCTCCGACACGAACGACACGACGTCGGGACGGCTCGTGACGTGCCGCTGGTCGCTCACCAGCCACGCGCGCCAGTCGCGGTTGTCCGCCGCGATCGGCCGCGGAAGATACGGGACGGGCTTCGCCGGATCCGAGACCCAGTCGGTGTCGCGGTCCTCACTCTCCTCGGGCGCGCGGAACGCCAAGGTCTCGTCCGCGCGGAGATAGAGCTTCGAACACCCGCCGTCGCACTCCTCGCGCCACGCGTCCAGCCGCCGCCACCGGTTCGTTCCCGTTTCGAACGCCGTCACCGGCGCGACCTCGGCCGCGGCGGCGTCGTCCTCGAGATGTCGCGCGAGGAAGGGCGCGAGGACGTTCTGCCGGAACCAGAGACTCGTGTCGCTCCCGAGCCGCAGCGCGCCGATCGTGCTTCCCTCACGGATCTGCTGTCCGTGCCACCACGGTCCCATCACGAGGTAGACCATGTCGTTCCGGACGTCCTTCGGCTCGAGCGCGCGGTAGACGGCGAGCGCGCCGTAGATGTCTTCCTGATCCCAAAGGCCGTGCACGATCATGGTCGGCACGCGCAGCGGACGCGCTCCGAGGATGCGGTCGACCGCCTGGTCCTGCCAGAAGGCGTCGTATGCGGGATGCGCGACGAGCTTGTTCCAGAAACCGAGCCGGTCGACGCCGCGGCTCCGCGCCATCTCCCCCGCGGATCCGGCCTCGAGATATGCCTCGTACTGATCGAAGTGCGTCGTCCACCACGTCAGCTCCGATTTCCGGGTCGCCTCCTGGTCGTAGAAGTAGGGGATCATCGTCTGCCGGAACGCGCCGTAGTGGAACCAGTCGTCGCCGATCCAGCCGTCGACCATCGGGTTCATCGGGACGGCGGCGGCGAGCGCCGGATGCGGGTCGACGAGCGCCATCAGCGGAAGGAATCCGTCGTACGAGATCCCGATGATGCCGACTTTGTCGTTCGACTCCGGCACGTTGTTCACGAGCCATTCGATCGTGTCGTACGTGTCGGTCGCGTGATCGACCGGCGTCGGGTTCTGCGGCCCCCGCACCGGCCGGTTCATCACGTAATCCCCCTCGGAGCCGTACTTCCCGCGGACGTCCTGGACGACGCGGATGTAGCCTCCCTCGACGATGACGTCGGTCGGATTGTCGTATCCCTGGAGGACGGGCCCGAGATGCGCGCTCTCGGCGTGCGAGGTGAGGTCGTCCGCGCCGTACGGCGTCCGCGTCAGGAGGATCGGGGCGCGCTCGGCTCCCTTCGGGACGAGGACGACGGTGTGCAGCCGCACGCCGTCGCGCATCGGGATCATCACTTCGCGGCGTTCGTACTCCCACGCGGAGGTCACCGGCTCGAACGTCTCCGGGATCTCGCTCGGCAGCTCCGGATACGACGCCGGCTTCGTCTGCGCGACCGCGGAATCGACACCGGCGAGGGCGATTATGGCGACGAGGGCGGTGCGAAGGCACGGTGCCGCGAACTCGAATCCCGTCATGGTTGGACCTCCGCGAAGCATCGTGGCCGCGGCTGGCGGAAAATGCAATCCAGGACTACTCGGCCGGCGTGTTCTTTCGCGCGAACGCCGAGCGGAGGTCGGGCCGCGTCGAGCCGAAGAAACGAAGATGTGGCCTTCAGGTCTCGGCGACGCCCTGAATGATCGCGTAGCCGTGGAACGCGCGATCGCTGAGCGAGAGGAGAATCTGAAAGAGGGGACCGTGAGCGGCAGGTGCTGCTGAAATCGCGTCGGGCACGGGCCGCCCTATACCGCGACGCGGTATATCGTGTCACGTCACATGCCGCGCGGCCGTGCGAATCGGGTGTACGATCCGGTGCTTCCATTCGAACGAAGGGGGTTCCTCATGGCCGCTCGCGGCGCGCCTCTCGCACCATTGCTCGTCCTCGGTTGCCTTTTCTGGACTGCCGCGGCCCTCGCGCAGTCGCCCACGGTCTTTCCCTTCGTCGACTGCGTCATCGAGGACGGAACCACGTTCGTCGCGTACTTCGGATACGTCAGCACGAGCCCGACGGAGGTGACGATCTTCCGTGGCGCGCCCGACAACTTCTTCGTGGAGCCGCCGCAGAACCGCGGGCAGCCGGAAAAGTTCCAACCGGGGACGCACCACTACGTCTTCTCGGCGACGTTCGATCCCGACGACGCCCTGCGGTGGGTCCTCAAGACGCAGGTGAGCGTGGCGACGGCGAACTACGCCCAGTTCGGCTGCCGTTTCAGGCTTCGGGGTCCCTGGGACTCGACCGCCTCGTACACGCTTTCCGACGTGGTGTCGTTGGACGGATCGTCGTGGATCGCGTTGCGGGCCAACAGCGCGATCACGCCTGTCGAAGGGGACGACTGGACGATTCTCGCCGCCGCCGGAGAAGACGGCGTGCCGGGGCTTCCGGGGATTCCGGGACCTCCGGGACCTCCCGGAACGCAGGGTCTGCAGGGCGCCGCGGGTGCCGACGGTGCAGACGGATCGGCCGGACCCGAGGGTCCGCAGGGCGAGATCGGACCGATGGGCCCCGCCGGCCCGCAGGGGGAGATCGGACCGAGGGGGCCCGCCGGTCTGCAGGGCGAGTTCGGGCCGATGGGACCAGCCGGCCCACAGGGAGCGACGGGCGCCGCCGGACCCGCCGGTCCGCAAGGAACGACCGGATCAACGGGACCCGTCGGCCCTCAGGGAGCGGCCGGCGCAGTCGGACCGGCCGGGCCAGAGGGAGCGACCGGGCCGCCGGGATCCGCCGGACCCGCCGGCGAGACCGGACCGGCGGGACCGCCGGGTCCGGAAGGACCTGCCGGTCCCCAGGGCCAGCCGGGAGGGCGCGGACCGCAAGGTGAACGCGGGCCGCAAGGTGATCCCGGCCCCGGCATTTCGCCGGACCTGCTGAAGCACCTCTTCACGACGGCGACGGATTACCCGATCGAGCCCCCCGGATTCGAGCCGTGGGTTCTCCTCGGCCGGAGCTTCCTTCTCGAGGAGGACGCGACCATCCTGATTCAGGGCGCCGTCACGCTCGGTGGGGGAGAGGCGCGCGGCGTTCTCCGGCTCGACGGCGTGGTGATCGCGACACCGTTCGATCTCCCCGCGGGGACGGTCGGGCCGGTCACGATTCCGCTGATCTCGTATCGTGCGGCGCGAGCGGGCGAGCATCTTCTCGAGCTCGTGATCGAGCGCGGAGCGGAGAGGGTTGCGATCGAGCGGAGCGCGCTCACCGTCGCGTCGTTCTCGGAGAGGGATACGCGGCAGCGCCCGATCGGAAGGTGAGCGGTGACGTTCCGGAGGGACGCGCCGCCACTTCGACACGCGTTGACTTCTACGGAAACGCCGGCGGCGGCACGCGCTTCTGCGTCGCCTGCTCGAACGCGTACGCGAGGCGCAGGAGCGCCGGCTCGCTGCACGCCGTCCCGGTGAAGCTCACCCCGAATGGCCCCGGCCTCGCGTCGAACCCCTCGGGGAACGGCGTCGACGGCGCGTTCGGGACGGTGCCGAAGGGGACGATCACCGTCGGATACCCGGGGCGCGCGGCGATGCCGGCGCCCCAGTTCGACGGGAAGACGAGCGCGTCGAGGTCGTACTCCTCCATGACCGCGTCGATTCCCTTCGTCCCGGCGAGCTCGATGTCGCGCGCGCGGTCGTGCTCGTAGCGCTCGCGGAAGATCTCCTGATCCATCGCGCTCGAGAAGTCGAGCAGCGTCTGCCCGTACTTGAGCGTTCCCATCTTCTCGTGGCGTTGGTTCCACGCGCGGAGCTCGGCGAGGGTCTCCACCGGTGCGGCGTCTCCGAGGGATGCGAGCCAGGCATTGAAGTCGCGCTCCATGCCGTAGGCGAAGACGATCGAGCAGTCGCGTTCCTTGAGCTGGTCCATCGACCCGCAGATGCCCCAGTTCAGGTAGTTCTCTTCCGGATCGGCCGCGACGACGCTCGGCGGGTTCGCGGGATCGACGATGATCGCGCCCTGCGCCTTCATCACCGCGATCGCGTCTTCCATGACCTTCCGCTGATGGTCATTCAGACCGCCGCGCGGCTCGTCGTCGCCCGGCGGCGTGTACTCGTCCCAGAAGAACGCGCGCGGAATCCCGATGCGCGCCCCCTCGAGGCCGTCCTTCTCGAGGAAGACGGTGTAATCGGCAACCGGCTCGCAGCGCGTCGTCGCCGGATCGTTCGGATCGGGCTCGTCTCCCTCGAGCACCCCGAGGACGATGGCGGCGTCGGTGACGGTGCGCGCCATCGGACCGGGCGTGTCCTGGTCGGCGGTGATCGGGATGACGCCGTATCGGCTGACGCGCCCCACGGTCGGCTTGATCGCGGCGAGCATGTTCGCGCTCGCCGGGCTCAGGATCGACCCCGAGGTCTCGGTGCCGACGTTCGCGGCCCAGAAGCTGACGGCCGTGCCGATGCCCGAGCTCGAGCCGCCGGTCGCGAGCGCGGGGCGGCCGTCGCCCGTGTCGCGCGGATCGCGCCGCGGGTCGTACGGGTTGAACCCGTAGCCGTGCATCGCGTTGTAGTTCGTCGGCATCCCGCGCGTGACCCAGTTCGCGAGCTCGGTCATGCCGGTCTTCGCGATGATGATCGCGCCGGCGTCGCGGAGGTTCTTCGTCAGCGTCGCGTCGTACGGCGGGACGAGCTCCGCGAACGCGAGCGCGCCGCCGGTCGTCCGGATGTCCGTCGTGTGGATGTTGTCCTTGAGCGCGACCGGGATCCCGTGCAGCGGACCGCGCACCGTTCCGGCGGCGCGCTCGCGGTCGAGGCGGTCGGCCTCCTCGAGCGCGCGCGGGTTCACGGTCATCACGGCGTTCAGCGTGTCCTCGTAGAGCGCGATCCGGATGAGCGACTGCGTGACGAGCTCGCGCGAGGTCACGCGCCCCTCGCGCAGCGCCTCCTGCATCTCGGGGATCGTCGCCTCGACGACGGAGAACTCCGTCTCGGGGTCCTGCGCGAAGAGCGGAACGGCGACGGCGAAGAGAAGGGCGGCGATCACGAGGTTCTTCATGGCAGACTCGAATTCTATCGCCCACCGCCGCCACGAAACGAACTCCCGTGGCGGAAGATCGTGCCGCCGGTTGCAGCGGCCGGGCCCTTGCTCCAGAATCGGCAGACCGGCTCATGGCCAACGCACGACCCGAAACGCCGACGGTCGTTCTCCTCCGGCAGATCGGCGAAGGAGACCGCCAGGCGGCGGACGATCTCCTCCCGCTCGTTTACGACGAGCTGCGGCGCCTGGCGCGCGCGCAACTCCGCCACGAGCGTCCGGGCCAGACCATTACGCCGACGGGCCTGGTCCACGAGGCCTACCTCCGCCTGGTTCAGGGGCACGACCCCGGGTGGGACGGTCGAGGGCATTTCTTCGCCGCCGCCGCCGAGGCGATGCGGCGGATCCTCGTCGATCGGGCGCGGCGGAGGGCCGCGCTCAAGCGCGGAGCGGATCCGGAGCGGGTCTCTCTTTCCGAGGTCACTCTCGGCGAGGAGACTCCCCCGGAAACGATCCTCGCGATCGATCAGGCGCTCGCGCGTCTCGAGCAGAAAGATGGCGAGATGGCGAAGGTCGTGAAGCTGCGCTACTTCGCCGGCCTGACGGTCGAGGAAACCGCGAGCACGCTCACCCTCTCGGAGCGGTCGGTCAACCGCTACTGGACCGGGGCGCGTGCGTGGCTGGCTCGGGAGCTGGGGACGCCGCCGCCGTAGCCGCACGTTCCTGGACCGTCTTCAGTCGTTCCGCGGCCCGAATCGTCCGCTCGTCCTCGGCACCGAACGCCTCCTCGAGCTGATCGTGGGCGGCCGCCATCATGCGCTTCGCCTCACCGAACCTGCCGAGCTCCGTGAGGGCCATGCCGTACCCCATCCGGAACGAGGCGAGATTCCAGTGGCCCTCCGGGAGAACGCGCGCGGCATCCGCGAGGAGCGCCCGGTACGCGTCGGCCGCTTCGCCATGATGCCCGCGGTCGACGAGGATGCGCGCGATGTTGTTTCGCGTCACCAGAGCTTTCGGATGCGCGGCCCCGACGGTGGCTTCGTATCCGGCGAGCGCTTCGCGGAAGCCGCGCTCCGCTCCGTCGACGTCGCCGGCGCGCCAGAGCATCGCGGCCATGTTGTTCGTCGCCAGGATCGTGCTCGTGTGCCCGGGCCCGAGAACCTCCCGGTACGCCTCCGCCACCTCGGCGAACAGGCGCGCCCCCTCGGCGGGATCCTCGACCATCGCGGCGAGGTTGTTCCGCGCGCTGATCGTGTCGGGATGATCCGCGCCGAGCACGCGCGTCCTCCGCGCGAGCGCGTCGCGCAGGAGCGGCTCGGCCTCTTGTTTTCGATCGAGATGTCTGAGGATGAACGCCAGATTCACCGCTGCGGTCAGCGCTTGTGGCTCATCGGGTCCCGCGACGCGGAGCAACCCTTCCCGCGAACGGCGGTAGAGCGTCTCGGCCTCCTGGAGGTCGCCACGACGCATCGCGAGTCCCGCCAGGTGCATCAGCGAGCCGAGCGTCTCGGCGTCGTCGCGCCCGAGCACCCGAACGCGTCCAGCGTGCGCTTCGCGCATCAGTGCCTCGGCGCGTTCGAACTCGCCGCGGCGCTCGAGCAGAATCGCGAGCTCGTGTTTCGCGAGAAGCGTCTCCGGAGCGGAGGGACCGAGGTTCGCCTCGCGCCGGCTCAGCGCCACTTCGAGCAGAGGAAGCGCTTCGTCCAGAAATCCGAGCTCCATGTAGCTGAGGCCGAGCGTCTGCTCGAGCGAAGCGCGGACCTCCGGCTCGGACGAGAAGGAGGACGCGAGGCGCTCCCGCGCATCGTCGAGCACGTCGGCGACTTTGACGTCGCGCCCGGAGATCTCGCCGGCCGCGCGACGCGGATTCGCCGAGGCGAGCATTTCCTGGACGAAGAGCGTCGTCGCCTTGGCGACGGCGGCTTCGCGCCGCGCCACGGTTTCCGAGCTCTCGGCCGCCGCGCGGGCGGATTCCGCCTCGGCCCGGCGGCGCTCCGACTCGGCGGCCTTCCAGAGGGTTCCCGCCAAGCCGAGGAGGAGAGCGAGGACGACGGCCGCGGCGGCCGAAAAGACGGCGCGATGGCGTCGGAGCAGCTTCGCGACGACGTAGCCCGTGCCGCCCCATCGGGGCGCTCGGCGTCATTCCCGACTACCGGATCGCAGAGATCCATGGGCGATATCGGCTTCCCGGTCGATCGTCGCTGCGGGCGCGCCTGCAATGGATCGAGCAGAACTTCGACTCGGCGGCGCCGCTGCGAAGCACGGACGTCGCCGGGATCGCCTGGGAGTCGCGGCCGCTCTCCCGTCGTCCGGGATTTCGAATCGAGGCGAACGCCGATCTCCGTCGGATCCGCGTGCAAAGCGTCATCGACGGCCTGTTTCAGAATTATCGGTTTCGTGTGGCGGATCGCATCACACCACGGCTCGATCTTTCATACGAGCTGAAGGTCCGCGACAGTGACGACGACTCCGGCGAGTTCGAGGACCGGCGGCTCATCGATCACGAGATCATGGCGGGACGGTCGTTCGCGCTGCAGCGGGGCATGGAGGGCCGGATTCGCGCCGGCGTGGCGTACCGGCGCCAGCGCGAGAGCGGCGAGTACGAGGAGTGGAGCCCTCTGCTGGAGGCGAGTCTCACCCGAGGAGAGCACGCGCTGAGACTGCATCTCGGCTTCATGGATCAGCGATTCCTTTCTCCGGTCGTGGACGATCTCCAGTACCAGATGCGGCGGCTGACGTATTCGTTTTCGCCCGGGAACCACGCCATCTCGCTAGAGGCAGGGGAGGAACTGCGCGATCTAGGCGCCGTCCGCGCGACCGACTCGATGCGGCTTGCGCTCCATTATCGGTATTCGTTCGAGCGGAGATTTTGAGCCGTGTACGTTCGTCGACTCGTTCTCGTCCTGCTGCATCTCGGGCTCTCCGGCTGTCTCTCCTCCAGCGCTCTCGAGCCGTTCGACCCGTTCCTGCTCTCCTTCGGGGATTCGAAGCACGATGTGATCGCTTCGATCGAGGAGCGGGGGCATCGGCCGCTCTCTCTCGACGCTCGTTCGGTTCTGATCGAAGGGCCCGTCCTTCCCGATGTCTACGAAAATCAGAGGGAGGTTCTCCGGTTCGATGCGGCGGGCAATCTGAAGGGAATCCACGTGCAGATCGAGCCGGAGCCCGGAGCTCGAGGCCGCGATCTGCTTCGCCTCACGGACGAAGTGCGGAAGCGACTCGTCGAGCGGCTCGGCCGTCCCACGTGGGAACGCCGCGAAGGAACCGCCGGACCGGGGGAAATCGTCTACGCGTTCGCGGAGGGCGATCTCGTGCGAACGACCGAGTGGCACCAGGCGGGACGATTCGTCCGCGCGGGCATCCCGCGGTCGATGAGCGGCCGCCTGGTCGTGGAGATCGTCGTCACGCCCACGCCGATCGAGCGCGGCGAGGCGTTCTGGGGAATCGAAACGGACGGGATCTCACGCCACGGCGGCGCGTGAATGATCCGGGTGCCCCGAGCCGTCAGTGGTCGAGCAGTTTCGGTGCGAAGTTGGTTTTCCGGACCTGGCCCCAACTTTACTTTCTGTCGAGAGGATCCATTTGCCGTCGCGCGGCCTGAGCGATAGGCTTCGCCGCGACCCGGAAGAATGGAGGAGGCTTTCCATGCGAATCGTGCTGCTGACGCTCCTGGTTTCTCTTTCTCTCATCGTTTCCGCTTGCCAACCGACTGAAGCTCCCCCCGAGCCGGCGACAACCGACCAGACCGCGACCGCCGACCCGGCCGCGGATCGCGAGGCGGTCCAGCGCCTGCGGGAGGAATGGATCGCCGGCGCCGAGAGGGACGACGCCACCGCCGTCGCCGCGCTCTACACCGAGGACGCGGTGGTCACCTCCCCCAATGATCCGCCCGCCGAAGGACGCGAGGCCATCCAGGCACTCTGGACGCGGGACTTCCCGATGGGAAGCGATCTCGTGATTCGGTCGAGCGAGACCGCCGTGGGCGGCGACGTGGCGTATGACTACGGCGAGTACTCGCAGCGCATTACGCCGCCGGAGGGCGAGCCGATGGACATCTCGGGGGAATACCTCGTCGCTCTCGAGCGGCAGGCGGACGGATCGTGGAAGATCACGAAGCACGTGTCGATCCCCAGGATGCCCGAGACCACCGAAGAGGAATGAGGTCGTCGCCACGCGGATCGAAGTCGATGCGCCAGAGAGTGCCAGAGAGAGAGTGCCAGAGAGAGAGTGCCAGAGAGGGTCACATCTTTGTTTTTTCTTTGAGGCCGGGTGGCAGGACGTTACATCGTCGGATACCCGGGGCGCGCGGCGATCCCGGCGCCCAGTTCGACGGGAAGACCAGAGCTCTAATCTGCGGTAATCTGCGGTAATCTGCGGATCCCGTTTCCCCTTGGGTGGGTGCGAACGCAACGTTTTCGATCCCGAGCCATGACGACTCTCATCCTCGGCGGCGGCTTCGGCGGCCTGACGGTGGCGCGCGAGCTGCGGAAGCTCGCGCCCGCCGAACACGAGATCGTCCTCGTCGACCGCTCGCCCGCGTTCACGGTCGGCGCGGCGAAGACGTGGGTCATGCTCGGCGAGGTGGAGGCGGAGAAGGTCGAGGCGCCGCGGCGGAACCTCGTTCCCGAAGGCGTCCGCTACCTCGAAGCCGAAGTCGGGCGGATCGATGCCGAGGCGATGGAGGTCGAGGCGGGAGGGGAACGGATTCGCGCGGAGGCGCTGGTCGTCGCGCTCGGGACCGCCCTGTCGATGGATGCGATTCCCGGGCTCGCGGAAGCGGCGGAGACGTTCTACACGTTCGACGGCGCCGCGCGGCTGCGCGACCGGCTCGCGGAGTTCCGCGGGGGACGTATCGTCGTCCTGATTCCGCGCACGCCGTTCGCGTGTCCTCCCGCGCCGTACGAGGCGGCGCTTCTCGTCACGGAGCAGCTCCGCGAGCGCGGCGTCGCGCACTCGATGCGCGTCTGCACGATCGAGGGGGCGCCGATGACCGCCGCCGGGCCGGAGATGGGCGCGTTCGTGAAGAACCTTCTCGCCGAGCGGGATATCGAGTTCGAGCCGCTGCGGAACACGGTGCGCGTCGACGCGGAGGCTCGCCGGGTCGTCTTCGACGGCGGCGATTCGGTCGACTTCGACCTTCTCATCGCGATCCCGCCGCACGTCGCGCCGCCGGTTCTGCGCGACGCGGGGCTCGTCGGCGCATCGGGGTGGGTGGCCGCGGACCCGGCGACGCTGCGCGCCGCCGCGCGGCCCGACCGGCGCATCTGGGTCGCGGGCGACTGTGCCGGCGTCCCGCTTCCGGGGCGGTTCCGTCCCGACGTGGCGCTCGCGCTGCCGAAGGCGGGGACGCTCGCGGAGCGGCAGGGTACGGCGGTCGCGACGCAGATCGCGGCGGAGCTCGGGTTCGGGACGGCGGAGGCGTTCGACGGCCGGGGCTATTGCTGGATCGAGCTGTCGCGGTCCGTCGCGATGCGCGGCGACGGCGAGTTCTTCGCGACGCCGCATCCGTTCATGCGGCCGGGCGAGCCGGGGGAAGACGCCGCGCGCGACAAGCGGAGATGGGTCGAGCGGTGGTTGCGCGGGGAGGCATCCTGACGACGCGCGAGCTGGGGCGACGACTCGACCGGATCGATCGAGAGATCGCGGCGCAGATGCGGCGGTGGGGCATTCCGGCGCTCCGGTTCACGCCGGTCCGGGACCGTGATTCTAACGGGCGTCACTCCGGGCCCCCACGGTGGAGCCGGCAGACCTTGGCTCTCCGCGAGCAACGCCCAATCGAAACCGTAGGCTGGGGCGAGAAACGACTCCCCGTCCTCTGGATCACGTTCCTAGATTCTCAGCGTCCGACGAAATCGCGAATCGGTCGGAATGTTAACGAGGGCGAGTGATCCAGTCTGTCACCTTCAAAAGTAGTGCTGGGGGTAGGAAACCGACCTAGTCGTGCAACTCCTCCTATGACGGCTCATAGAAAATACCGTGAGTTGAAATCGAATAGAAGGCCTTGATGAAAGCTGTGATTCTGTCAATGTTCCTGCTCCTTGCTGCGACGTCCGTCGTCGCCGGACCCATAATTTCGTACACGTTGGAGGATATCCCCCCGGCTCGCGAACTCTTCTACAACGAAGAGCAAGGCGGCTGGGTCTACCGACTCCATAACGCAAATCTGATGGTGTCATACGTCAAGAAGAGCGCGACGGAATACCAGGTCTGGTGGTCTCCGGACCCCGGCGTCGAGGATCTGGATTCCGGCGGAGCCAACGTGTACTACAACCGCCGCTTCTACGATTTGGGAAGCGGCTTTTGGTTGTGGGAGTTCGATTACAGCCCTTCGGCCTTGGCGCAGTGGGATGTCGGCACTATCCAAGTCGACGACGTTCTCTACGATCCGTCGGCACCCTTTTGGACACCGCTATGGCCGTATTCCGGGTTCAAATACGTGATGTACTACACGTACCAGAAGCACCCTTGTGGCGGAGGCGTCCCGACAGCGGGGATGCTGTACGTGACGTTCTCAAATGATGGGCGAAGCTGGGGGTACAACGCGCCAGTACATTACGATGGCAACCCCTTCGCGGTTTGACTCCTGACCTCCGCGCCGTCGTTGACCAGGTGTATCGTCGACCTGCGAAGCGTCACTTGGCGTGGTGCGCGAAAGAGTTGAGCACCGCTTCTCCATGTCAGGCGTTAAACATGCACCTCCGGATGAATGGCGATCATCGGTTTCTGTACGACGCGTCAGAGTTGCGCGCCTGCCTTCGCCGTGCGGGATTCGAACCAAGCGAAGCCCGGTACAACTACTCTCGGCATCCTGGATTGTGTTACCTGGATCTGCGAAATTTTGGATTGAGCCTGTACTTCGAAGGAACAAAGCGGCTGTAGGCGTTTCCTGGCTACCGCCACCATGGGCCGTGCTATCTCTGCCGGAAGTGTGCTCGCGCTCGCGCCGGCAGCGACGATTCAATACTCCCAGGCAATAGCACGCCCGACCTCGCAGTGTACGCGTCGTGTTCGCGCGGTCCGGGTCCGCCTGGCCCGTGATGTCCTAGTTGGTCCGCGATGTATCGTAAGCCATTGAATTTACGGATCCGATAGGACGGCGTTATCCATCTGTTTGGCGTGAAGCTTTACGCCGCGCCACAAGTTATCGCAACGCGTCTGGTACATCTCGCCTTTTGGCTTCCGAGCTCGGCTGGATCGAGGTGCGCGGGTGATCGGAAAGCGTTTTGAACGTGAAACGCGTCACGATCGAAGCCGCGGACCTCTGCCACTGGCACCATTGACCATGCGACTTTTACGCCGCAGCAGGAGTTGGCGCCCAGAGCGAGCGCGTTTATTCAGCATCTACTGTCACGGCGTGAGGGCCATTTCGCTGATGACCGAATTTTGCCGTAACGGCAGAGGTCCTCTTCGCGGCCCGCTAACGAGGCACTCATCGTGGTAGATCGCTCCTATGCACATCTCGGCGTAGTGCTTGGTTCGGGGGTATTCACCGCAGTGGCTTGGGCATCGCCCGCGATGGCGCCGTACTCGCGACCGCCGTGGACGTTCATAACGATTTACGCGGGCGCGTCCGCCTTGCTTGGAATCGCGATCGCCCTCCGCTTCGGGTCGTCCCATCCAAGGCGCGACGATCACCGGCCCTCACTTGGGCTGATGGATCCGTCCTGGGGCTGGTTTCGTTGCGAGCGATAGCCCCGGAGAACGCGAATCTCGTCCTTTCCATCCTAGTGACGATCGCGGCAGCGGGATTGGTCGTCGGCTGGATCGCTCATCCGTTCCCGTGGCGAGAATCTCGTCGCAGAAACATCATCGTCTCGTGGGCGACCTCGGCGTTCGTATTCGTCGCTTTAGCTCAGGCAACCATCGCCTTCATCGTGGGCTGGTTTTCGTTGGCCTTGTTGGGCGCTGCCCTTGGAGCGCCGCCGCAATTCGCGTGGATACTGGCGGGGCTGGCTGCCGCCGCTGTCACGGGAGCGATTCTCGTGACCCATGGGGGAGCGCCTGGCTGCGAAGATGTGTGACGCCCTCAGGGCGCTATCGGATACTCTTTCGCCGTGGAGACGCGTGAGCTGGGGCGACGACTCGACCAGATCGATCGAGGGATCGCGGCGCGGATGCGGCGGTGGGGCATTCCGGCGCTCCGGTTCGCGCTCGCCGTCATCTTCGTCTGGTTCGGCGCCCTCAAGCCGCTCGGCATCTCGCCCGCCGCGCCTCTCGTCCGCGCGACCGTCGGGTGGATGCCGGTTTTGTCTCCCGATCAGTGGGTGACGGTCATCGGCTGGTGGGAGGTTGCGATCGGCGTCACCTTTCTCTACCGGCGGACGACGCGCATCGCGATTGCCCTGCTCACCATGCAGATGGTCGGGACGTTCCTGCCGCTCGTTCTGCTCCCCGAGGTGACGTTTCAGCCGGGACGGATTCCGTACGGACCGACGATGGAAGGGCAGTACATCATCAAGAACCTGCTGATCCTCGCGGCGGCCCTGGTGCTGGGCGGAACCGTTCGAGAGGATCGCGAGTAGAAGTTTCTCCTCTCGTGATTCCCATCACGAGCCGCCGCTCGATCGCGGAAACGCGGCACGGCGGGTCACCACGATCGCGCGGATTTCCGGTCACCCGTCACGTCCGCGCGCGCGGTGCGGATGCATATCGGTAGCAGGAGGATCAAGTGAAACGCCTGCTTCTCGCCGCCGTCGCCTGCGTGATCGTGTCCGGCTGTGCGACCGCGGCACACGAGCACGATCATGGAACGCACCGCTACAAGGCGTGCAACGAGCGCATCGTCGGTGGCCGCGTTCTGCACGATCCCGGATGGGTCGTGGAAGAGCATCTCGACGCCGGGACGGGACATCGGATCTACCACTTCCTCTCGAGCTACTGGAACCGGATCATCGAAGTAACGCGCGTGAACCGCTTCTGCAGTCTCGCGTCAAGCTCGTTCGACGCCGGGGCGCGTGAGCCGGCGCCGATCGCGATCGAGCCGGTGCGGCGGGCGCGGTACTGACGTCCTGCGATCCGAACCCAGGGAGGGACGAATCCGCCGCCGCTTCGGCCGGAGATCGCGCCGTCAGCGTCGTGGCGCGATGGTCTCGAAGAGGCGCAGGCGTCCTGCGATCTCGTCGCGAATCTTCCGGAACGTCTGCAAGCGCTCTTCCTCGGTCCCGATGGCCTTCGATGGGTCTTGAAAACTCCAGTGGATGCGCTCGGGCGCACCGGGAAAGATCGGACAGCTCTCGTTGGCCTGGTCGCATACGGTGACGACGAAGTCGAAGTTCTGCCCCAGGTACTCGTCGAGAGTCTTCGAACGTTGGCTGCTCATGTCCACGCCGACTTCGCGCATCGCGGCGATCGCGAGCGGGTGCACGCGGGTCGCTTCGGTCCCGGCGCTGTGCACCTCGAACCGATCTCCTGCCTGGTGACGCAGGAGTGCTTCGGCCATCTGGCTCCGCGCACTGTTGTGGGTGCAGAGGAAAAGAACGCGTTTCATGCTTCACTCCGATCGAGGTTGAACCACCGAAAGAGCAACGTCGCGACGATGGCGCCGAGTAACTGCGCCACGATGAACCCTATGACGTTCGCGAGCTCGATCCCGCTGAACGTGTTCGTGAAGGCGCGCGCGAGGGTCACGGCCGGATTCGCGAAACGCGTGCTCGCCGTGAACCAGTACGCAGCGATGATGGAGGCCGCAGAACTTGCACAAACTCGGCGGAGCCATGTAGCGGTACAGTATGACCGACGTGCGGCTCTAATGAGGTGAGGGAGGACACGAACATGCAACCCAAAAACACGATCTGTCTATGGTTCGACAAAGACGCGGTTGATGCCGCGCGCTTCTACGCCGCCACCTTTCCGGACAGTGAAGTGACCGCTGTTCACGAGGCGCCCAGCGACTTTCCCGGCGGCAAGGCGGGTGACGTATTGACGGTGGAGTTCACCGTCGTGGGCATTCCCTGTCTCGGTCTCAACGGGGGGCCGGACTTCAAGCACAGCGAGGCCTTTTCGTTCCAGATCGCGACGGACGATCAGGAGGAGACGGACCGCTACTGGAATGCGATCGTGGGCAATGGCGGACAGGAAAGCGCATGTGGCTGGTGCAAGGACCGCTGGGGCCTTTCCTGGCAGATCACCCCGCGCGCGCTCACCGACGCGCTGGCCGCCGGTGGCGCTGAAGCAAAACGGGCGTTCGACGCGATGATGCCGATGAAGAAGATCGACATCGCGACCATCGAGGCCGCGCGGCGGGGCTGACGGGAGCCCGCACGACCGGGGTGATGCCCTGCCAGAGTCCGATTCACGTGGGCTCCTGACACTCGATTTCCCGTGTCACCGCTGTGATCCTGGCAGCGCTCCGATTTTTCTCCGATTCTGCGCGTTTCCGGGCTAACCTCAGTGCATGACGATCGTCCGCGTCGCCGGGGAGCCGATCGGCCGTGCATGACGACGACGATCCGCGCGTCGTCCAGCGTC
>JBOGJQ010000033.1:0-8090 GCA_050745405.1 Thermoanaerobaculia bacterium | reverse complement strand
AGAAACGCGACGAGCAGCGCCCCCTCCTTCATCTCCTCGGCCTCGGACGGATCCGGAGCGCCGACTTTGAGGATGACGTCGGCCTCGCTCCAGGCGGGGGAGGAGACGAGCGTCGCGCCCGCGGCCTCGTAATCCCCGTCGGAAAAACACGCCGCGGCGCCGGCGTTCCGCTCGACACGGACCTCGAGGCGGTTCTTCACGAGGTGCCTCACCGATTCGGGGGTCGCGGCGACGCGCCGCTCATCGGATTTTTCTTTCGGGACGAGGACGACGACGGGCATGTGCTGGCATTCTCGCCAAACATGCCGCTGCACTCAAGTGGCCGCGATTCTCACAATCTGAGTAAATCTGTGTAATCTGTGGATAGAGTAGCTACCAGCTACGTGGTTGGAAGGAGCACGATTGCCACGCCGCGTCCGCGTCCCGATTGTCCTGGTTCTCCTCGCATTTCCGCTGTTCGGCGCCCCCTCGATCACGCTCGAGCCGTCGGGCGCGGTCCTGCGCGGCAGCCGCGTCCACCTCGAGGTGACGGCGACCGGCGTGCCGCCGGAGGGCGTGCCGGCGACGGTGCTCGTCGACGGGGCGCAGGTCCAGCAGTTCACGCTCGTGACGGGGGAGCAGAACGTCGTTCTCGAGAGCGTCCGGCTCGGCGCCGGCGAGCACGCGATCGAGGTGCGCACCGCGGAAGCGACGGCGGTAACCACGGTCGCGCCGGTTCCGGGATGGCTATCGCTCGTCCCGCCGGCGATCGCGATCGTCCTCGCGCTCGTCTTCCACGACGTCCTCATCGCGCTGTTCGCCGGGATCTTTTCGGGGGCGCTGATCGCCTTCGGGTGGAACCCGGTGACCGCGTTCGCGCGTTCGATCGACCGCTTCATCGCCGGCGCCCTGGCGAACGGGGATCACGCGAAGATCATCATTTTTTCCCTGCTCCTCGGCGGCATGGTCGGGGCGATCAGCCGAAGCGGCGGGACGCAGGGGATCGTCGACCGGCTGCGGGGATTCGCGACGTCCGCGCGGCGCGGTCAGCTCGCCGCCTGGATGATGGGCGTCGTGATCTTCTTCGACGATTACGCGAACACGCTCATCGTCGGCTCGACGATGCGGCCGATCACCGACAGGCTCCGCATCAGCCGCGAAAAGCTCGCCTACATCGTCGACTCGACCGCCGCCCCCGTGGCGAGCCTCGTGCCGATCTCGACGTGGATCGGGTTCGAGGTCGGCCTCATCGCGGCGGCGTTCCAGCAGATCGGGTTCGAGCGCAATCCGTACCTCGCGTTCGTCGACTCGATCCCGTTCCGCTTCTATCCGATCCTCGCGCTCGTCCTCGGCTTCACGATCGCGATCGCCTGCCGCGACTTCGGCCCGATGCTCCGTGCCGAGCGGCGCGCGTCGGAGACGGGGGAGGTGATCGCCGCGGGCGACACGCCTCTGGCCGACTTCACCGCGCCCGCCCTCACGCCATCGGAGGGGACGCGCCCCCGCGCGGTCAACGCCATCCTGCCGATCCTGACCGTCGTCGTTCTCACCGTCGCGGGAATGTGGGTCTCCGGCTCGGCCGCCGTGGAGCGGAGCGCGTTCCCGAGCACGGGCGCGTGGGTGCGGGAGGTGTTCGGCAACGCGGCGAGCCTCGACGCGCTCCTCTGGGCGAGTCTTTCGGCCGTCGTCGTCGCCGCGCTCCTTCCGATCCTCCAGCGGACCCTCTCGGTGAAGCAGACGATGGAAGCCGTCGTCGAGGGATTCAAGGGGATGCTCCTCGCCCTGATCGTCCTCGTGCTCGCGTGGGGGATCGGCGACATCACCGGGGTGCTTCACACGGCGGATTACGTCGTGGGCTTGGCCGAGGGCGTCCTCCGCCCCGAATTCCTCCCCGTTCTCGTTTTCGTCGCATCGGCCGTCATCGCGTTCGCGACCGGAACGTCGTGGGGGACGATGGCGATCCTGATGCCGCTCGTCATCCCGATCGCCCATCGCCTGTCGGTGACCGCAGGCCACGCGCAGACCGGCGAGATGTACTACCTCTTCATGATCGGGACGATCTCGTCCGTGCTCGCGGGAAGCGTGTGGGGCGACCACTGCTCGCCGATCTCGGACACGACGATCCTCTCGAGCATGGGGTCGGGGAGTGACCACATCGCGCACGTCCGGACGCAGCTCCCGTACGCGATCGGCGTCGGCGTCCTCGCGATGCTCGTCGGCGACATCCCGACGGCGTTCGGCCTCAGCCCCTGGATCTCGATCCTCGCGGGGAGCGCCGTCCTCGTCGCGGCCGTCCTCCTTTTCGGGAAGCGGAGCGACTGGCGACCCACGGACACGGCTACGGCCGCGGAGTGACGCGACCGGGGCGCGTGCCGGTCGCTTCCTGCGCCGGCTCGCCGCCCGCGATCTGCTGCGCGAGCAGGAGCCGGCGCGCGACGACGCGGTGAGTCGGGAGCCGCAGCCAGAACACCGTCGCCGCGGCGATCGTGAGAAGGCCGCCGGCGGCGACGGTCAGCGGCGCACCGAGCGATTCCGCGAGCGCCCCCGCGAAGAGCGCACCGAGCGGGGCGCCGCCCATGAAGACCATCGAATAGACGGCCATCACGCGTCCGCGGATCTCGTCGGGCACCATCGCCTGGATCAGGGTGTTCGACGCCGCCATGCTGAGGACCATGGAGAAGCCGACGGGAAGGAGCAGCGCGACCGACAGCCAGAACGAGCGCGAGACGGAGAAAAGGACGAGGCAGACGCCGAAACCGAGGGCGGCGCGCGCGACCCAGCGGCCGAGGCCGATCACGGTCTTGCGTGTCGCGAGGGAGATCGAGCCCGCGAGCGCGCCGATGCCGGTGGCGCCCATGAGCATGCCGAGTCCCCGTGCGCCGCGCCCGAGAAGCTCGTCCGCGAAGATGGGCATCAGAACCGTGTACGGCATCCCCGTGAAGCTGAGAACGACGAGGAGGAGCAGGAGCGCGCGGATCGGCCCCGTCGCGCCGGCGAAGCGGAACCCTCCGGTCAGGACGCGGATCGTCGACTCGCCCGTCGCGCCGCGGACGACGTCGGGAAGGCGGATCATCGCGAGGCCCCCGATGACCGCGAGATAGCTGACGGCGTTCATCAGGAAGCACGGCCCCTCTCCCGCGACCGCGACGATGATGCCCGCGAGCGCCGGGCCCGCGACGCGCGCGAGGTTGAACGCGGTCGAATTCAGGGCGATCGCGTTGACGAGGTCGTCGCGGCCGACGAGGTCCACGACGAACGACTGCCGCGCGGGGATGTCGAACCCGTTGACGACGCCGAGAAGCGTCGCGAGGACGAAGACGTGCCACGTCCGGACGACGCCCGTCAGCGTGACGGCGGCGAGGCCGCCCGCGAGGAGCATCGAGGCGATCTGCGTCGCGAGAAGCACGCGCCGCCGGTTCGCCCGGTCGGCGACCATCCCGCCGAAGGGCGCGACGAAAAAGACGGGGAAGTTGTTCGCGAAGCCGATCAGGCCCAGCAGAAGCGCCGAGTCGGTGAGGCGGTAGACGAGCCACGCCTGCGCGACCGACTGCAGCCACGTGCCGACGAGCGAGAGCAGCTGCCCGCTGAAGAAGAGGCGGTAATTGCGGTGCGAAAGCGCGCGAAGAGGAGAAGTGCTCGGCGGCACGGCCTCGAAGTGTATCCGCTCACAGTTTGTTCCGGGGGAGACCGAGCCGCAGATTACGCAGATTGACGCAGATTAGAAGAACTTGACTGAAGCAGCGCCGAGTGTCGGTTCCTCGTTTTCTTCTGCTTTATTCAATCTGCGTTAATCTGCGTAATCTGCGGCTCGGGTTTCCGGGCGGGCGGCGTCGCTCACCGCCACTTGAAGATCTTCAGCGCGACGAGGAACGTCCCGATCCCCCAGGCGACGAGAATCGCGAGCTCGCCGGCGACGGCGGTGAGCGGCTGGGCCTCGTTGATGATCGCGCGGAGGGCGTCGTTGAGCGCCGTCAGCGGGAGTGCCTGGACGACGGGCTGGAACGCGTCGGGGAACCGCTCGACGGAGAAGAAGACGCCCGACATGACCCACATCGGCACCATGATGAGGTTCATCAGTCCGCTCACGCCCTCGAGCGTCTCCGCGCGCGACGCGGCGAGCATGCCGAGCGCCGTGAAGGTGAACGCGCCGAGCAGCGACACGAGCGCGAGCGCCGCGAGCGACCCGCGCACGGCCACGTCGAACGCCCACCAGCCGAATCCGATCAGAACGACCACCTCGAGAACCAGGAAGATCAGGCGCGACAGCATGTGCGACAGGAGGTAATCGCTCCGCCGCATCGGCGTCGCGACGAGACGCTTGAGCAGCTTCTGCATGCGCGCCGTCGCGACGGAAAACCCGACGCTCCACATCCCGGTGCCCATCAGGTTGAGCCCGAGGAGGCCTGGAATCAGAAAATCGATGTAGCGCGCTCCCGGCTCGCGGGTCTCGACGGTCGAGATCGGTACGGGGTCGCGCCGTCCCGCGGCCGTCTGGAGCGCGGCGCTCGCCTCGAGCCGCGCGATCCGCGACTCCGGCCGCGTCGGATCGAAGCGGAACACCGGCGCGCCGCCCTCTCCCTCGACGAGCAGAGAGATGCGCCCCGTGCGGAGCGCCTCCCGTCCGGCGGTCTCGTCATAGACGCGGACGAGCAGCGCGGGAGACGACGCGAGCGTTTTCTCGAGCTCCGCCGCCTGCGGCCCGGTGACGCCGATCGGGATCTGCTCCGGGCCGCGCTCCTGGAAGGCGAACCCCAGCCCGAGCGCGAGGAGCACGGGAAACGCGAAGACCCAGAACAGAGCCTCCGGCTGGCGGAGGAACTCGCGGATCCGGGCGAGCGTCAGCTCGCGAAGCGCATTCCGCCGCATCACTGATCCCTCAGCTCGCGGCCGGTGAGGGCCACGAAGACGTCTTCGAGCGTCGCGCGATGGGTGGAGAGGTGGACGAGCCGGGAGCCCGACTTCTCGAGGTGCGCGAGCAGCGCCGGGACGGCATCGCTCAGCGCCCCGACGTGGAGCGACCACGTCGTTCCTCGGCGGTGACGCCCGCGGACGCCGGGGAGCGCGAGCATCGTCTCGTCGACGTCCGGCTCGACGACGAACTCGATCACGTTCGGCGCCTGCAGCGAGGCGATCAGCTCGGCCGGCGTTCCCTGCGCGATGATGCGGCCGTGATCGATGACGGCGATGCGGTCGCAGAGGCGCTCCGCTTCGTCCATGTAGTGCGTCGTCAGCAGAATGGTCCCGCCGCCGCGGCGGAAGCGCGTCACCTGCTCCCAGAGCTGCAGGCGGCTCTGCGGATCGAGTCCCGTCGTCGGCTCGTCGAGAAAGAGAAGGTCCGGCTTGCCGACGAGCGAGCAGGCGACGGCGAGACGCTGCTTCTGTCCTCCGGACAGCTTCTCCACGCGGGCCGCGCGCTTTTCCTGCAGCGACAGCTCCGCGAGGATGTCGTCCGGATCGCGCCCGTCGCGGTAGAACGAGCGGAAGAGGCGGAGCGTTTCGTCGACCGTGAGCTTGTCGCTGAGCTTCGTCTCCTGGAGCGAGACGCCGATCCGCTCCCGGATGGTCCACGGATCGGAGTTCCACGAGAGCCCGAGGATCCGGACGTCCCCTTCATTGGGTACGGTGAGGCCCTCGAGGATCTCGATCGTCGTCGTCTTTCCGGCGCCGTTCGGCCCGAGCAGGCCGAAGCACTCGCCGCGACGGATCTCGAGGTCGATGCCGTCGACGGCGACGACGTCGGGGTAGCGCTTGCGGAGCCCGCGGCAGAGAACGGCGGGGGAGTCGGTCATCGGCCGGGATGATAGCGTCTCGCGGTGACGATGTCCGTTCTCGGTTCCCGATTATCGGTTGTCGGTTGTCGGTTGTCGGTTCGGAACGGCGTAACCGGCAACCGGCAGCAACCGCCAACTACGCCGCTTCGGGGATTCGTCGCAGGAGCTTGACCGCGGCGCGCCATTCGCGCCGCGCGGTGCGGACGTGGCGCCGGGCGATCTTGCGCCAGAGGCGGGCGCGCCGCATGCTCACGACCTTGCCGTCGCGCTGGAGGCGCCACAGCTCGAGCGCGCGCTCGAGCGCGGCGCGGGCCGAGGCGATGCGGCGGCTGATCTCCTCGCCGTAGCTCGTCGCGCTCGCCTTCTCCACGTGATCGGCGAGCAGGCGGATCGCGGCGTCCATGCGCGCCTTCTCGATCAGAGGCGCGGGCGTGCTCCGCAGCCCCTTCGCGAGGCCGATCGACTGCAGGCCGCGGATGAACCACTTCGACGGGTCCCACTGGAACCAGTGAATGCCGTTGCGGAAATCGGCGGGGAAGCGGTGATGGAAGCTGTGATACCCCTCGCCGAGAGTCAGAAGGGCGACGACCCAGTTGTCGCGGGCCGACTGCTCGAAGCTGTACGCCTTCTTTCCCCACGTGTGCGCGAGGGAGTTCACGAAGAAGGTCGTGTGGTGGATCAGGACGATGCGCGCGAATCCGCCCCAGAGGAGGCCGGCGATCGCATTCCCGAACGCGGCGCCGATGAGGGTCGGGATGCCGAACCCGCCCACGATGAGGATCACCTTGTGCCAGCGGTGCTGCCACTGCACGATCCGGTTCTCCACGAGATCGGTCGCGTTCCCGAAGTTACCCGCGGCGGGGTTCCTGTGGAAGATCCAGAGAATGTGCGCCCACCAGAATCCGCGCTGAATGTTGTACGGGTCCCAGTCCTTGTCGGCGTAGCTGTGATGGACGCGGTGCGAGGACGACCACCAGAGGATCGAGTTCTGCGCCGCCATCGCGCCGAAGAACGCATAGAAGAGCTCGACGAGAGGGTGCGCCCCGTAGGCGCGATGCGAGAAGTAACGGTGGTAGCCGGCCGTGATCGACAGGCCGACGAGGGAGTACATGACGAGCAGAAGCGCCGGCATCCACCAGGAGAATCCGGCGTACCACGTCCAGACCGCGGTTCCCACCACGCCGACTACCGGCGTCAGTGTCAAAAATAGAATGTTGACCCAGTCCTTGGACGGGCTCATGGCCGTCGTGGCATCGCTCATCAATTTGCTCCCTGCCAGTTTCCAGCGGTGCCACACGGGTGGTCGCTGCGTTTCAGAAGGACATTGTTGCATGAATGATTCCCTTTCAGCCGGGCTGAATCGGCCTCAGTCGGGCGGCTGCACGGGCGCGCGCGGCGGGCCGGACAGGAAAATACGGGCGCCGACCGCGACGAGGACGATCGCGCCGCCCGCCATCGCGAACCCGCTCGGCCGCTCGCCGAGTGTGAGGAAGACCCACACCGGGTTCATGATCGGCTCGACCATGCCGGTGAGCGACGCCTGCGTCGCCGTCACGTGCCTCAGTCCGCGCACGAAGAGGATGTATGCGGCGCCGATCTGGACCGTGCCGAGAAACGCGAGGACGAGGAGCGAGCGGAGATCGACGCGGAGCTCGCCCGCGACGAACGGGAGGAGCGGGAGGGCGACGAGGACGTTGCCCCACGTCACGGCGGCTTCCGGACTCGCGTCGCGCTCGGCCCGCAGAAAGACGATGAGCAGCGCGAAGAAGACGCTCGAGAAGACGGCGGCGACGTTCCCCGCCATCCCGCGCGCGTCGAAGTCCTCGAGAAAGAACAGGAGCATCCCGGCGAGCGCAACGGCGACCGGGACCGCGTCCCGCGCGCGCATCGGCTCTTTCAGGATCGGCGGCGCGAGGAGCATGACCCAAATCACGCCGAGGTATTGGAGGAAGATGGCGTTGGCCGCGGTCGTCCATTTCGTCGCGACGACGAACGTCGTCAGGCACGCCGCGTACGCGAGCGCCGCGAGAACGAACCGGCCGCTCCACCGCTGCACGCGAGGCCGGATTACCGCGAAGAGGACGACAGCCGCGATGCCCGAGCGGTAGAACGATACGACCAGCGGCCCAGCGTCGACCGCCTTGATCGCCATCCCGCCCGTCGACCAGAGCATGGCCGCCGCCAGCACGAGCATGATGCCGCGTCGTTCGGAAGGAAGGGATGTGGATCGGGTCTCCATGTCTTCAGCAGCTGGTAGCTGGTAGCTAGTAGCTAGTCCGGTTCGAGCTACTAGCTACTAGCTACTAGCTACTAGCTACTAGCTACTAGCTACTAGCTACT
>JBOGJQ010000032.1:0-1946 GCA_050745405.1 Thermoanaerobaculia bacterium | reverse complement strand
CGTCACCGCCGATCGCGCGCGCGATCGACGCGAGGTCCGTGGTCGTCGTCACGATCTTCAGTTTGTCGGCACGGGCGGCGCCCGCCGCGAGGGCGAGCGTGGTGATTGCGATCAGAATGCGTTTCATGCGATCTCCTAAAACGGGTGCGCGGCGTGCGCGCCGATCGAGAACTGGAGCTGCAGGAGCAGCTCGAGCGCGTCGATGCCGTCGGCGTAGTCGGTTCTCCGGAGCTCGCCGCGGATCTGGCTGAACTCCGAGGGGCGGAAGGTCAGGGTGAGGGCGCCGCCGCGGTCCACGAGCGACGGATCTTCGGGGCGCTCGACGCGATCGAGCCGGATGCCGCCGGTCCAGCGGCGCGCGAACTGGTAGTCCGCGGACGCATAGAGGCCGAGCGCGTTTTCGCCGACGTCGTCGCGGTCGTTCCAGATCAGCTCCGTCCGCGCGAGCAGCGACCGGTAGATCGAGCGCGCGGGCGGTCTCCAGCGATAGGTCAGATCGACGCCCGTGAATTCGTTCCGGCCGCCTCCGGCGAGGCCGCCGCTCGCGAAGCTCCCGCCGAGCTCGAGGTTCGCCGCGTCGGAGAGGTCGCGATACGACCGGAGGTGCCCGACCCAGAGCAGATCCGACCGCTCGGCGGGCTCGAAGACGTCCTCGACGCTCCCGCGGTAGACCTCCGCGGTCGCTTCGAGAAAGACGTCCCACGGATTCGAGATGAGGCGGCTCGCTGAGACGCCGGCGTCGGCGAGCCCTTCCTCGCCGAAGAACGTCCGGTGGACGAGCGGCGCGTCGGCCCACGACCAGTTGTGCGCATGGAGCAGGTTGAACTTCCCGAACGACGCTTTCAGCTTGCCGGCCTTCGCGGTGAGATCCCATGGAAGCGCGACGAACTGCGCGTAGCCTTCCTCGAGCTCGACTTCCTCCTCGCCGACGGCGATGAAGAATTTCGCTTTGGCGTACGGATCGACCGCCGCTTCGAGCGCGATCTCCGCCTCGTCGAACGCGATCGGGTCGCGCGGCTCGTGGGGGTTCTCGTCGCCCGCATGGCCGACGACGTGACCGACGACGGCGATCGCGGGGTTGAACAGATTGCCCGTCCGCGGCGGAGCGGCCGACACGACAGGCGCGCCGAGCGCCTCGGCGGGAGGAGGCGCCTCGGCCGGGGTGAGCGGCTCGATCGCCATCAGGTCTTCCGGCTCGGGCGCGGCGGGTTCCGGCTCGGAGCCCTTGAGCGCGTCGAGCTCCGCGCGGAGCGCGTCGAGCTCCTTCTGCATCGCCTCGATGCGGTTTTCGAGCGCGGTGATGGAATCGGCGGCCGGCTCGGTCTGAGCCCTTGCCGTGCCGCTGGCGAGAATCGTCGTGAAAAGGAGCGCGGCAATGAAAGCGCCGCGACTCGGGGTCGTACTCATGGAGACCTCCCTCCGGACTTGCGTCGGACGAACGAGCAGGTCTAGAGGGAGACGGGAGGTCCGCGCGAGCCGATCGCGGCGACGGCGGCGCCGGCGAACGACAATGCCGGCGCGAGATCGAGCGCGGCGACGACCCGGGCGGGATCGATGCTCAGGACTTCCGGAACGATCGCGAAACGAACGCCCGTCGCGCAGACGGCGCAGGGAGCGCCGTCGAGATTTCCGCTCGGAGAAACGTGCGTGTGGAGAAGCGGGAGAAGCGTCGCGAGCGCGACGATCACCGCGAGAATGCGAACCCCACCCGATTTTCCGACGACCCGGAGCATCTCTCCCGAAAAAGGATCGGCGCGGGTCGGTATTCCCTCGTGTCATCCCGAGCGTAGCGAGGGATCAGGGACGGGCGGGGAACCCCGGATCGGTGCGTCCGTGATCGGCGGGAGAGCGAAGATTCGCTGTTGCCCCGAACGACGATTCCCCGTCACGCGCGTCCCACCCGTCCCTGATCCCTCGCTACGCTCGGGATGACGGCTGTGCTAAGG
>JBOGJQ010000031.1:0-7660 GCA_050745405.1 Thermoanaerobaculia bacterium | reverse complement strand
GACGAAGGATCTCCTCAGCTGCGACTCAGACTCGCGATGGACTCCGTAAATTGAGACGCGGCTGAGGAGATCCTTCGCTCACACCCAACCGACCCACCTCGCTCAGGATGACGGCGCTTGTGGTGTGCGCGCGCCCTTACGACTTACGACGACTTACGACTGACGACTGACGACTAAAAAGATGGAACGCGCTTTGCGCCGCTCTTCCCCGTGCCCTCGCTCGAACGACAGGACCCCCTGCATTTCGCGATCGAGTCGTCCCATGATTACGCCGTTCTCGTCCTGGAGCTCGACGGGACGATCCGCGCGTGGAGCCGGGGAGCGGAGGCCATCGTCGGCTGGACCGAGGCCGAAGTCGTCGGCCGGCCGTTCGAGATTCTCTTCCGCGAAGAGGATCGCGCGGCCGGCATGCCGCGGCGCGAGCTCGAGCGGACCCTCGCGGACGGCCGCGCCGAGGACGTGCGGTGGCACGTCGGAAAGGGGGGGCGGCGCTTTTTCGCCGACGGCGTCGCCGAGCTGCTCCGCGACGCTGACGGCTCGCCCATCGGCATCGCGAAGATCTTCCGGGACGCGACGCAGCGCCATCTCACCGAGCGGCGTCTCGCGACCCAGCTCGCCCTCTCCACCCTGTTCGCCGAAGAGCCGGAGCTCGGGAGCGTGGCGAAGCAGGTCATGCAGGCGGTCTGCGAGTCGCTGGGATGGGAGCACGGCGAGCTCTGGACGGTCGACGCCGAGCACGACGAGATTCGCTGCGACGATTTCTGGAACGCGCCGTCGTTCGACCCGACGATCCCTCAGCTCTTCTGTCACGGCCGCGCGTTCGCGCGCGGCGTCGGCCTGCCGGGCCGCGTCTGGGTGACGGGAAAGCCGCACTGGATTCCCGATCTCGCCGAAGACTCGAATTTCCCCCGCGGCGAAATCGCGGCGCGGCATGGCGTCCGCTCCGCGCTCGCCTTCCCGATCGTCCGCCACGGCGCCGTGAGCGGCGTCCTCGAATTCTTCAGCACGCGGCTTCACGAGCCCGATCACCGCCTGCTCGAGATGCTCGAGCCCGTCGGCGCGCAGATCGGCGACTACATCGAGCGCCGCAGGACGGAGGCGGCGCTGCGGGAGAGCGAGCAGCGGTACCGCGTCATCATGGAGACCGCGCAGGACGCGGTCGTCACGATCGACGACTCGAGCACGATCCTGTTCGCCAACCGCGCGATCGAAGACCTCGTCGGGTGGCGCCCCGACGAGGTCGTCGGCAAGAAGCTCGACTTCCTCATGCCGGAGCGGCTGCGCCAGAAGCACCACACCGGCATCACGCGCTACATGCGCACCGGAGTCCGGCACATTCCCTGGCGCGGAGCCGAGCTGCCGGGGCTGCATCGGGACGGTCACGAAGTACCGCTGGAGATCTCGTTCGGCGAGTGGCGGAGCGGCGGCAGACGGATCTTCTCGGGATTCATGCGCGACGTCAGCGAGCGCCTGCGCGCACGGGATGACATGCAGCGCCTTTTCGAGCTCGAACAGCAGGCGCGCGAGGAGGCGGAGCGCGCGAGCGAGGAGCTGGCGCGCCGCGCCGACGAGGAGGCGTCGTTCCGCCATCTCGCGTCCGCGCTGACCGGCGCGGTCGACATCGACGACGTTCTGTACGAGATCACGCGGCGCGCGACGCTCGTCACGCGCGCCGACGGCGTCTACGTCGAGCGCATCGTCTCCCCGCAGGGCGAGGTGGAGGTCCGCGCCGCGAACGGCCGCGGGACGCCCGAAGTCGGCGTTCGCGTTCCCTATCCCGGCTCCCTCACCGAGGAGGTCCTCGAGACGCGCAGTCCGGCGATCCTCGCCGCGATGGACGGAGTCGGCGGATCCATGGCGCCGTATCTGCGCGAGAGCTGCGGCGACTGCGAGCTCCTCGTCGTGCCCCTCCTCGCGGCCGAGGAGACGCTCGGCGCTCTCGTCCTGCTGAACACCGCCGCGTCGGGACGGCGCTTCCACGAGAACGACGTCACGAAGGCGAAGACGCTCGGCGACCTCACCTCGCTCGCGCTGCGGCGCGTCCGGACGGTCGAAAACGAGCGGCAGGCGCGAGCGACGGCGGAGGCGGCGGTCCGAAGCCGCGACCGGACGCTCGGCATCGTCTCTCACGACCTCCGCAATCCGCTGACGAAGATCTCGCTCGCCGCGCAGATTCTCGAGGACATTCCCGAGGAGGAGCGGAAAGAGCAGATCGAGCTGGTCCGGACGGCGACGCAGCAGATGGAGCGCCTGATCGCCGATCTGCTCGACGCCGCGCGGATCGAGCGGCGTGGCCTCGACATCCGCGCGCAGCCGATCGATCTCCCGCCCGTTCTCGATCAGGCCTGCGCGTCGAATCGGGTCATTGCCGCGCAGCGGCGGCAGGTCATCGCCTGCGCCAGGACCGACGGTCTGCCGCGCGTTCTGGCGGACGCCGATCGCGTCCTTCAGGTCCTCAACAACCTGGTCGGCAACGCGATCAAATTCACCCGCGACGGCGGGCGGATCACGATCACGACGCGCGTGGAAGACGATCGCGTGGTCATCAGCGTCGCCGACGAGGGACCGGGCTTCCCTCCCGGCAAAGAGCGCGAGGCCTTCGAGTCCCGCTGGCAGGCGCCCGACACCGCACACCTGGGCGCGGGCCTCGGCCTCTCGATCGTGAAGGGGATCGTCGAAGCACACGACGGCGACGTGTGGGCATCGAACGGCGAGACCGGCGGCGCCGTGATCTCGTTCACCCTCCCCATCGCCGGTGCGTGAGTCGGGATTGACGCGCGCTGCGGATTTCGGATAGAACATGGGCTGCATTTGCGACTGAGTCTCAGTTGCATAAGGAGATCCCTCATGCGCCCGATCCTTCGTCTCTTCGCCCTTCTCATTCTCGCCCTTCCCGCGGTCGCACCCGCGCAGTCCGATCCGGCATCGGACGAGCCGACCAGCACCTTCCAGGACGAGATCACCGTCACCGCCACCCGCTCCGAGCACCCCACCGGCTCGGTCGCCGGCGAGGTCTCCGTCATCACGGCGGAGGAGATGAAAACTCACCTCGTCCACGGTCTCCAGGACCTCGTCCGGTACGAGCCCGGCGTCACCGTCCACGGCGACCGCGGACGGTACGGCAACGCCGGCTTCTCCATTCGCGGCATCGAGGCCAATCGCGTCCTCCTTCTCGTCGACGGCGTCCGCGTCCCGGACCTCCTCGAAGGGGCGATTCCGCTCGGACGCGATTACGTCGATCCGGCGACGCTCGAGCGCGTCGAAATCCTTCGCGGCCCGGCCTCGAGCCTCTACGGCAGCGACGCCATCGGCGGCGTCGTCTCCTACGCGACGAAGGATCCGGCGGACCTCCTCGGCACCGACCAGACCTCGACGATGTCTCTGTTCGCGCAGTACGACTCCGCCGCGGAGGGCGTTCACGAGACGCTCTCCTGGGCGCGCCGCGACGGCGGAATCGAGTCGCTCGTCATCCTCACCCGGCGCGACTCCGCCGAGCTCGCGAACGGCGGCGACCTCGCCCCGAACCCGCAGGACGACGGCCTCACGTCCATGCTCGCGAAAGTCATGATCCTCGCCCTCCCCGATCACGCGCTGAGCGTGACCGTCGACGGGTACCACCGCCGAACGGATACCGACGTCGCCTCCGCGGTCGGACCGGTCCACGGCCCCCCCGGCAGCCGGATCGCGCGGCAGCTCGCCGAGGACGAGCGCACCCGCTACCGCCTGAGCGTCGACGACGTCTGGTCCCGCGAATCCCTCGTCGCCGATTCGCTCTCCTGGAACGTCTATGCGCAGCGCGGCGAGACGAACGAGCACGTCGACGAGTCGCGCTTCAGCGGCGTCACCGCCTTCGACCGGATCAGCGACAACTTCTTCCGTCAGCGCTCGTTCGGCGCCGACGTCCAGGCGACGAAGGCCGTCGGGAACAGCGGGCGGCATCACCTGATCTACGGAGCGGACTTCGTCTCCACCGAGACCGTCCGCCTCCGCGACCGGACGCAGATCGACCTCGCCACGGGCGAGACGACGAAGGTCATTGCGGGAGAGCACTTCCCGTACAAGACGTTCCCCGACGCGACGACGCTGCGGTGGGGCGCGTACGTGCAGGACGAGATCTCGCTCGCTGGGGGGCGCGTCGTCGTCACTCCCGCGCTCCGCGTCGACTCCTACACGATGAACCCGGATCCCGATGAGGCGTTCGAGCGGCAGAACATCAACGGATGGGAAGTCGATCCGGTCGACGAGACGGCGGTCTCGCCGAAACTCGCCGTCGTCGCCCAGGTCGCGCCGCGGCACACCGTCTTCGCGCAGTACGCGCGCGGTTTCCGGAGCCCTCCTTACGACAACGCCGGCATCGCTTTCACGCACGCGATCTTCGGATACGAGATCATCCCGAACGCCGATCTCCGCCCCGAGATCTCGAACGGCTTCGAAGCGGGCGTGCGCGGACATCGCGACTTCGCGACGTACAGCATCGCCGGGTTCTACAACCGCTACGACGACTTCATCGACTCGACGTTCGTCGGGCGAAACGGACGTCTCAGCCAATTCCAATACCGGAACGTCGGGAGCGCGCGCATCCAGGGTGTCGAGGCGCGCGGCGCGCTCTCCCTCGCCGCATTCGCCGACGGGCTGCGGAACGTCTCCCTGCTCGGGAGCGCGGCCTGGGCCGACGGGGACGATCTCGAGAACGACGTCCGCCTCGCGTCGGTCGAGCCCTTCACCGCGACGCTCGGCCTGCAGCACGACCTCGGCCGGTTTCGGTACGAGATCGTCGCGACGCATGCCGCGGAGCGGGAGGACGAGGCGATGTCGCTTCGGACGCCTGCATACACGATCGTCGACGCGTATGCTTCGCTCCGGATCACGCCGCGTCTCCGCCTGATCGCGGGGCTCGTCAATCTTTTCGACGAGGAGTACTGGCGGTGGTCCAACGTGCAGTTCCTCGGAGCGTCCGAGGGTCTCGACCGATTCAGTGAACCCGGGCGGAACGCCCGCATCGGATTCGAGCTCGAATTCTGAAGGGAGATGTCATGAATCGCCATCGGTCTCTGGTTCTCGTCCTCCTCGCCTTTTTCGCGTCCGCGACGCTGTTCGGCGCGGAGCGCCACGATTACGGCATTCTCCTGCTCGCGCACGGCGGCGCGGAGCGGTGGAACGACAGCGTCGCGGAGCTCGCGCGCGGTATCGATGCCGACGTGCCGACCGAGGTCGCCTTCGGCATGGCGCAGCGAAGCGCGATGCAGCCCGCCATCGACCGGCTGCAGGCCCGCGGCGTGGAGCGCATCGTCGCCGTCCCGCTGTTCGTCTCCTCGCACAGCAGCGTCATCACCTCGACCGAGTACCTCCTCGGTCTGCGGGAGACCGCGCCTCCGCAGCTCGAGCAGTTCGCGCGGATGTCGCACGGCCACGGCGGGGGGCACGGCCATGGTGACGAACACGCGGCGGCGGCCGATCCGACGTCCCCCGTCGTCGCCTCGGTCCCGGTCACGATGACGAAGGCGCTCGACGGTCACCCCATCGCCGCCGAGATCCTCCTCTCACGGGTCGCGTCGCTCTCGAGCGATCCCGCGGAGGAAGTCGTCATCGTCGTCGCCCATGGTCCCGTGTCTAACGAAGACAACGAGAAGTGGCTCGCCGACATCGGCTCGCTCGCGGAGCACATGCGCGGCGCCGGAACGTTCCACCGGATCGAGTACATGACCGTGCGGGACGACGCGCCGGAGCCCATCCGGTCCCAGGCCACGGTCGAGCTCCGCGCCCGGGTCGAAAAAGCCGCGGCCGAGGGGAAGCGCGTCGTCATCGCGCCGCTCCTGATCTCGTACGGCGGGATCGAGCGCGGGATTCAGAAACGACTCGAAGGGCTGGAGTACGCGATGCCGGCGGAAGGGCTGTTGCCGGACGAGCGCCTCGCGACGTGGGTCCGCGTAATGGCCGAGGGGTCGCGAACGGACGCCGGCGCGACGGTCACGGCCCATCACGATGCGGCACACCACTGAGGTGAGCGCGCGCGTCGGCGCGCTCACCCCTTCCCGTACCGCCGCACGTGGACGTTCTCGGTGGTGATCAGCCCCTCCACGATCATCTCGTCGAGCAAGGGAAGGACGCGCTCGATCTGGTCGCGCGCGTCGACGACTTCGATGATCACCGGCAGGTCCTCGGAGAGACGGAGGATGTGCCCCGAGTGAATGATGCTGTGAGCGCCGAAGCCGGCGACGCCGTGCAGAACGGTCGCGCCGGCGATCCCTTCCTCCCGCAGACGCTCGAGGATGGCCCTCGCGAGCGGCTGATGCCCGTGACGGTCGCTCTCGCCGATGAAGACCCGCAGCAGGACGCCTTCTCCTTCGATCGCGCGCATCGCCGTGCTCTCCTTCAGTTCCCCGCGAGCCACCGCGCCGCAGCGAGGCCGGCGAATCCCGCGGCCAGACAGAGCAGCACCGTGAGGCCGATGTTGGCCGCCGCCATGGCCCACGACCCCTCGCGGAGGATTTCGATCGTTTCGTAATTGAAGCTCGAATACGTCGTGAAGCCGCCGAGCAGGCCGGCGGCGAGCGCGATGCGCAGCTCGGGCGCGATCGCGTCGGTGGCGAGGGCGAGGTGCATCAGCGCGCCGAGCAGGAGCGAGCCGAGCGCGTTGACCGCCAGGGTTCCCCAGGGGAAGGCGGATCCGGTGAGGCGAAGGATCCAGCCGCCGAGCGCGTACCGCGCGACGGCCCCGGCGCCGCCGCCGAGGAAGATCCAGAGATACCGCACGCCGGGATGATATACGTGCCGGCGCAGGGCTCCGGATCCCGCGCCCTTTCGTGCCCTGTCGGGGCTCTACCAAATCGTCCGGATGCCGTCGAAACGACTCATCCTCTCGTCCCTGGACACGAGCGCCGCACGGTGAACGAGGGCCGTCGCCACGATCAGCCGATCGGCGGGGTCGCGGTGCTCCCACTCCAGTGCGACGGCCCTCGTCGCCACGTCCGGGTCGAGAGGGAGCAGAGCCGCGCGCGGCTTCGCCAGAGATTGCCGAAGCCAAAGAGAGACACCGCGATCCAGCACGAGACGTTGGTGGCGAACGAGCATCGCGATTTCCCAGAGAGTGATCGCCGCGACGCCGATCGCGTCGGCCTCTTCGAACGCTGCGCGTGCGCGTTTCGACAGCCGGCGTGATCCGGTCGCCCACCAGATCCACGCGTGCGTGTCCGCAACGATCACTCGCCCTCGCTCCACGGCTCGTCGATCGGGCTGATCAGGTCCCCTTCGCGGATGATGCTCCCCTCGAGCGGAGCCGGTGTCTCGACGGGCACGACGCGGGCAACGGGCCGGCCCCGCTTCGTAACGACGACTTCCTCGCCCGTCTCGGCGACCCGATCGAGAAGCGCGAGGCAGCGGGCCTTGAACTCCCCTGCGGGGATCTCGAGCTTTCTGGCCATAGTCACGATTCTATGGTCATTTATGGTCAAGGCGCAAATTCGAGGCTATCGACTCGCGACCAGCGACGGATCGTCCATGCCCGGATAGTCGTCCGGCCGGATCAGGATCTCGCGCGGCTTCGACCCCTGGCTCGGGCCGACGATGCCGTGCGCTTCCATGAGCTCGATCAGGCGTGCGGCGCGCGAGTAGCCGAGCTTGAGGCGGCGCTGCAGGTACGACGCCGAGGCCTGCCCCGTCG
>JBOGJQ010000030.1:0-15658 GCA_050745405.1 Thermoanaerobaculia bacterium | reverse complement strand
CTGCCGGCGCGCGTGCCGCGCCGGCCGCCCCCCCCACCCCGTCACTGTGCCCGCGGCACGTTCATCGCGTCGCTGATGCTCAGCTCACAAAAGAGCCGGATCAGACGCCGGCCTTCCTCGTCGGCCTGTTCGTACGCGCGACAGAGGCGCTGCAATTCGTCCTTGTCCTCGTTCAGAGCGACCGTGAAGCCGACCTCCGGCTGCTCGGGAAGGAACGCGCGCCGCTTTTTCCAGACGCCGTCCTCCTGCACGTAGCTGACGAACATCGCGTCGTCGGGACGCAGCGTGTCATCGTAGTCGCGGAGCTCGACGAGAATCGGGTGAACCTTGCGCTGCTCGAGGCGCTGGATCACGGCCGCGGAGAGGGCGCGGCGAAGCGCGTCCCCGGCGGCCTCGGCCGCGCCGACGAAGAAGACGCCGCTGTGGTGGACCGCCTCGGCGTCGGTCTCGGCGGCGGACGGCGCGAGCGTCGACCGCACGACCTCGGCATGCAGCGCGTGCGAATCCCCCTTCCACTCGAAAGCGAGGCGATCGACACGGCCGACGGGCTGCCGGTCCGGGTGCTCGAGCCGCGCCCCCGAGATCCCGATCTCGACGAGGCGCACCGGCTGCTCGCCGAAGCGCGCTTCGATCGGTTCGTCGAGATGGAACCTCTGAAACTCACGTCTTTCCCGCTTCAACGTCGACTCCCGGTCAGTGATCGTTCCGGAGCGAGGAGATGGCCGCGCCGGGCGGCAGCGGGGGCCCGAACAGGAAACCCTGCATCTCGTCGCACTTGTGCTTCTGCAGAAATTCGTACTGCGCCGCCGATTCGACCGACTTGCCGACGACTTTGATGTCGAGCGCCTGGGCGGCGGTGATGACGGACGACAGGATCGCGGCGTCCCGCGAGTGGCGGTCCCGGAGGAAACGGGAGTCGACCTTCACGGTGCCGATCGGCAGTTCCTTGAGCTCGCCGAACGAGCCGGTTCCGCCGCCGAAGTCGTCGATGGCGACCTGGACCCCGAGGCCGTGAAGGCGGCCGATCGCGTCGCGGCTGAAGCGAAAGTCGCGCGAGGCGACCGACTCGGCGATCTCGAGATCGAGAAAGGCGGGATCGAGGGAGGTGTCGGAGAGCGCGCGCTCGACGATCCGGTCGAGGTCCGAAGCCTCGAACTGGCGCGCGGAGAGGTTCACGGCGACGCGGAGCGGCCGGCCGGCGTCGGCCCACTCTTTCGCCTGCCGGCATGCCGAGCGCAGCACCCACTCTCCGATCGGAAGCATCAGGCGCGACTCCTCGGCGACGTTGAGGAACTCGGCCGGCGTGACGACGCCGCGCTCCGGATCGTTCCAGCGGATGAGCGCCTCCATCGACACCGGCTTGCCCGAGCGCGTCGACATGACTGGCTGGTAATAGACGACGAACTCCTCGCGCTCGAACGCGCGGCGGAGGCTGTTCTCGAGCGTCAGGCGCTCGAGGAACCGCGCGTTGCTCTCCGGCGTGCAGAAGCTATAGGCGTTCCGCCCGGAGTTCTTGGCGCGATACATCGCGCTGTCGGCGTTCTTGAGCAGCGTCTCCGCGTCCTCGCCGTCGCGGGGAAAGAGCGCGATCCCCATACTCGCGCCGATGTAGACGTGATGGCCCTCGATGGTGAACCGCTGCGCCAGCGCGTCGAGAACCTTCCGCCCGATCCGGGCGGAGTCCTCTTCGTGCGCGACTTCGGAGAGAAGGATCGTGAACTCGTCGCCGCTCAGACGCGCGACGGTATCGGAGATGCGGGTGACCTCTTGGAGGCGTCCGGCGACGCCGTCGAGGAGCTGGTCGCCGGCGGTGTGTCCGAGGGTGTCGTTGATCCGCTTGAAGTGATCGAGGTCGAGGAAGAAGACGGCGACGATGCGATTGAAGCGGCGGGCGTGCGCGAGCGCGATCGTCAGCCGGTCGTTGAACAGAGTCCGGTTCGGCAGCCCCGTCAGCTCGTCGTGGTACGCGAGGTAGGCGATGTGATCCTCGACGCGCTTCCGGTCGGTGACGTCGCGCGAGTACGCGATGATCTCGCGGTTCTCGCACGCGCCGTTGGTCTCGAGCCAGATCGTGCGGCCGTCCTTGCGGTGGACCCGATAGGTGAACGGCCAGGGGAAGGGTTCGCGGCAGACGGTGGCGAGGTACTCGCGGAGAGAGGAGGCGTCGTCGGCGTGGGCGAGGTCGAACACGGAGCGACCGACGAGCTGCTCCGGCTCCCAGCCGAGGACCTCTCGGCTCGAGCCGGACGCGTAGAGGAAGACGCCGGCCTCGGTCTGTCGCGTGATCACATCGGGGGAGCGCTCGACGATCGCGCGGAACCGCTGGTCCGGACCGGGTCCAGTCGCGCGGCGCGAGGCGCGGAGCGCCCGCAGCGACACGGCCGCGAAAACGATCGCGGCGAGGGCGATCGCCAGCACGGCCGACGTCGACCAAGGGATCGCCGAGGCGGTCAGTGGATACACGAAGGTCGCCTTCCTAGTACAACCGATCGAACCGAGCCCCGCCACGTCCCTCGCCGCCCGCGGGATCCCGCTCCGCGATTGAGAGCTGTCGGGATGATCGAATCATACCGCGCCGCGCGCCTTTCTGCACGCGCCTCAGGCGATGCCGCGCCACGATTTGTGGTGCGTCATGTAGCGGTCAAAAGAGTCCGCCGGCAGCGGACGGCTGAAGAGGAACCCCTGCAGCTTGTCGCACTCGTTCGCCCTCAGGAAATCGAGCTGGCTCAAGGTCTCGACCCCCTCGGCCATCACCTGAAGGCTCATGCTGTGCGCCATCGCGATGACTCCCGAGACGATCTTCGCGTCCTGCGGCGCGATGAGGTCGCGCACGAACGACTGATCGAGCTTGAGAGTGTCGACCGGAAACTGCTTCAGGTAGCTCAGCGACGAGTACCCCGTGCCGAAGTCGTCGATGGCGATGCGGACGCCGAGCGTCTTGAGCTCGCGCAGGATCGCGATCGTCTTCTCGACGTCCTGCATGGCGTTCGTTTCCGTGATCTCGAGCTCCAGCAGGCGGGGCGGGAGGCGCGAGTCCTCGAGCGCGAGCCGGACCTGCTCGGTCAGGTCGGCCTGGTGGAACTGCCGCGCGGAGAGGTTGACCGACACGACGAGGTCCATCCCCTTCTGCCGCTGCCAGAACCGCGCTTGCCGGCACGCCTCGCGCAGCACCCAATTCCCGAGCGGAATGATCAGCCCCGAAGCCTCGGCCGCCGGAATGAAGCGGTCCGGCAGGACGAGGCCGTGGTCCGGATGGTTCCACCGGACCAGAGCCTCGAGGCCGTAGATCTCGCCGGTGCGGAGGTCGATGAGCGGCTGATAGAAGAGCACGAATTCGTTGTTCTTGAGCGCCTTCCGGAGACCGCTCTCGAGCTCCAGCATCTCGAGCGCCCGGGAGTTCATCGAGGCGGTGTAGAACTGGTACCCGTCCCCGCCGTGGTGCTTCGCGCGGTACATCGCCGTGTCCGCGTTCCGGATCAGCGTCTCGGCGTCCGAGCCGTCGCTCGGATGGATGGCGATCCCGATGCTTCCGGTGATGAAGATCTCGCGCTCGCCGAGCGTGAACGGCGCGGCCAGCGTGTCGAGGAGCTTCCGCGCGATCTTTCCCGCGTGCTCGACGCGGCCGAGGATGTGGATGAGGACCGCGAACTCGTCGCCGCCGAAGCGCGCGACCGTGTCTTCCTCGCGAACCGCCTTCCGGATCCGGTCGGTGGCGCTCTTGAGCAGGTTGTCGCCCATCGTGTGGCCGAGCGAGTCGTTGATCTGCTTGAAGCGGTCGAGATCGAGAAAGAGGATGGCGAGCTTGTGCTGGTGGCGATGCGCATGCGCGAGCGCGACGATGAGACGGTCGAGGAAGAGGGCGCGGTTCGGCAGGCCGGTCAGCGGATCGTGATAGGCGATGTGCTCGACCTGCGAGGCCGCTTCGACCGCGGCCTCGCGCTCGTCCTCGAGGACGAAGACCATCATGCCGAGCGTGGCGATGAGGAGAAAGAAAACGTCGATCGCGGCCGTCGCGGGAGGGGCGGGAAAGGCTTCTCCGCGCGCGATGAAGGCGACCGCCGCGACGAAGGTGCCGGCCAGCACGAGACCGTACGCGAAGAATGCGGTCGAGAACAGCGCGAATCCGGCCGAACCGCTTCCCGTCCGCAGCCGCCAGATCCGGTGGCCCGCCCAGAGGTACGCGCCGGCCGCCGTGACGGCCTGCAACGCGACGGGAAGGTAGATCTGGAACCGCATCTCACCCGGAAGAGCGAGGAGGAAGAGCGGCGTCGCCACGGCGGCGCCGGCCACGATCATCAGGAGCAGCCGCGTGTCCCGGAACTTGAACGGCTGCCGCCCCGCGAGCTCCCAGGCGCCCCAGACCAGAAGAGCCGCATGGAGGTAGCCCGCCCCGCAGACCAGGATCATGAGCAGAATCCGGAGCGGATTGAGGACGCCGAGCGAGCCCGCGAACGCGGCCGCGCCCGCGACGCCGACCCAGAATGCGCCGAGCGCGAGCAGGGCGCGCGTCCAGATGCGGAGATCGTTTCTGCGGTAGCGGCGATGGAAAACGAAGAGGGCGACGCCGAGAGAAAGCGCGACGAGCGAGCGCGCCGCCAGGGCGGTCAGGACCGACCCGTCAGCCGCGCTCATCATCCCTCGCGCGCGACACGGTCGCGCATCCACCCCGGCGGCTCTTCATCCTGACCCGGCCCATCCCCCCAGCCCCGGCGCGACGGTACTCTCCGCAGCGACACGAAGGCCGCGCGCAACGAGGCATGACGAATTGTAGCAATTGAAATGGTTGATGGAAATGGTGAATGTTTTTTGCGTCTTGGCGTCTGGAGCGTCTGGAGCGTCCTGGGCGTCCGGAGATTGGCGCAGCGCGAAACGATCTTTGTCCTATTCGTCCTATTCGTCCTATACGTCCTATTCGTCCTATTCGCTCTCCAGATAATCCGCCGCGAGGTGCGCGAGCGCCCGCACGCCGAGGAGCAGCCCCGACTCGTCGACGAAGAAGTCCGGCGAGTGATTCGCCGGCACGTCGGCCACGGCCGTCCCGCGCGGGCGTGTCCCGACGAAGAAGAAGAGTCCCGGAATCTCCTTCTGAAAATACGCGAAGTCCTCGGAGCCGAGCGTCGGCGAGACCATGGAGAGGTGCTCGCTCCCGGCGACGCGACGGAGAGTCGGCAGCATCCGTTCCGTCAGCGGGGGATCGTTCCACATCACGGGATAGCCCGCATCGATGCGGACCGACGCCGTGGCTCCCGCGCTCTCCGCGATCTTCCCGGCGGTCCGGCGGATGCGCTCGTGCATCTCGGATCGGATCCGGCCGTCGAGCGCGCGGATCGTGCCGATCATCTCGACCTCGTCCGGGATGATGTTGTTCCGTACGCCGCCGTGAATCGCGCCGATCGTCACGAGGCTCGGTGCGGCCGTGAGATCGAGCTGCCGGCTCGGAATGGTCTGGAGGGCGAGGACGATCTGCGAGGCGACGACGACGGGATCGACGCCGAGCCACGGATACGCGCCGTGCGTCTGGCGGCCTCGCACGGTGATCGAGAGCGTATCGACGCTCGCCATCGCGCCGCCGATCCGCACGCCGATCTGCCCGACCTCGAGGCGCGAGCCGATGTGCAGGCCGAAGATCGCCGATGGCGCGGGATCGCGAAGGACGCCCTCCTTCACCATCAGCCCGGCCCCACCCTCTTCTCCCTCGGGCGCTCCTTCCTCGGCCGGCTGGAAGATGAACTTCACCGTGCCGCGGAGATCGTCGCGCAGCTTCGCGAGGATCTCGGCGACGCCCATCAGAATGGCGACATGGCCGTCGTGACCGCACGCGTGCATGACGCCGACCTCGCGCCCTCCGTACTCGGTCCGGACGTTCGAGGCGAACGGCAGGTCAAGGCGCTCCGCGACGGGAAGCGCGTCCATGTCGGCGCGCAGCGCGACGACGCCTCCCTCCCGCCCGCCCCGGAGCAGGCCGACGACACCGGTGTGCGCGACGCCGGTCCGGACTTCCAACCCGAGGCTTTTCAGGTGCTCCGCGACGAGCGCCGCCGTCCGGAACTCCCGGTTTCCGAGCTCCGGATGCGCGTGGATGTCGCGGCGCCAGGCGATGACCTTCTCCTCGAGGCGGGCGGCTTCGGCGTCGATCCGGGCGATGTCCATCGGAACGAGATGATACGCGTCGGGCACGCGACGTAACGCGCGCGTCACTCCTCTTTTTCGCGCCGAACACACGTTCGGTGGCGGGTTGCGTCATGATGCAGGACTCCGCCGGGCTGCCTGGGGACCGTAACAGCACGTTTCCGCCGAATCGGAATGAAGACAGGAGGCGCGTTCTTATCGTTGGCGCGACGCTCGCTCGAGAGGAGCGGCGTCCCGGCATCGATTTCGCCGACCCAGGCATGCGCAAGCTGACCCCCGTTCTCATCGCGGTCGCGACCATCGCCGTCGTGGCCGCCGCCGCGCTCCGGCTCACCAACGAGCAGCGCCCGTGGACGACCTCGTCGGAGGCCGCGCTCGAGGAATTCGAGCAGGGGCTGACGGCGGAGAAGAAGGTCTACTGGAACGAGGCACGCGAGCACTTCGCGCGCGCCGTCGAGCTCGACCCCGACTTCGCGATCGCGCGCATGAAGCTGCTGCAGCTCTCCACGAAGGGCGAAGAGCGCGCGAGCCTGATTCTGGATCTCGCGCGGCAGACGGATCTCGAGCGCCTCAGCCCGCGCGAGCGCCTCCTGATGCAGCACCGCGTCGCGATGATCGAGCGCGATCGCGCGCGCGCCGACCGGCTCGTGGACGCCTATCTCGCAAAGCATCCCGAGGATCTTTACGCCCTGACGATCCGCTGCGACCGCGCGTGGATGTCCGGAGATCTCGACGAGGCGGAGCGCTGCTACACGAAGCTGATCCGGCTCGACCCGAACTGGGTCTTCGCGCAGAACCACCTCGGCTACATCCGAATGGCGAAGGGGGAGTTCCAGCTCGCCGAGCAGGCGTTCGCGAGCTACGGGAGGATCGCTCCCGACCAGGCGAACCCTCACGATTCCCTCGGCGAGCTGCTGATGCTGACCGGCCGCTACGGGGAAGCGACCGGCCAGTTCGAGCGGGCGGTGTCGATCCGCTCCGACTTCTGCGCGTCGTGGTCACACCTCATCGACATCGCGCTCCTCGAGGGAGACGTCGCCAAGGCCGCCGCGACGCTCGCCCGCGCGCGCGAAGCGGTCTGCCCGCCGCAGTTCATCGAGGCGCAGCAGTGCCGCATCGACCTCTGGGAAAATCTCCGGGGCGGCGGAGCGGCGGCCGCCGCGAATTGGACTCGTGGCGCGGCGTGTCCCGCCCGCAATTTCGATTTCGTGAGCCTCTCCGTTCTGCAGCGCGCGGCGCTCGCGGCCGGCGAGGGCGAGCTCGCGAGGCCGGTCGAGACCTCGATGGGCGAGCTCGCGGGGAAGTACGACGGTGACCCGATCTGGGGCGCCGTGCACGGCCACCTCGATGCGCAGAGGCGCGCGTACGAGGGAGATACCGCCGGCGCGATCGCCGCGCTCCGTCGGGCCGACGAACGTCTCAGCTACAACGGCGACGGCATCGGTCTCTTCAGGCTCTACAACCGCCTCGTCCTCGCCTCCCTGCTCGAGCGCACCGGCGCCGGCGCGGAAGCCGCGAAGCTCCGCGCCGAAGTCGCCGCCGTGAATGCCCGGATGGCGGAGCTCTTCGCGACCGTGCCGGCGATCTGAATCAGAACGCGCCGGTGTCCTGCCGCAAGCTCTGGAAAAAGACTTTCTGGAAGCTTCCCTCGGAATCTTCGAAGTAGGCGATTCCGCGGAGAGTGACCGGCTCCCGCGAGCCGGTGCTCCCTCCCTGCGCGTACGCCGGAAGCGAGAACGAGGTCACGAGAGTCTTGCCGGGCGGGATCGTCTGGTTGACGAAGTGCGGCTCGGTCCGGACGTAGTAGGCCCCGCTGCCGACGGTGGAGAACTTCACGTGACGGATGCGGATCGGCTCGTCCGACGGGTTCCTGACGGCCATCTCGAACGAGATGCTGATCGGCCCCGTGTACTGGAGAGCGAACCCGTACTCACCGACCTGAGCGAGGGCGATCTCCGGAGCGTCGGGATCGTGGCGCCGGTCGAGCCGGTCGCCGGACGCACAGCCGGCCACGAGAACGAGGAGGACCAGGGGCGCCAGTGCTTTCTTCACGTAAACCTCCCGGCCGGTGTCCTCACGCGGCGCGCGGGCGCCGAATGGCGAAATCCGCTGCGAGGCCGACCAGAAGCGTCGTGAGGCTTCCGACGGCGACGTACCAGGGCCATGCGATCGGAGTACCCAGCCACAGGAACAGAACCGCGGCGACGCCCGCCGTCATCCCGATCAGCGCGCTGGCCGGCCGTCCGTGGCGGGTGGCGCCGAGAAGAAAGACCCCGAGAATCGGCCCGTTGATCAGAGACGCGACGCCGAGGGCCGTATCGAGCGCCGAGCGCGTCCCCTGCGTCAGCGCCACCCCGACGGCGATCTGGATCAACCCTGCAATCACGGTGACTCCGCGCGAGACACGGAGGTAATGGCGATCGTCCCTCCCGCGCACCAGAGGCCCGTACAGATCGGCCACGGTCGTGGCGGCGATCGCGTTGAGCGACGACGACATCGCGGCGGCGAAGATCGCGGCGACGACGAGACCCGAGAGCCCCGTCGGCATCCCCCGCGTGATGAAATCGGGAAACACCTGATCCGTCGCCGTGAACGGTGCCGCGACGTGTCCCGCCGCGTACCCGGGCGCGAGATCAGGGCGGTAGTACGCGAACAGAAGAACGCCGATCAGGAGAAATCCGGCGAACTGGATGAGAACGACGAGGCCGGAGCTCAGCAGAGCGACGGCCGCGCGGCGCGGACGATCGGTGCAGAGATAGCGCTGGACCATGAACTGATCCGTGCCGTGAGTCGACATCGTGAGAAAGCAGCCGCCGATCAGCCCCGCCCAGAAGGTGTACGAGCGCGTCAGATCGAGCGAAAAATCGAAGAGGCGGAACTTCTCCGCGGCCGCGCCCAGGTCGACCGCGGCCAGCAACCCGCCGGGGATCTCGCCCGCGAGCACCACCGCCGCCGCGATCGCGCCGAACAGGTAGATCCCGAGCTGCACGACCTCGATCCAGACGATCGCCTCGATGCCGCCGAAGAACGAGAAGACGATCATCACGAGGCCGAGGAGAACCACGGAGGCGATCGTCGTCGCGAGAACGTCCGCCGTCGGAACGAAGGCGCGGTACACCGCCGCGAGAACGATGCCCGTCAGCAGGAGCCGCACGCCGTCGGCCACCATGCGCATCACCACGAACAAGCCCGCCGCGAGCGAGCGCACCTTACCGCCGAACCGCTCGGTCAGGAGCTCGTACACCGTCACGAGCTCGCCGCGGAAGTACGACGGGATGAAGAGAATCGAGATGACGATCCGCCCGAGGAGGTAGCCGAAGACGAGCTGCAGGAACGTGAAGTTGCCGCCGCGCGCGAACGCGATCCCCGGGACGGAGATGAACGTGATCGTGGACGTCTCCGTCGCCACGATCGACGCGCCGATCGCCCACCACGGAACCTGATGGCCGCCGAAAAAATAGCGGGAGGTCGAGTCCTGACGGCGTCCGAACCAGAAGCCGGCGGCGATGACGCCGCCGAGATAAGCGACGATGATGACGAGGTCGAGAGCGCCCAACGGGCCGCGATTATAAGGTAGAGTGCGCCAGCCGTCCCCCGAAGCACCTCTCGATGGAGAACTTCCCGATGCGTTTGCGCGTCCCGATCCTCCTCCTTCTCGCCGCGGCGCCGCTCTGCGCGCGCCCGATTCCCGCCGCCGCCGATCGCGCCATCGAGGCGATCCGCACCGACGCGATCCGCGCGCACGTCACGTTTCTCGCCGACGATCTGCTCGAGGGGCGCGCCGCCGGAACGCGCGGGTACGACCTCGCCGCCGCGTACGTCGCCGCGCATTTCGAGCGGCTCGGCCTCGAGCCCGCGGGTGACGACGGCACGTGGTATCAGCAGGTCCCGTTCGTCCGCTCGGCACTCGTGCCCGAGAAGACGTCCATGGTCCTCCACCGGCCGGACGGCTCGTCCTCGACCCTCGTCCAGTACGACGATTTCATCGTTCAGGCGAACCCGGTGGCGACGGAGGCCGAAGTCCGCGCGCCCGTGGTCTTCGCGGGATTCGGCGTGCACGCGCCGGAGCTCGGGTGGGACGATTACGCCGGCATCGACGCGCGCGGGAAGATCGTCGCCGTCCTTTCCGGCGCGCCGTCGCAGTTCCCCTCCACGCGCCGCGCGCACTTCGGCTCGTCGAGCCTCAAGGCCGAAACGGCGGTGCGGATGGGCGCCGTCGGCCTCCTCAGGGTCCGCGGACCGGACGCCGAACGGCGCTTCGGCTGGGAGCGCTACCGGCGACACGCGCGGACGCCGTCCCTCCGCTGGATCGGCCCCGACGGACAAGTCGGCCGCGCGCACCCGGAGCTGCGCGCGGAGGCGAGGCTGAGCCGGAGCGGCGCGGAGGCGCTCTTCGACCGAGCCCCACACGGGCTCGAGGAAGTCTTCGCGCTCGAGAGCCGCTCGCCCGAGCCGCTCGCCTTCGACCTTCCGGTCGAAGCGTCGATCCGCAGCGCCACGACACATGAGCGGATCACGAGCCCCAACGTCGCCGCGATCCTCCCGGGCTCCGATCCGGAGCTCGCGGCCGAGGTGATCGTCTACACCGCGCATCTCGACCACGTGGGCATCACCGCGCCGGTCGACGGCGATCGGATCAACAACGGGGCGTTCGACAACGCCTCCGGCACCTCCACCCTTCTCGAGATCGCGCGCGCGTTTCGTTCCCTTCCCGAGCCCCCGCGGCGCGCGATCCTGTTCCTCGCGGTGACGGCCGAGGAGAAGGGGCTGCTCGGCTCCGACTACTTCGCGCGATATCCGACGATCGATCGCGACCGCCTCGTCGCGAACGTGAACATGGACATGTTCGTGATGGCGTGGCCGCTCCACGACGTCGTCCTGTACGGCTACGAGCACTCGTCGCTCGCCCTGCCCGCCGGTCGTGCCGCGGAGCACCTCGGCCTCGCGCGCACCGGCGATCCGAATCCGGAAGAGGCGATCTTCGTCCGGAGCGATCAGTACTCGTTCGTCCGGCAGGGGATCCCCGCGATCTACATCAGCCAGGGAATGGACACGGGCGATCCCACGGTAAGCGGCGAGGAGATCCTCGCGACGTGGCTCCGCACGCGCTATCACACGCCGAAGGACGACCTCCAGCAGCCCATCGTCTGGGAGATGGGTCGCGATCTCGCGCGATACGCGTTCCTCGCCGGTTATCTCGCCGCCGAGGCGGACGAGCGCCCGCGCTGGAACGCGGGCGACTTCTTCGGCGAGACGTTCGCGCGATAGCGTGGCCGGGGCGTCTCGCCCCGGAACCCGACGTAACGGTTCACCAAGAGGTGGGTTCCGGGCCGAGACGGCCCGGCCACAGGGCTAGTACCGAGTCGTCGTCGTGCCGGTCGTCGTCGTCCTGCTCGTCCTCATCCCGCCCGTCGTCGGCATGTACGCGACGTAGAACGGCTCGACGCCGAAGGCCGCCATCTCGCACAGGCGCTGCGAATCGCCCTCGGCGAGAAAGTACGTCCCGATCTCCCGCTCGGCCAGAAGCGTCGCGTCGGTCGTGAACGCATTCGGCGCTCCCTGGCGCGGAACGAGAGCGTACGCCCGGACGCGCGCGCCGTCGGCTTCGCGCCAGCTCCGGATGACGATGCCCGAAACGACCTGATCGTCCTGCGTCGTCGCGTTGCGCGTCGGGAGATAGCCCGTCACCACGGGTCCACCGGTCGTGTAGACGGTCGCCGCCGGCTCGATCGAGCCGATCTCGGTCGTGTCGGGCCGGTAGACGGCCAGCTCGTACGCCGGCTCGACCGGGTAGGTTGCGCAGCCCACCGCGAGCGCGGCGGCCAGAACAGCGGAAATCGTAAACAGTTTCTTGTGCATCGACGCCTCCTTTGCGGAGTTCGGCGGAGGCAAACGTCGGGCCAGCGGGGGAAGGAGCCGCGGATCGCGCCCTGGGACCTCTGTCCGATCGGGTGGGCCTGTTCGAGGAAAACTGCTCAGGTGGGTCGTCGTCTGGACAGGTTCGGAAATGCGTGGGGGTGCTGCGCGGGAACGACCGGGCAGAGGCCCCGAGGCGCGATTCGTACGGCTGTCAAAGAACTGCGGTCAATCCAAGACAGGTGCGGCCTCGCCGACCGGGGCGGCGGACCCGAAGCCGAGCCGCGCGCGAAGCCGGGCGAACAGCCCGGCGCGCGTCCAGTCGTCGAAAATGCTGTACATCACGGGCGTGCCGAGAAGCGTCAGCAGGAGCACCATCGTCTGGCCTCCGAGGATGACCGAGCCGATCGCGCGGTTCGTCCCCGCCCCCGCCCCGCTGGAAACGACGAGCGGGATCATCCCGGCGACGAAGGCGAGCGTCGTCATCAGGATCGGCCGGAGCCGGTCGCGGTTCGCCGCGAAGATCGCCTCATCGCGCCCGTAGCCGCGCTCGCGGAGCTGATTCGTGTGGTCGACCTGCAGGATGCTGTTCTTCTTCACGATCCCGAACAGGACGACGATGCCGAGCGCCGAGAAAATGTTCAGCGACTGATTCAGCGCCAGGATCGACAGCAGCGCGAACGGGATCGTCAGCGGGAGCGACAGCATGATCGTCACCGGATGGATCCAGCTCTCGAACTGCGCCGCGAGGATCAGGTACATGAAGACCGCGGAGAGAACGAACGCGAGGAGGAAGTTCACGGCGGCTTTCCCCTGCTCGCGCGAGCGCCCGGTGAAGCCGTACGAGTAGCTCGCCGGCATGTCGAGCTTCGCCGCGCCCTCGGACAGGGCGTTCATGACGGCCTGCGCCGAGTGGCCCGGGAGAATGTTCGCCATGATGAGCACCTGGCGGCGGCGGTTGAGGCGATTGATGATCGCCGGCCCGACGCCTTCCTCGACGGAGACGACGTCGCGGAGCGCGACGGTCCGTCCGGTCGCGGAGGGGACTTCCATCTGCAGGATCCCGGCGGCATCCATGCGGGCCGCCTCGCGGGCGCGGACGTGGACCTCGTACTCCTCGCCGCCCTCGTAGTACGAGGTCGCCTTCTGGCCGCCGACGAGCACGTTCAGCGTCGCGGCGATGTCCTGCACGCGGACGCCGAGATCGGCGGCCTTGTCGCGATAGATCCGGACGGCGAGCTCCGGCTTGCCGACGTAGAAGTTCGTGTCGACGTCGGTCGTTCCCGGCATCCCGTCGACGATCTTCACGAGCTGCTGCGCGTAAGAGGCGAGCTGCTGGAGATCGGAACCGCCGATCCAGAACATGATCTCGGCGTCGATGCCGCCGCCGAACGCGTTCACGGGCGCCACCTGCGTGCGGAGCCGGAGCGCGTCATAGGCCGGGAGGATCTCCGTGCGGACCCGCTGCATCACCTCGAATTGATCCGCGCGCCGCTCGTCCGTGGCACGCAGCTTCACGTAGACGGAGCCGAGGTTCAGGGTCTTCGCGAAGTCGTCGCCGACGGTGACGATCGTCGTCTCGACCTCGGGATAGGCGCGGACGCGCGTCGCGATCGACTCGATGATCTCGCGGGTCGACTCGACGCTCGCCCCTTCGGGCGCGCGGACGCTGACCATGAACTGCGACTCGTCGTCGTTCGGGAGGAAGTTTTTGTCGACCGCACCGAAAAGCAGGGGCGTCGCGACGAAGATCAGCAGCAGCATCGTCGTCACGATCACCCAGCGGTGCTTCATCGACCAGGCGAGCATCGCCATGTACGCGCGCTCCACGACGGCGTAGAAGCCGCGCGAGCGGGAGGCCGCCTCGATTCCGGCGTCCGTCTTCTGCAGCCATCGGGACGCCATCATCGGGGTGAGCGTGAAGCTGACCAGAAGCGACACGGCGATCGCGAAGGCCATCGTCACGCCGAACGAGTACATGAACCGGCCGACGATGCCGCCCATGAACGCGACCGGAAGGAAGACGGCGATCAGCGAGAGGCTCGTCGCCATGACGGCGAGTCCGACCTCTCTGGTCCCCTCGATCGCGGCCTGCTTCGGATCGAGGCCGCGCTCCTCCATGTGACGGAACACGTTCTCGAGCACGACGACGGCGTCGTCGATGACGATGCCGACGGCGAGCGTCAGCGCGAGGAGCGTGATCACGTTGAGCGTGAAGCCCATGAACGCCATCGCGGCGAACGTCGCGACGAGCGAGCTCGGAATCGCGACGGCGGCGATGATCGTCGGGCGGAACTTGCGCAGGAACAGATAGACGATCGCGGCGGCGAAGAGTGATCCGAGGATCAGGTGCTCCTGCACCGCGTGAACGGCGGCGAGAATGAACTCCGACTGATCGCGGACGAGCTGCATCTCCCAACCCTCGGGAAGCTCGTCCCGCAGCGTGGCCGCGCGCTCCTTGATCCCCTCGACGACCTCGATCGTGTTCTGTCCCGACTGCTTCCGGACGGTCAGGACGACCGCGGGCTCGCCGGCGACCGAAGCGAGCGACTCGACTTCGGCGACGCCGTCCTCGATCGTCGCGACGTCGCGCAGGCGCACGGCGTAGCCGTTCCGCGTCGCGACCGGAATCGCGCCGAACTCCTCGGGCGAGCCGACCCGTCCGTACGTGCGGAGCGTCAGGTCGCGGATCCCCTGTTCGACCTTCCCGCCGGGAATCTGGATGTTCTGGCTCTGCAGCGCGCCGACCAGCTCGGCCGACGTGAGCCCGAGCGCGTTCATCTTCGCCGGATCGGGAATCACGTTGATCTGCCGCGGGCGCGCGCCGACGATCGTGACCTGGCCGACGCCGCTGATCACCTCGAGCCGGCGCCGGAGGACCTTGTCCGCGTACTCCGAGATCGCGCGCTCGGACGCCGGGCCGGACAGAGCGATCGCGATCACGGGCTCGGAGTCCGCGTCGATCTTCTGGATGATCGGCGGCTCGGCGTCGCGCGGAAGCTCGCCCAGAATCGCGCTGACCTTGTCGCGCACTTCCTGCGTGGCGACGTCCGCGTCCTTCTCGAGGACGAACCCGATCTGCACGACCGACACGTTTTCCGACGAGGTCGACATGAGCTCGTCGATCCCGGCGATCGTATTGACGGCCTCCTCGATCTTGTCGGTGATCTCCGTCTCGACTTCCTCCGGCGCGGCGCCGGGAAGAACCGTCGTGATCGTCACCCATGGAAATTCGACGTCGGGAAAGCGGTCGACGCCGAGCTTCAGGTACGAGAACGCGCCCGTCACGACGAGGGCGAGAACGATCACCGTCGCGAAGACGGGGCGCCGGACACAGATTTCAGCGAGCTTCTGCATGATGTCTCCGGAGCGTCCTCACTCCAGCGTCGCGTCCACGCGGGCGAACAGACCCGGACGGAGGCGCCCGTCGGCATTCGTGAACTCCGCCTCGGCGAACAGCGTCCGCGTCTGCGGGTCGACCACGCCGCCGACCGTGGTGATCGTTCCGGCGAACTCCTCGCCGGGGTACGCGTCGACGCTCGCCGTGACGGTCTGGCCGCGGCGCACGCGCGCGAGATAGCGCTCGGGCACCTCGAAGCGCAGCTTCAGCGGCGCGGTCCGGATGACGACGAACGCGACTCCGCCTTCACCGAGATACTCGCCGACGTCGACG
>JBOGJQ010000029.1:0-1473 GCA_050745405.1 Thermoanaerobaculia bacterium | reverse complement strand
GCGCAGAGCTCGATCAGCAACCAGCAACCAGCAACCAGCAACCAGCAACCAGCAACCAGCAACCAGCAACCAGCAACCGGCAACCGGCAACCGGCAACCGGCAACCGGAATCGAAGGATTACAGGTCGACTTCCGGGCGCATCGGGCGCTCGTGGAGGAGCTCGAATCCTTCGCTTCTCGCCACGTACGTCGCCACCGTGAGGTCGCCGACGACGTTGAGCGTCGTGCGGCACATGTCGAGAAGCCGGTCGACGCCGAGGATGATCGCGATGAGCGCCGGATTCACGCCGATCGTCGCGAGGACGACGACGACGAACGGGATCGATCCCGCCGGCACCCCCGCCGTTCCGACCCCGCCCAAAATCGCGAGATAGAGCACCAGGAGTTGCTGCGTGATCGAGAGGTCGACCCCCGCGAGCTGCGCGAGAAAGAGAACCGTCACCCCCTCGAAGAGAGCCGTCCCGTTCTGGTTCGCCGTCGCGCCGACCGTCAGGACGAAGTTGTTGATGTCCCGCGGCACGCCGAGGTTCTCCTCGGAAACCCGGATCGCCGTCGGCAGCGTCGCGTTCGACGACGATGTCGAGAACGCCGTCACCATGACCGTCTTGATCCGCCGGAAGAAGTCCAGCGGTGAGATCTTCGACAACAGGACGAGCGAGAGCGAATACGTCCCGAACATGTGGATCGCGAGCCCGAGAAGGACCGCGCCGACGTACCACCCGAGCGACCCGAGAAGGCTGAAACCGAACCGCGCGGTCATCGTGAAGAGAAGCGCGAAGACCGCGTATGGCGCGATCCGCATCACGATCTCGATCCCCTTCGCGACCGCCTCGAACACGGACTCGAACAGCCGCACGACCGGCGTCCGCATCTCCTCGGAGATCATCGTCAGCAGGATCCCGAAGAAGAGAGCCACGAACATGATCCCGATCATGTCCGGCGGGTTGTTCGCCGCCGCCGCGAAGGGGTTCGCCGGGATGATCGTCTTCACGACCTGCGTCAGCGGCGCGTCCTTCTGTGTCCCCTTGATCAGCGATGCCTGCTCGAGCGTCCCTTTCGCCTGTCCGCCGTACTGCGCCTCGAGCGCGGCCGCCGTCCCCGGGTCGACCCGCTCTCCGGGACGCATCACGTTCGCGACCGTGAGGCCGATCACGACCGAGATCGCCGAGATGATGACCGTGTACAGAAGCGACTTCACGCCGATCCGGCCGATCCGCCGCAGGTCGCCGAGGCCCGCGACGCCGACCACGAGCGATGCGAAGACCAGCGGAACGACGAGAAGGAGGAGAAGCCGGAGAAAGAGCTGGCCGACCGGCTCCGTGATCTGGCTCGCGAACCAGTTCAGGTTCGGATCGTCGCCGCCGAGAATGAAATTGAGTGTCCCGCCGAGCGCCGCCCCCGCGACCAGACCGATCAGGATCTTCGTGTGGAGCGGCGTTTTGCGGCGTGGTTCGGCCATTCGTTCTCCCCTCG
>JBOGJQ010000028.1:0-4129 GCA_050745405.1 Thermoanaerobaculia bacterium | reverse complement strand
CTGCCGGGGATCGCGTATCCGGTGGGCGGCTTCGCCTCGTACAGCGGCATTCCCATTCCCTCGACGCGGTCGAGAACGTCCTCGGTCGCTTCGATGCGGCCGCCGGCCGCGCGCAGAGCGCTGGCGACGAACTCGAACGGCGTCTTGAACTTATTCGCGCGGTGAGCGGGGTCGTGGAATTCGGGGCTGTCGAAGATTGCCTCGAGCGTCAGGGGAATGTCGCCGCCGGCTTCCAGGAATCGCGATGCGACGCGCTCGACGAGCGAGATGGGCGGATCATCCGCGACGAAGCGCCGAACGAGCTTCGTCGCGATGAACCGCGCGGTCGCGGGATGCGAGGAGAGATAGTCGAGCAGATCGTCCCCCTCGGCCTCTCCGGAGGGCGCGATGTGCAGACCGAAGACCTGCTTCGCGCCCCAGTCGTGCCGGTCCGCGCGGAAATCGAAGACGTAGGTCGCCTTGGCGGTGCCCCAGCCCTCGATCGTCCACCCCGTGAGCGCTCGCGCCGCGTCGGTGATGTCCGCCTGCGTGTACCCGGCGTCGACGCCGACCGTGTGGAGCTCGAGCAGCTCGCGGGCGAAATTTTCATTGATGCCGCGGATGGTCTCGCCGTTCTCGATGCGGTCCGCGACATTCGTGTACGTGTCGAGAAAGAACATCATCGCGGGGTGCCGCGCGACCGCTCGGAGCAGATCGCGGAACCGCCCCAGCGCATGTGGCCGGATCGCCTCTTTTTCGTAGGACGGAAGGCTCGGCTCCCAGGCGTATGCGTAGACGTTGAAGTGGTTGAACCAGAAGTCGACCATGACCTCGCGGAGCTGATTCGGAGAGGCGACCGCGCGAATGAGCTTCGCGCTCCGGAGATCGGTCAACGCGCGCTCGATCGGCTCCCGTGACTGGTTCTGCTCCTGGTGCTCGCGGACGATCTGCGCGATCGATTTATCGATTCCGGGTCGCGCCGCCAGCGCCGCATCGAGGTGCGCCTCGCTCGCCTCAGCCGAGAGCTGTCCTCGGATCCAGGCATCCGAACCCGACGCGCGCAGTCTCTCCGCATCGCCTGGGCCCGGGCCGAAACCGAGGCGATTCCAGAGATGGACCGCATCCGAGTGCGTCGCGGACATCACGCCTCACTTCCCAGGGGGATTTGGCGGCATTCTAGGACGGCCGGCAGTCGATGCGCCAGCCGCCGGAAACACCGCCAGTCAATCACGCGCGCGGATCGCGGATCGCATCTGCGCCAGAAGCGTCGGGTACGGGAACGGCTCATCCGCGGCCTCCAGCCCCTCCCGGGTGGCGATCTCGATGTTCGGCAGCGGGGCGAGAACCGCGTGTCCGCTCTCGCGGAGGAACGTGACATTCCGCTGCACCGCGGAGTGGCCCCACATTTTCGGGTTCGTGATCGGAACGAAGAACACCGGCGCCTCCGACGCGAGCACGATCGCCGGAATCAGCTCGTCGGCGATCCCGCCGGCCACTTTCCCGATCACGTTGACCGTCGCGGGATAGACGAGCACCAGGTCGGCCTGTCGCGACAACTCGATGTGCGGCACCCACGCTTCCGGGCCGTGGTCGTCCAGCTCGATGTACACCTTGTGCCGTGACGCGACCTCGACCGCGTACGGCGACGTCAGGCGCGCCGCCGCGCGCGAGAGCACGACCTGAACGTCGTCGGTGACGTGCTTGAGCAGGGCGAGAACGAACCCCGGCAGCCCGTACACCTGGAACCCACCGCAGGCACAGAGAAGAACTCGTTTCGCCCGCTTCGATGCGTCGCCCACCGGTCGCTCCTTCAAGACGCTCCGGAAGCGGAACGCGTCCGCGCCGCGCGCTCACGCTCCACCGCCCGCGGGAAGAGAACGTCGTCTTCGATCCGAATGTGCTGCTGGAGCGCGCGCTCGAGCTGCGCCAGATGATCGAGGAGCGCACGTATGCAGGGACATCCGTCCGCGGGAGGGTCGTAGTCGCCGGTCAGCCGTCGCAGCTCCGACAGCCGGCGCGTGTCGTCCGAATGGTCATGCCTGATCGAGACCAGAGGGTAGTCGAGATTGCCGTGCAGCGGGATATGGATGCGGGCATCGCGGCTGATCCCCTCTTCGAGGCTGATGCAGTAGGGAAAGAGGAATCGCTCCTCGCGCGCCATGTGGGGCATGAGATCGTCCGTGATCTCCTGGATCAGCGTCCGCACCTCGCCGAGGTAGCTCGCGCTGCCGCGGTGGGCGGACCATGCGCGGAGGACCAGGCGGTGCGCGCGAAGCAGCGCCCTCCGCGCGTAGCGGTGGTGCACGTTCACGATGAACTCGACCTGCCGGCGAAGCGTGGCTCCGTCGAGGTCGGACGGCGTGTGCGGCGCACGGAGCGCCGATGCATCGCCATCCGCCAGCAGCTCGACCAGATCCTGGAGCTCGAGGCCCGCCGATTCGGCGGCGCCGCCGAGAGTCCGCTCTCCACAGCAGGCGTCGAGCTCGAGCGCCGCGAACACGTCCCCGGCGTTCGGGACCTCCGTGAGCAGATCGGTCAGGCGACGCTCCGGCGTGAGCGCATCGGGATTCGGCACGCAGCCCATTGTAAACAGTTCCGGCAGCCGGCGCGGCTCCGGTCCGTCGCCGTCTCCCGCGACGCGTTAGAATGGCGATTCCCTGGGCGTCATGGCTGATCCGTTCCCGAAGACGATCGGTAAGTACGAAGTCCTCTCCGTGATCGGCCGGGGCGGGATGGGGATCGTCTACAAAGCCCACGATCCGATCATCGGCAGGATCGTCGCGATCAAGACCATCTCGGTCGCCCCCGACTTGAAGCCGGAGGAGCTGTCGCGGCGGCTCCAGATGGAGGCTCAATCCGCCGGACGCCTCCAGCACCCGAACATCGCGACGATCTACGATTTCGGCACCCTCGGCGACATGCCCTACATCGTCCTCGAGTATGTCGAAGGCACCGACCTCGCGCGTGTCATCGAGACGGGCGTCGAGCTCACGCTCCACCAGAAGTTCAACGTGCTCGTCGATGTCGCGCACGGCCTCGCGTACGCACACGAGCTGGACGTCGTGCACCGCGACATGAAGCCTTCGAATGTCCGCCTCACGAACCGCTGCGTGGCGAAAATCATCGATTTCGGTCTCGCGCGTTTCGATTCGACCCGCCTGACACGGACGGGCTTCATGAGCGGAACCATCGCCTACATGTCCCCGGAGCGCATCCACGGAACCGAGGGACCGAGCGACGACATCTTCGCCCTCGGCGTGATCGCGTACGAGCTGCTCACCTACCAGCGGGCGTTTCCGGGGTCGACGCCACCCGAGGTGATCATGAAGATCATCTCGCAGACACCCCCGCCCCCGTCCGCCATCGCCGCTCTCCCGCCGGAACTCGATCCGATCATCATGAAGGGACTCGCGCGGGAAACCGGGGACCGCTACGCGACCGCGGCCGAGTTCGCCGACGCGCTGGACGCCTTCCGGCATTCCGACGAGATGCGGGCGTTCACGCGGCAGGACGTCCGGCGAACGAGTCCCGGCCGGCCGATGGCGGCTTCTCTGACGCTTCCGGGCGACCACGACGAAGCGAACGTGCCGACGCACGTCGAGTTGCGGGCCGACGAGAACGTTCCGACCGAGATCGATGCCCGGATCGCCCCGCCGGGCGCTGCGCTGCCGGGCGCGAGCGGCGACATGACCGATGCGGACAAAGCGCTGGCCGAGCCGGTCGAGGATCCGGCTTCCGCCCCGACGCGGATCGAGCGCGTCCTCGACGGGCGCGGGCGTCGGCGGGTGATTCTCGGGGGAGCGCTTGCGGCGTTCGTCGTGGCCGCCACCATCGCCGGAGCGCTGCTGCTCCCGCGGACCGTCGTTTCTCCGCCTGCCGACCCGGCACCGATCGCCACCGGGACCTCGGGACCGCTCCCTCCCGCTACCGCGCCCGCGGGCGAATCGCCGGCGAACAGCGCGATCGAGAGCGACGTCAGAAATCAGCGGCTCCTCTTGAGCGAGCTCCAGAACGATCTCGCGGTGCTCCGCCTCGACGACGATGAACGCGCCCGCTTCCGGCGCGCGGAGGAAATGGGTGACCTCGCCGAGGCGAAATACCGCGAAAACAGCCTCGAGGAGAGCACACGAATCCTGTCGGAGACGATCGG
>JBOGJQ010000027.1:0-2819 GCA_050745405.1 Thermoanaerobaculia bacterium | reverse complement strand
GCCTGGCGGCGACCCCCGGCTACGCGTCTGGGACGCCTTCGGCGTCCTGTCCGTAGCCCCTACCCTCCGATCAAATTCGCATACAGATTCGCGCCGAGGAACGGGTCGAAGAGCATGGCGCCGCGTCTGGCGAACGGGATCCACGTCAGCACGGCGCGCGTGACCGAGAGGCCGCGCACCTCCTCCGCCGCCATCCCCCGTCGCATCTGCGACCAGGCGTGCAGGAACTGCGCGATGCGAACGCCGTCGGTCCGGTCGTAGATGCAGCCGATCTTCTCCCCCGGCGGCACCTCGGTCGCCGCCGTCCACGTCGGCTGGCGTTGGGTGAGCATCGCCGCGAGGCGATGCACGGGAAGAAGGCCGCGGTACGCGAACGCGGGGACGAAGTAACGAATCTCTCCTTCCCCGCTTCGTCCGCTGACGGTCCAGAACGGGAGGTAGACGATCTCGTCGCCCGGCCGGGGCGGCTCCCCTTCCATGAACTCCGCCTCGATCGGCGTGAGATCGCTCCGCTCGAGCTGCCACGCGCGGCCGCAGGAGTCGCAGAAGAAGGCGGTGTCCTCCTCGCGCAGCGGCAGGTCCCAGCCGCAGTTCGGGCAGGTCAGCGGCCGGAACCCGATCGTCCTGAGCTCGAGGCCCATCTCCTTCATGAGGTCCGCGAGCAGGTCGGCCGGGAAGCCGCGCTCGACGACGCTTCCCGCGACGGAGTCGACGACCGTCGCCTGGCCGCCGTTGCTGCTCACGAACCAGTACGGGAACCAGATCAGACTCAGCGCCTGCGCGACGGTCGTCCGGTAGAGCACGTCCTTGCCGGGCGCGCGCAACGCCCTCGACATCGCTTCCTGCGGCGGAAGCGAGACGGGAGCGATCCACCCGAGAGCTCGCACGGTCTCGCGGTGGAAAAGCTCGAGGCGGAGGACCGACGCGCGGACGCCGATCGAAAAAAGTGCCGGCCGCGAGATCGCGAGCGCGAGAAAGTTGCGCTCGAGCCGCCGGCCGTCGAGCTCGGCGTCACCCCAGTCGACGGCCGAGGTCACCTTCGCTTCGCCCGGTGCGGCGGGCTTTGCCGAAACGCGGACGGGCGGGATCTCTTCTTCCCGCTCCTCGGGGACGCTCTTCCCGACGAGGGCCGCGGCGGCGTCCTCGACGCGATCGATCATCCAGTCGATCGAGCTGAACGCCGCCTCGACGAGACCGAACATCATGTCGACGTCTCGCTCGGCGCGCGTGTCGGGGTCCTCGAAGTCGTACGGCGAGGGCGCCATGAGGAGCATCGGCGCCTTCTCGCGCGGCGCGACGGCGCGCTCCCGCGCCTTCCACAAAAGGTCGTCCGCCGTGAAGCGGTAATACGGAAGAAAGACGAGATGGGCCTCGGCCGCGGTCGCCGCGCCGGGGACGGCGGCCTCGATCGCCGCCTCGCGCCCGATGCGCGGCCGGATCCAGAAACTGAGGAGCTGCTTCCGGCCCGTGACGAGGAGCGCGGTCCGGCAGTGGCCGCACCGGACCGCGTGCGTCGCCTCGCTGAAGTCGAGCGGGGCCCCGCACTGCGGGCACTTCGTCTCGACGACGATCCGTTCGGTCACGGCGCCGCGGGGAGCTCCTTCTGCACCCGCTCGCCGCAGTGGAAGCAGAAGCGCGTGTCGGACGGGAGCTTCGTGTTGCACGATCCGCAGACGTTCTGCGCCGCGAGGTCGAGGCCGCACGCGGAACAGAACTTCGCCGTCGGCGTCACGTTCTTGCCGCAGCGCGCGCACTTCCGCATGACCACCATCTGGTTGCCGCAATGGGGACAGAACCGGCCATCGAGCGGGACGTCCGCATAGCATTCCGGACAGTTCACCGTGCCGCGCTCGGCGATCTCCTCCGGCCGCGAGTCGGACCCGAGCGACTTGTAGAGCATCCCCGGAATCAGCATCCCCATCCCGGCGCCGATCCCCGCCCCCAGGCCGCTGCCGGCGCCGCCGCCGAGCGCGCCGGACGTCGCGGCGTCGCCGATCGCTTTCGCGGCGCGGAACTTCAGGAAGGCGTCGAGATCGCCGACCGCCGCCATCCCAGTCCGCTCATCGAGCATCTTCTGCACTTCCTCCGGCGGCGTGATCCGGTTGATCAGGAAGTCGCGGAGCGTGAGGCCGAACTTCGCGAAATCTTCCTGAAGGCGCGCGTTGACCTCGTCCGCCATCTCGTCGTAGTGGCGCGGGAGATCGAACAGGGTGCTGACGTTTTCTCCGAGGTAGTCGTTGAGGCGCGAGACGACGACTTCGCGGAGGAAGTCCTCGACGTCCTGCGTCCCGAGCGAGCCGCGGGAGCCGACGATGGTGTTCAGAAACAGAAGCGGCTGCGTCACCTGCATCGTGAACATGCCGAACGCGCGGAGACGGACGAGGCCGAGCTGCGCGTCGCGGAACACGACCGGGTCCTTCGTCCCCCACCGCATGTTCGCGAACACGCGCGTGCTGACGAAGTACACCTCGGCGCGGAACGGGCTGGTGAAGCCGTACGGCAGCGAGAGGACCTTCGTGATGAACGGGAGATTGCCCGTCCGCAGCACGTGCTTGCCGGGGCCGAAGACGTCGAGCCCCTTCCCGGCGTGGAAGAAGATCGCCGCCTGGCTCTCGCGCACGATGAGCTGCGCGCCGTATTTCGTCTCGGCGGATCCCTCCTGCGGGATCCGGTGCACGATCTCGTTGCCGTCGCGGTCTTGCCACTCGATGATCTCGAGGAACTGGGACACGGGTGCCCTCCGATTTTGGGGATTGTGGGATAAGGATAGCGTCGCTCGTCGCTCGTCGCTAGTCAGGGCGCCGGAGGCGCGCCAGAGG
>JBOGJQ010000026.1:0-2068 GCA_050745405.1 Thermoanaerobaculia bacterium | reverse complement strand
CGGGCATCGTGATCGTCTCCGGGCTCGCGCGCGGCATCGACGCCGCCGCGCACGCCGCGGCGCTCGCCGCCGGCGGGACGACCCTCGCCGTCCTCGGCACCGGCATCGATCTCGTCTATCCGCCCGAGCACCGGCGCCTCCGCGACCGCATCGCCGCCTCGGGCCTCCTCGTCACGGAGCTCGCCGACGGCACGCGCCCACACCGCGCGCAGTTCCCGATCCGCAACCGGATCATCGCCGGGCTCTCCCTCGGGGTTCTCGTCGTCGAGGCGGGGGAACGGAGCGGATCTCTGATCACCGCGCGTCTCGCGAACGAAGGAGGACGCGAGGTCTTCGCCGTCCCCGGATCGATCTTCTCGGAGAACTCGGCCGGCACGCACCGGCTGATCCAGGACGGCGCGAAGCTCGTCGCGACCACGGCGGACGTGTTCGCCGAGATCGAGGCGCTTCATTCGCTGCGACCCGACGAGGTGCCGCGCGCTCCGGCGGTGGACGCGGACCTCGCGCCGGTCCTCGACCTGTTCGCCGCGGACGAGCCGGTCGGCATCGAGGACGCCGCCGAACGGCTCGGCGTCGCGGTGCAGAGCCTCGCGCCGGCGGTCCTCCGGCTCGAGCTCCTCGGCCGCCTCCGCGCTCTGCCGGGGATGCGGTGGGTCAGAACGGCGGATTGACGCCCGGCTCGGACGCGGCCGATTCGCGGCGGCGCTTCACGATCTGCACGGCGAGCCAGACCGGAACGCCGAGCTGCACGCTCCGGAGGAGCACGCGCGGGATGCCGTAGCCGACGAGGAACCCGAGGACCGCTCCCGCCGCGAGGAGCTGCGGGGCGTGATCGGCCGCGAGCTTGGCGAAGTCGAGGTCCGTGCGGAGCCGCTCGTCCAGCTCGTCGATGCGGTCGCTCACCCGCTCTCTCGCCCGCTCGATCGCCGTTTCGATGTGCTGCCGGACGTGCTCACTGCTCATCGGACTCCCCCTCGCGGACGCGCCGCAGTTCACTGCGAATCATATCCACGTCGCGGCGGATTCCGTCGATCGCCTCCATCGGCGCGAACTCGGTCGCCCGGAGCTTCCGGTACGCGACCCAGGCGGCGGTCCCCGCGAGACCGAACAGGACGAGCGCGACGAGGAGCGTCGCGACCCAGGCCGGCATGACGAGCGCCAGCAGGAGGACGAGCGTCACGAACACGAACGCGAGCCCGATCAGCGCGAACAGAAGCGCCGCCGCGAACATCGCCGCGACACCGCCGAGTCCCGCGATCGCCTGGCGGATCTCGACCTTCGCGAGGGCGATCTCGCTCCGGAACAGAGTGGAGACGTCCTCGAGGAGGCCGCGGATCAGCCGCCCCAGCGACTCGCGCTCCCGCGCATCGTGTATCGAGCTCACCACCGTTCCGGCCTCAGCAAGATGAGTGCCCCGCGGCGCCCTCCCCCGCTTGCAACCGCGCCCGCACATCCGGGAAACTGCGCGCATGGAGAGACCGGTCGTCGAGCTCGCGAAGGACTTTCGCTTCGAGGCGGCTCATTATCTCCCCAATCTTCCGCCGGAACACAAGTGCTGCCGGATGCACGGTCACTCGTTCCGCGGCCAGATCGTCGTGCGCGGCCCGGTCGATCCCGTCACTGGCTGGCTCATCGACTTCGGCGAGCTGAAGGCGCTCGTGCGTCCCCTTCTCGACCGGCTCGACCACTACGTCCTCAACGAGGTCGAGGGCCTCGAGAACCCGACGTCCGAGAATCTCGCGATCTGGATCTGGCAGCGCCTCGCTCCGCAGCTCCCGATCCTCCACCGCGTGACGATCGAGGAGACGTGCACGTCGCGGTGTCATTATTACGGACCGAGTCGGTAGTCGTTCGTCGGTAATCGGTAATCGGTAGTCGTTCGTCGTTCGTCGTTCGTCGTTCGTCGTTCGTCGTTGGTCGTTGGTCGTTGGTCGTTGGTCGTTGGTCGTTCGTCGTTCGTCGTTCGTCGTTCGTCGTTGGTCGTTGGTCGTTGGTCGTTGGTCGTTAGGGAGCAAACATAAGCGCCGTCATCCTGAGAGGCTGTGAAAAAAACCAGAGTGGCCCGCGT
>JBOGJQ010000025.1:0-5790 GCA_050745405.1 Thermoanaerobaculia bacterium | reverse complement strand
CAGAGATACCGTTCGTCGAACGCGACGTCGAATTCCTCGAGAAACGCGCGGTATTCCTCCTGGAACGTGACGCGGCGGTGATGCTCCTCCTGGCGCCGGATGTACGCTGCGACGGCGTCGACGTGATCGCGGCAGACGCTGAATGCGCCGTATCCGTCCTGCCAGTGGAACTTCGAAATCCGGAGCTCGTCGCCGACCCAGGCGGACGACGCCTTCTTCACGTCGCGCATCAGATCCGCAATCGCGTGCTTCGCGCGCAGCCCCGCGATGAAGTGCACGTGATCCTCGACGCCGCCGACTTCGATCGGAATCGCGCCGAGGGCGCGGATGCAACCGCCGAGGTATTCATGCAGTCGGCTGCGCCACGACTTCCCGATGAAGGGGTATCGCTCCTTGGTCGAGAAGACGGCGTGGACGTGAACGCTGACGTGCGACGACGGCATGCGCCGAGGATACGAAATGGGCGTGAAGGGATTGACGCGTGCGAGGTGACGATGGGTGAGAAGCGCGTACGGATGCGGCGATTTCGCGATTGTTCCGAACGAAAATCCAGCGTTCGTGGAACGCGTCCGGCACCCCTTCGGGGTGCAAAATCATTTCTTGCGTTCGGGTTCCGGGGGTCTTCGACCCCCGGCTACGCGTCTTGGACCGCTCCGCGGTCCTGACGCCGTCAGCTCCGTGCTTTGAACCCGGACAACAGATGCATCAATGAATTTGCACCCCGGAAGGTTACCCCCGCCGCATGATCGCGATGTTGTGGATCACGTCGTTGAACAGCACGACGATCATCAGCGCGGCGAGGAACGCGAAGCCGATGCGGAAGAGACGCTCTTTTGCCGTGATCGACAGCTCGCGGCGGAACAGCCCCTCGAAGAGAAGAATGAAGATGTGACCCCCGTCGAGCACCGGGATCGGCAGGAGATTCAGGATCCCGAGCTGCAGCGAGATCATCGCCATCAGGAACACGACCGCCTGCACCCCGGTGCGCAGCATCTCCCCCGAGATCCTGGCGATCGAGATCGGCCCGCTGAAGTCCTTCACGCTTCCCTGCGCCGTGAAGAGCCGCCCGATCACCGTGAAGGTGTACTTCGTCATCTTCCAGTTCTGCGCGAAGCTCTCCTCGAGCGCCGCGAGTGGCCCGAGCTTCTCGATCTCCGTCGGCGGCGCGAAACCCGGATAGCCCGGTTCTTCACCCTCCGGCGCGCGCAGCGTGAGCTCGATGCGCTCACCGCCGCGCTCGACCGTCATCCGCAGCGGCTCTTCCCCCGGCTCGGGGAGCGCCTCCTCGACCTCGGCGAGCTGCTGCACGGGAGCGCCGTCCAGAGCGACGATGAGGTCGCCCTGCCGCAGACCCGTCTCCGCCGCCGCCGATCCCGGCAGGACCTTCCCGACTTCGGTCGTGATGAACGGCGTGACGCCCGCGAGGCCGGTCACGCCGTAGTCCGTCACGATGCGCTCCGGCGTCAGCGTCGTCGTCCGCCGCTCCTCGCCGCGGACATAGACGACCTCCATCTCCGTTCCGGGATGCATGCTGATCGCGAGCTTCAGGTCTTCCCACGACTCGATCGGATCTCCGCCCGCCTGGACGATGCGGTCGCCGAGCTGCAGTCCCGCGGCCTCCGCGGGCTTGCCGGCGACCACCGAACCGACCACCGGGCCGCCGTCGCGCAGGACCTCGCGGCCGCCCATGTGGAGCGCCGCGACGAAGAGAATCGCGATCACGATGTTCACCGCGGGACCCGCGAGGATGATCAGGAACCGCTGCCACTTCGGCTTCGAGAGGAACTCGTCGGGCGCCGCGGTCTGCTCCTCCGGCGTGTCGCCCGCCATGCGGACATAGCCGCCGAGGGGGATGAGAGAGACGCGGTAGTCGGTGGCGCCGCGCGTGAAGCCAAACAAGCGCTTGCCGAAGCCGAACGAGAAGACGAGAACGCGAACGCGGAAGAGCTTCGCGACCACGAAATGTCCCGCCTCGTGGGCGAAGATGAGAAATCCGAGAACGAGAACGAATGCGACGACGTTGGTCGCGATGTTGGAAGCCACGTTTTCTCCTAGACGGCCGCGGGAACTGCGAAGTTTCGCGCCTCGTCGCGCGCCCAGCGATCCCACGCGAGCGCATCGTCGAGGCTGCGGATCGCCGCGCGCTCGGGCAGGTGCCTTTCGAGAACGTGGGCGACGACCTGCACGATTCCGGGGAACGGAATCTCGCCGTGGAGAAAGCGGCCGACCGCGACCTCGTTCGCCGCGTTGAGCACGGCGGGGGCGGAGCCTCCCGCGCGCAGCGCGGCGTACGCGAGCTCGACGGCCGGAAAGCGCTGCGGCTCGACGGGGAGGAACTCGAGCTGCCGGATCTGCGTGAGGTCGAGGCGCGCGAACGGCGCCGGCGTCCGGTCGGGATAGAGCAGCGCGTACTGGATCGGGAACTTCATATCCGTCGTGGAGAGCTGCGCGATGATCGAGCCGTCCACGAACTCGACCATGGAGTGGACGATGGACTGCGGGTGAATCAGGATGTCGATCCGGTCCGCGTCGAGCCCGAACAGATGATGCGCCTCGATGACCTCGAGCCCCTTGTTCATCATCGTTGCGGAGTCGATCGAGATCTTGTCCCCCATCTTCCACGTCGGATGCGCGAGCGCGGCCTCGACGCTGATCGCGCCGAACGTGGCGGGATCGCGGCGGAGAAACGGTCCCCCGGACGCGGTGAGGATGATGCGGCGGACCTCGTCCTCGCGCCCGCAGCGGATCGCCTGGTGCACGGCGTTGTGCTCGGAGTCGACCGGGAGGATCTCGCCGCCGTGCTCGCGCGCGGCCGCGGTCATGAGGTCACCCGCGGCGACGAGGACTTCCTTGTTCGCGATGCCGACGCGCTTGCCGGCCTCGAGCGCGGCGTACACCGGCGGGATCCCGGCGGCGCCGACGATCGCCGCGATGACCGTATCGACCTCCGGATGCGTCGCCACCGCCTCGGCGCCGTCGCGGACGATCTCCGGGCGCGCGTCGCCGCCGGCAAGCGCTTTCTCGAGGCGGCGGACGTCCTCGTCGGCGCGCAGCGAGACGAGCTTTGGACGGTACTTCCGGATCTGCGCCGCGAGCGCCTCGACGTTCTTTCCCGCCGAGAGGGCGACGACCTCGAGCTGATCGGGGAACGCGTCGACGACGGCGAGCGTGCTCCGGCCGACCGAGCCCGTGGATCCGAGAATGGCGATCTTGCGGCGCATGTCGTTTTAGAAGAGAGGGTCCTGGAGCACGGACCAGTAGGCGTAGAGAATCGGCGCGGTGAAAAGAATCGAGTCGATCCGGTCGAGAAACCCGCCGTGGCCCGGCAGGAACGCGCCCGAGTCTTTCACGTCCGCCGAGCGCTTCCACATCGATTCTGCCAGATCGCCGATGACGCCCGCTACCGCGAGCAGGAGCGCCGCCGCGAGGGCGTGGACGAGCGGGAACTCGGGGAAGAAGGTGAAGTGGACGATCGCCGCGGCGACGAGGGACGTCGCGATCCCGCCGAGCCCGCCTTCGATCGTCTTCTTGGGACTGACGCGCGGCGAGAGACGGTGACGGCCGAACTTCTTCCCGACGTAGTACGCGCCCGCGTCGCTCGCCCAGACGGCAATGAGGAGAAAGAAGATGAGCTTCGGGCCGATGATGGGGAAATCGATGCGGAGGCGGAGCAGCGCGCCCCCGAGCATGCCGATATAGAGGGTGCCGAGGGCGCAGACGGCGCTCGCGGGGAGGGCTTCGTCGAGAGGGGAGCGCGCGAAGACGTACGCCGCGGGGATGATGAGGAGGATCGCGAAGACGCCGAGCTCGACCGAGAGTTCCGCGCTCACGAATGTCCAGAGGAGCAGAAGCATGAGGAGGAGCGAGATCGTTTTCTGGACCGGGTAGCCCTTGCGCTCGCCGAGCGTGACGAACTCCCACAGCGCGAGAGCCGTGGCGACGACGATCAGGCCGACGTAGGCCCAGGTGGGTGCCCATCCGATGATCGCGACGACGATCGGCGCGAGGATGATCGCGGTGATCTCGCGCGCGTACCGGGGGGGCGACGCTTCGGCCATCGGGGGGAAGTTTACTGCTCCCGCCTCTGGAGGACGTCGGATTCCGCTTCGACGAAGAGCTCGGGCGATCCTTCCTCGATGACCCCGCCGTAGCGGCGCTCGCGTGACTGGTAGTCGAGGATCGCCTCGTAGAGGTGGCGGCGCCGGAAGTCGGGCCAGAGGACTTTCGTGACGTGGATCTCGCTGTAGGCGATCTGCCAGAGGAGGAAGTTCGAGATCCGCATCTCGCCGCTGGTGCGGATCAGGAGGTCGGGATCGGGGACGCCGGCGGTGTAGAGGTGGTTCGCGAAGAACTCCTCGTCGACGACGTAGTCGGGGATGCCTTTGTCGCGGAGGAGCGCGACGATGCGGTTCACGGTGTCGACGATCTCCGCGCGGCCGCCGTAGTTGAGGGCGATCTGGAAGCGGAGGCCGGTGTTCGAGGCGGTGGCGTCCTGCGCGTAACGGAGCTCGCGCTGGACGCTTTCGTCGAGGCCCGAGATGCGGCCGACGGGAACGAAGCGGATGTCGTTGTCCTGGAGGGTGCGGAGCTCCTTCCGGACGTACTCCTTGAGGAGCATCATCAGGGCGGCGACCTCGTAGCGGGGACGCTTCCAGTTCTCGACCGAGAAGGCGTAGAGGGTGACGACGCCGAGCTCGAGTCGGGCACCGGTCTCGACCACGTCGCGGACGGCGTCGATGCCGGCGCGGTGGCCTTCGACCCGCGGAAGGTTCCGCGTTTTGGCCCACCGGCCGTTGCCGTCCATGATGACGGCGACGTGCCGCGGAAGGCGCCCGAGATCGATCCGCTGGACGAGGCTCTCTTCCTCGGAGCCCGGCTCTGCGAGGGTGTTCACGTCGATCATGTCGGGAGATTCATCGTATCACGACCCCTCCCGCCCGGCCGCCCGCTCCGCGACGCGTGCGCCGCCCCTCCGGGGCGGAGATTCATTGGGTTTTCGCGTCCGGTGGTTCCGCCCCTCGCGTCCGGTGGTTCCGCCCCTCCGGGGCGTCACCACCGGCTACCCTCTGCGGCGCCTCCGGCGCCGTCACGCGGCGATTCGCCGACCACCGATCTTGGGGTTTTCGCGTCCGGTGGTTCCGCGCTTCGCGTCCGGTGGTTCCGCCCCTCCGGGGCGTCACCACCGGCTACCGGACCCACATGAATCTCCGCCCCGGAGGGGCGGCGCCCGTCACCAGAGGAACCGCTCGTCGAACTCGATTCCGTGCGCCTCGAGCAACGCCCGATACTCCTCCTCGAACGTGCGTCTCCGATGATGCTCCTCCTGATTGCGGATATACGCGCGCACCGCCTCCACGCCCGAGGCGCTGACCGTGAACCCGCCGTACCCCTCCTGCCAGCCGAAGAGCCGGCCGCCCAACTCCCGGTGGACCATGCTCGAGGAGGCGCTCTTGATCTCGCGAAGAATATCGGCGAGCCGGTGCGTGGCGCGGAGTCCGAAGAGGAGATGAACGTGATCCTCGAAACCGCCGACTTCGAGGGGCGTTCCTTCGAGTTGGCGGATGCATCCGCCGAGAAATCTGTGGAGTCGATCGCGCCAGGCGGGCGCGATGGATCGTATTCGTTCCTTGGTGGAGAAGACGACGTGGTAATGAAGGCTCAAATGCGTCGATCCCATGACTCCCTCGCGCCGCCCCTCCGGGGCGGAGATTCTATTGGGGTTTTCGCGTCCGGTGGTTCCGCCCCTCCGGGGCGTCACCACCGGCTACCCTCTGCGGCGCCTCCGGCGCC
>JBOGJQ010000024.1:0-27409 GCA_050745405.1 Thermoanaerobaculia bacterium | reverse complement strand
CGCGCCGGAGGCGCGGAGGAGGGTAGCCGGTGGTGAGCGCGCAGCGCGAACCACCGGATTCTGCGGTTGAGTTCATTTCGGCCCCGGAGGGGCCGCGGAATGGCGGCGCCCCTCCGGGGCGCATTCGTGGACCTTGCGTTGTACCGGTGGTTCCGGCCCTTCGGGCCTTCACCACCGGCTACCCTCTTCGGCGCCTCCGGCGCCGCATAGCCGGCAACGAACAACGACGAACGAACAACAAACAACGACCAACGAACAACGACCAACGAACAACGACAACGACGTTGGCCCTGAGTTCGCAAACAGGCTCTGCCAGAGCCATGGCCGAAGCGATCGTTCGATGTCCCTCTTGCGGGCAGGCGAACCGGATCCCCGAGCGCGCGGCGGGAAAGAGCGTCCGCTGCGGAAAGTGCGGGACGGAGCTGCCGCGCGGCGGCGCGCCGGTGACGCTGACGGACGCGACGTTCGATGCGCGCGTCGCGCCCGAGCCGGCGATGGTAGTCGATTTCTGGGCGGCATGGTGCGGGCCCTGCCGCGTGATGGCTCCCGTGATCGACGCCCTCGCCGCCTCGATGGGCGACGTCGTGTTCGCCAAGGTCAACGTCGACGAGAACCCGCGCACCGCGGCGCGGTTCGGCATTCAGGGCATCCCGACCCTCGTCTTCCTCGCGCGGGGCGCGGACAAGGGGCGCGTCGTCGGCGCGGTGGGCGAGGCGCAGATCCGCGAGGCGATCGCGCGTCATCTGAGGTCGGCGTGATCACCTCCCGTCGCGACGAGCTCCACCTCTTTTTCGAGAAGGTGATGGTCGTGGCCGCCGTCGCGGCGATCATGGCGTTTCTCTGGTACATCCGCGAGATCGTCGTCCTCGTCTTCATCGCGGGCGTGCTGGCGGCGGGGATCTCGCCGGCGGTCCACCGCGTTCGCGTCCTCTTCCGCCGCTACTTCGGGCGGCGCGTCCGGCGCGGCACGGCGGTCGTGCTCGTCTACATCCCGTTCCTCATCCTGGCGACGCTCTTCGCGATCTTCGGCCTGCCGCGCGTCCTCGTCGAGGGGCGCGATCTCGCGGCGAAGCTTCCCGTTCTCATCGAGGCGAGAGTGCTGGAGCCTCTCGGCGCGTTCCTCCCCGTCAACGAAGTGCGCGAGATGCTCGCGACCGAGACGCGCGAGATGCGCCTGTTCCCGTACCTGAAGGGCGCCGTGAACCTCGTGATCTCGGTCGTCATCGTGCTCGTGCTGATCGTCTACATCATGATCGACGCGGAGCGCCTCCGGAACCTCTTTCTTCTCTTCTGGCCGGCGGCGGAAAGAGGACGGAAGCGCCTCATGATCCTGCGCCTGTCGCGGCGGATGAGCTCCTGGCTCGCGGGACAGCTCTTCCTCGCGATGATCGTCGGCTCGGCGACGTTCGTCGGCCTGGTCATCCTCGACATCCCGTACGCCGTCCCGCTCGCTCTCATCGCCGCGATCGGCGAGATGGTCCCGATCCTGGGCCCGATTCTCGGCGCGATTCCGGCGCTCATCATCGCGCTGTTCCAATCGCCTCCTCAGTTCTGGGGCGTCCTCGTCATGGCGATCCTCATCCAGCAGATCGAGAATTACCTCCTCGTCCCGCGCGTGATGGGCGAGAAGGTCTCGGTCTCGCCGCTGGCGATCGTGATCGCGTTCCTCATCGGCGGGTCGCTGCTCGGCGTGGTCGGTGCGGTCCTCGCGATCCCCGCGGCGGCGATCATCCAGGTCGCGTTCGAAGAGGCGTTTCTCTCGCGCCGGGAGCGCCGCTTCGATCAGACGCGCCCCGGGACGCTGGTCCGGGACCGCCGGCCGACGGCCGACGAGTGACGACCGGTGGGGGCGGGGACTGAAATTTACCCCCTACCGTGACCGTTGGCTGCCGTCGTGCGTCTGATGAATCGCAGCTCCTTCTGCGATTGACCAAGAGCGAGAGGCTCCTGTCCATGATCGATGTCCCTACCGTGCTCCGGCGCGCGCTCGCCGGAGCGGTCCTGCTGATCGCGCTGCCGTTCGCCGCGCTCGCCGAACCGTCGGCCCGCACCAACGCCATGCTCGTCTTCGACGAGTCGCTCGACCGCCCGCTCCTGTTCGGCGGCGTCACGCCGCCGTTCGTCCGCGGCGACTCGCGCGTCGCCCGCGCCCGTCTCGACGAGACGTGGGTGTGGACGGGGCGCCGCTGGATCCAGCGCTTCTTCGACGTGCAGCCGCCCGCGCGCTCCTCCGCCGCCATGGTGTGGGACGCGAACCGCGACCGCGTTCTGCTGTTCGGGGGCGCCGGCCAGGATGACGTCGCCCTCGCCGACACGTGGGAGTTCCGCGACGACGCCTGGCACCGGCTCGAGCCGCCCGCCTCGCCTTCCGCGCGCCGTCTCGCCGGACACGTGTTCGACCCTCTTCGCGACCGCTTCATCATCTATGGTGGCGCCGTCGGCCCGACGACGACGCTCCAGGACACCTGGGAGTTCGACGGGACGACCTGGACGCAGGTCGGGACCACCGGGCCCGATGTGCGGAATCCGATCCTCGTGTACGACGAGACGCGCGACGAGGTCCTCATGGTCGCGGTGCTCGACGACGGCACCTCGGCGATGTACCGCTACGACGCGCCGACGTGGACGGAGATCGAGCCCGAGGACCTTCCGCCGTGCGTGAATCTCGCGAACATGGTGTGGCAGGAGCACAACGGGAAGGTCCTTCTCGCCGGCGGCCTCTGCGCGCAGGGAAACGCACCGGGCGAGACCTGGGAGTGGGACGGCACGAACTGGACCGAGGTCGAAGCCAAGGGCTCGATCGGATTCGTGTTCGGCCACGCGATGACCTACGACGAGGCGCGGGGGGAGACGATCCTCTTCGGCGGCACGGAGCTCAACTTCGAGCGGAACGAGACCTACCGCTATCGCGACGGCGTCTGGAAATTCGCCGCCGATACGTTCTCGCCGGGCCCGCGGTCGCTCTTCGTCTTCGCGACCGACCCCGAGACGGGGGCGATCTGGCTGTTCGGAGGCCTCAACGGGCCGCTCGAGCTGTGGAGATATCAGGCCGGGAACTGGGAGCGTGTCGTCGCCCCGAACGCGCCGAGCGCGTGCGCGTACCCGGTCGGCACCTGGGACACCGACCGGGACCGCCTCGTCGTCGTTTGCGAGGACTCGAGCGTGTACGAGTTCGATGGAACGGAGTGGACGGCATTCGCGGTCGGTGACCCCTCGCCGGACGACCGGCGCTTCAGCGGCATCGCCTACGATCCGAACCTCGAGAAGACCGTCTTGTACGGCGGCTGGGACGGCGCCAACTACGTCCGCGAGACGTGGACGTGGAACGGCACGCGGTGGACCGAAGTCGAGGCCGACACCCAGGACACGCCGGCGTTCCGCGCGCTGCCGATCATGTTCTACGACCCCGACCTCGGGAAGATCGTCGTCTACGGCGGCATCGGCCGGCTCGAGCGGACCGGCACGCTCGTCCGCTTCGGCGACACGTTTACGTTCGACGGATCGCGCTGGTCGGAGCTGACGAGCGCGAGCTCGCCTCCGCCGCGCTACGGCGCCCTGGTCGCTTTCAATCCGGCCGACGGCAGGACTCACATGTTCGGCGGAAAGAACGAGACCGAGGAGTTCATCGCGGAGCACTGGGTGTTCGAGAACGGCAAGTGGTCGCGCGTCGAGGACACGAACGGGCCGAGCCCGCGGCAGAACGGCGGCCTCGCATGGGATCCGTTCTCCGGGCGGCTCACGCTCTACGGCGGATACGCCGGCTACTACCTGTCGGACATCTGGGTTCTCGAGGAGGGCGGCTGGGAGCCGGTCGATCAGGGAAACCGGCGCCGGCCCCGCGTCGAGATCCCGTTCGGCGAGCCGGTCGAGCCTCAGTCCCTGTCGCGGCCGGTCGGACGGCCCTGATCGGTTGCCGGTCGCCCTTCATCGCTGGCGGCGAGGGACGAGGAATTTGGGCGCGCGGCGGTGTGCTAACGTACGCGACCCATGGCTGAGATGACCGTCGCCCCCGCCTCGCGCGCCGTGGCCGAGCGCCCGTACCGTCGGGCGCTGACCGACGCCCTCGCCGCCGTCGTTCCGGTGGACCAGATCGCGGTCGAGGAGCGCGCGGCGAGTCTCGCGAAGCGGTCGCTCAAGAAGGCCTCGAAGGTCGAGGGGCTGCGCCTCGCCGTCAGCATGATCGACCTCACGACGCTCGAGGGGAAGGACACCCCGGGGAAGGTCCTGGCGCTCTGCCAGAAGGCGATGCGTCCCGATCCGGCCGACCGGTCGATCCCGCATGTCGCCGCGGTCTGCGTCTATCCGAACATGGTGCCGACGGTCCGCCGCGCGCTCGAGGGATCGGGCGTGAAGACGGCCGCCGTCGCGACGGGCTTTCCGAGCGGCCAGACGCCTCTCGAGGTCAAGCTCGACGAGACGCGCCGCGCCGTCGCGATGGGCGCCGACGAGATCGACATGGTCATCAATCGCGGCGCGTTTCTCTCGGGCGAGTATCAGCGCGTCTTCGACGAGGTCGCCGCCGTGAAGGAAGCGTGCGGACCGGCGCATCTCAAGGTCATCCTCGAGACCGCGGAGCTCGGGACCTACGATCAGATCCGGAAGGCGTCGATGATCGCGATGTTCGCCGGCGCCGACTTCATCAAGACGTCGACCGGCAAGGCCGCGGTCGGCGCGACGCTTCCGGGGACGCTCGTCATGCTCGAGGCGATCCGCGATTTCCGCCACATTACGGGCATTCCGATCGGCATGAAACCCGCCGGCGGCATCTCGAATGCGAAGCTCGCGCTCGCGTATCTCGTCCTTCTCTACGAAACGCTCGGTCCCGACTGGATGACGCCCGACCGGTTCCGCTTCGGCGCGAGCACCCTTCTCAACGACATCCTGATGCAGCTCCGGAAGGAAACGACCGGCGCGTATCAGTCCGCCGACTACTTCACTCTCGACTGATCTATGAGCGAAACCACTCACGACGAGCAGGGAACGCTCGAGCGTCTGCAGCCCGGGCCGGCTTCGCCGATGTTCGCGGGGTGGGAGTACTCCCCCTCGCGCGAGGCGACGGACCACGTCCGGTTCCAGCAGCGCTACGGCCTCTTCATCGGCGGCAAGTTCGTCGAGTCGCTCTCGAAGTCGTACTTCCCGACGATCAATCCGGCGACCGAGGAAGTGCTGGCCGAGGTGGCGGAAGGGAACGCGGAAGACGTCGATGCGGCGGTGCGGGAGGCGCGGCGGGCGTACGAGAAAGTGTGGTCGAAGATCCGTCCGGCCGAGCGGGCGAAGTACATCTTCCGCATCGCGCGCCTGATCCAGGAAAAATCGCGCGCGCTCGCCGTCGCGGAGACGGTGAACGGCGGGAAGCCGATCAAGGAATCGCGCGACATCGACATTCCGCTCGCGGCGGCGCACTTCTTCTACTACGCCGGGTGGGCGGACAAGCTCGCGTACGCATTCCCGACGCGGAACGTCGCGCCGCTCGGCGTGGCGGGGCAGATCATCCCGTGGAACTTCCCGCTTCTCATGGCGGCGTGGAAGCTCGCGCCTGCGCTCGCGGCCGGCAACACGATCGTCCTCAAACCGGCCGAGACGACGCCGATCACGGCGATGATGCTCGCGGAGATCATTCAGGAAGCCGACCTCCCGCCGGGAGTCGTGAACATCGTCACGGGCGCCGGCGCGACGGGCGCCGCCCTCGTCCGCCATCCCGATGTCGACAAGATCGCGTTCACCGGGTCGACCGACGTCGGCAAGCGGATCGCGCGTGCGGCCGCGGGAACGCGGAAGCGCCTCACCCTCGAGCTGGGCGGTAAGGCCGCGAACATCGTGTTCGAGGACGCGCCGCTCGATCAGGCGGTCGAAGGGATCATCAACGGGATCTACTTCAACCAGGGGCACGTCTGCTGCGCGGGTTCGCGTCTCTTCGTGCAGGAATCCGTGGTCGAGCCGATCATCCGGAAGCTGCGCGACCGGATCGGCACGCTGCGCGTGGGCGATCCGCTCGACAAGAACACCGACGTCGGCGCGATCAACTCGCGCGCGCAGCTCGAAAAGATCCAGGAGCTCGTCGAGAGCGGCGTGGCCGAGGGCGCGGAGATGTTCCAGTCCTCGTGCGCGCTTCCGTCGCGCGGGTTCTGGTTTCCTCCGACCTTCTTCACCGGCGTCGCGCAGTCGAGCCGGATCGCGCAGGAAGAGATCTTCGGACCCGTGCTCTCGGTCCTGACGTTCCGCACGCCCGACGAGGCCGTCGAGCGGGCGAACAACACGCCGTACGGCCTGTCGGCGGGCGTCTGGACGGAGAAGGGATCGCGGATCCTCAAGATCGCGCAGAAGCTCCGCGCGGGCGTGGTCTGGGCGAACACGTACAACAAGTTCGATCCCGCCTCGCCGTTCGGCGGCTACAAGGAGTCGGGGTTCGGTCGCGAGGGCGGCATGCACGGGCTCGAGCCCTACGTGAAACTGTCATGAGCCGCCTGGACGTCCGCAAGACCTGGAAGCTCTACATCAACGGGGAGTTCCCCCGGACCGAGTCGGGACGTTTCTATCCCGTCTACGGGAAGGGAGACGCCCTTCTCGCCAACGCCTGCCGGGGATCGAGGAAAGACGTGAGAAATGCCGTCGTCGCCGCGCGCAAAGCGCTCGCCGGATGGAGCGCGAGGACCGCGTACAACCGCGGGCAGATCCTCTACCGCATCGCCGAGGTGCTCGAGTCGCGCGCCGCGGAGCTCGAGGACGAGCTGCGGCGCGCGGGAGCGTCGAAAGGGGAGGCGCGGAAGGAAGTCGAGCTCGCGATCGACCGGTGGGTCTACTACGCCGGGTGGGCCGACAAGTTCGCGCAGATCCTCGGCACGGTGAATCCCGTCGCGGGGCCGTACTACAACTTCACCGTTCCCGAGCCGACGGGCGTCGTCGGGATCGTCGCGCCGGAGACGCCGGCGCTCCTCGGCCTCGCGAGCCGTCTCGCTCCTGCGATCGTCAGCGGCAACACGGTCGTCGCGCTCACCTCCGAATCGCGGCCGCTCGCGGCAATCACGATGGGCGAGGTGTTCGAGACCTCGGACGTCCCGGCCGGCGTGATCAATCTGATCTCGGGTCTGAAGAGCGAGCTCGTTCCGTGGCTCGCGTCGCACATGGACGTGAACGCGATCGACGTCGCGGGAGTCGAGGACGATACGCTGCGGATCGCGGCGGAAGACGCGGCGGCCGAGAACGTGAAACGTGTCGTCGGCCGCCATCTCACGAACGCGGACTGGAACGCCGGCGATGCCGCTTCGCTCGAAGCGATCTCTGCGTATCTCGAGATGAAGACCGTGTGGCACCCGGTCGGAGTCTGACGCTCACCATATTTCGCGAGCTTCGCCGGGAGAGCGGCACTATATTGGCGAGGGTCCGGCACAAGAGAAGTTGCCGGCTATGTCGAGCGCGCTCGTGCGCGCCCCAAACACCCCTTCGATGGCCACGGAGGGGTGTTTTTTCGATCGCAGATTGCTGATCGCAGATTGCAGATTGCCGTTCAATCAGCAATCAGCGATCTGCAATCAGCAATGCCCCTACTTCACCTTCGTTCCGTTCGGCACGGCGGCATCCACGGACAACAGGCTCGGCTCTCCCTCGATCGACGCGGCGAGGACCATCCCGTTCGATTCCACGCCCATCAGCTTCGCGGGCTGCAGGTTCGCGACGATGACGACTTTGCGGCCGACGAGCTCCTCGGGCGCGTACTTCGTCGCGATCCCCGCGACGAGCTGCCGCTCTCCCTCGCCGTCATTCACGCGCAGCTTCAGGAGCTTCTTCGATTTCTCGATCCGCTCCGCGGCCACGACCTCGGCGACGCGCAGATCGACGCGCATGAAGTCGTCGATCGTGATCTTCGCCGCGTCGGGCGGCATCGCTTCGGTCGTTTCGATCGGCGGTCCGGATTTCGGTTGTTCGGTCATCGTGCCTCCTGAAGTCGCGGTGCCGAGGAACGCCTCGGCGTCGGCGCGGGGGAAAAGAGCGTCTCCGGCGACGATCGGAACGCCGTTCGGCAGCCGCCCCCACGCGAGCGCCTTCTCGTCGAGGGCGATCGTCTCCGCGCCGAGGCGCCGCAGCGCCTCGGGCGTGAGGTGGGGCATGAACGGCGCAAGCATCGTCCAGACGATGCGATTCCCTTCGAGGACGTTCCAGAGAATGCGCGAGAGCGACTCGTCCGCTCCCTTTTCCTTGAAGTGCTTCCACGGCTCGCGGCTGACGATGTAGGCGTTCGTCGCCACGAGCAGCTTCCACGCGGCGTCGAGGCCGCGCTGGAACGCATACCGATCCATTGCTTCGAGGTATTCGGGAATGGCGGCCTGCGCCGCGCGCATCACGTCGTTGTCGTCGCACGGCGTCGGCGGCGTCTTTCCGTCGAAGTATGTATCGGTCATCTTCAGACCGCGCGAGAGCGTGTTGCCGAGGTCGTTCGCGAGCTCGGCGTTGTAGCGGCCGATGAACGCTTCATCGGAGTAGTTCGCGTCCTGCCCGAAAACCATTTCGCGGAGAAGGAAGTAGCGAAGTGGATCGGGGCCGAACTGGTCGACGATGTAATCGGGCCTCACGATATTGCCGACGGATTTCGAGATCTTCTCGTTATCCCTGAGCCACCACCCGTGCGCGAGGATCTTGCGCGGCAGCTCGAGACCGGCCGCCATCAGAAACGCGGGCCAGTAGACGGCGTGAAAGCGGATGATGTCCTTGCCGAGGAGGTGGACGTCTGCGGGCCAGTAGCGGCGGAAGCGCGCGTCGTCGCCGCTGCCGAAGCCGAGCGCGGAGAGGTAGTTCGTCAGCGCGTCGAGCCAGACGTAAATCACGTGTCCGGACTCGCCCGCCGCTTCGGGGAAGGGGATGCCCCATTTGAGCGTCGTTCGCGAGACCGAGAGGTCCTTCAGGCCGCTCTCGACGAACGAGACGACCTCGTTGAAGCGCGTCCGCGGCTGGATGAACTCGGGATTGTCGCGATAGTGGTCGAGGAGGCGCTGCTGGTAGCGCGAGAGCTTGAAGAAATAGTTGCGCTCGGTCATTCGCTCGACGACGTGGCCGGACTCGTCGCGGCCGTCGCGCACCTGGGTTTCGGTGAGATAGCTCTCTTCGCTCGGGCAGTACCAGCCCGAGAATTCGCCGAGATAGAGATCAGTGGGGCTGTTCGCCTGAATACGCCGGATCAGCTCGTACACGCCGAGGCGGTGTCGCGACTCGGTCGTCCGGATGAAGTCGTCGTTGGAGATGCCGAGGCGGCGGTTGACGCGGTGATGGTCGGCGGCGACGCGGTCGGCGAGCTCGATCTCGGAGATCCCCTGCTTCGCGGCCGATCGCTCGATCCTTTGCCCATGCTCGTCGGTTCCCGTCAGAAAAAAGACTTCGTATCCGCGCAGGCGTTTGTAGCGAGCGACCACATCGGCGACGATGTTCTCGTACATATGCCCGATGTGGGGGAGGTCGTTGACGTAGTGGATCGCGGTGGAGATGTAGAACTTCATGGCGAGGGGCGGATTATGCGTCCTGGGCGTCTCGAGCGTCTAGGGCGTCTGGAGCGTCTGGGCCGTCGAATTCTCCGACGCCCGAGACGCTCAGGACGCCCAAAACGCTTCGACGCGATCGGCGGGAATTCACTCCGGGGGGAGGGGGTTTCCCAGTTGCCAGCCGACGCGGGGTCGTAGTTCAGTCGGTTAGAACGCCGGCCTGTCACGCCGGAGGTCGCGGGTTCGAGTCCCGTCGGCCCCGCCAAATTGGCTCAATCAATTAGGACGAATCTCTCCTCCCTCGTCCTCTCCCTCACTCGCAAAGCCACTCGCAATACCGCCTTCCTCACGAGCCGCGTCCGCCGCGCTCGGCAGCTCCCACCCCTCCACCATCTTTGCCTTGAACTCCTCGTCGAGGCTGAAGTAGTGCTTCATCACCGTCCGGATGTTTGTGTCGCCCATCATCTCGACGATGAGCACCGGATTGCTCGTCTTCTCCGCGAGATGCGACGCGCCGGTATGGCGCCAGGCGAAGAAGTCCGCCTTCTTCCCTCGAGCTGCGCGTCCTTCGGAAGCATCTCGTTGGCGATCGCGACGAGCCTGTTCCACTGCTTCCGGATGTCGACGTAGACGCGGCCGGTGGCCGGGATTCGGATGCACGAGACCTGACGCGTTTTCCGGGCGAATCAATCGCAGGTAGCGGAACCGGATCGTCGAACGCTGGTTCGCCGGCGGTCATTCGGGCTATTTCGCCGAGGACCGGCGGGTGAGGACGTTCGAGCGGATTGCGGGGGACCTTCGAATCAGTTCGCGTGGCTAGGGCTTTCCGATCTCACCTTCATACTCGCCGAAGACATACCAGTAGTCGCATTCGTAATGGAGGCGCTTTTCGATGTCGGCGAGTACTCGTTCGCGGTTTGCTGGATTCGACTTCGCGACCTCCTCGACGAAGTCAGCTAGATCAGACGGACCAATCCGAAAAGTGAGTTGGTTTAGCCGAAGCAGGAACAGAAGCAAGAACGTCGCGATGCGTTTGTTTCCATTGACGAAGAAGTGCTGCTTGGCTACCTCGTAGAGAACGACTGCGCACTTGAGGTAGAAGCTCGGGTACTGCGGCTCGCCAAAGAGGCTCGCATCCGCCCGCTCAACGCATGCCGCCGCTGCTTGAATCTGCTCATCTGACGGGATGGGGATCGGTTCGGTGACTCCTGGCTCGTCATTGTAAACGGAGACGTACTGTGCGATGACCGATGCTGCGAACCGTCTGGAGACCCACCGGTACTGCACTCGATCTCACTTCTTTCCGAGCTTGTCGAACGTCTCTCGGAAATCATTGACGATCGACCGAATCACAGTCTCCGTATTCTTCCTGTCGTCGGTAGCGGGGATGTGCTCAACGGTCGAAGCGCGTGGCGATCTCTTTGCCGAAGTCACCGTCGTGAAACGACCCGTGGTGGCATTTCGGCCAGCCTTCTTGTAGGCGCTCCCGGAGCACCTGTCAGTCTTCTTTGGCATCGGCGTTCACAACGGTATCAGACTTCCGATCCTTCCGACTGGCTCGCAAAAGCGCTCGCAATACCTGTCCGATCCGGGGTCTAGTGCTTGATCGTTCGTCCGACACGTCAGAGCGATCGTTCTCGCTAACCTTCTGAGAACACGAGGTAGACGCGAACACACTGCGGCCTGTCACGCCGGAGGTCGCGGTTCGAGTCCCGTCGGCCCCGCCAATTTCGAGAATGAATCGGAGCTCCGGGCGATCCCCGGAGCTCCTGGTTTTTGTGCGGCTTTTCCGAGGTACCATGGTTCCGATGGCGGACGACCTGAGGGCGCTGCTCGAGACGATGCGGGAGGAGAACGCCGCCGCGCACTCGGAAACCCGGCGCCACTCCGAGGAAACTGCCGCGGGAACCCGGCGCCATTTCGACGTGACATCGGAGCAGATGGAGAGACGCTTCGATACGCTCGCGGAGGCAGTGTCGCAGGTCGACGCGAAAGTGGATCGCCACGGCGAAGAACTGAGAGGCGAAATGCGTCGATGTTTCTCGGAGACTCAGGCGATGATCAAGTTCTCGCATCGATGACTAGCGGGATGGGTGCGGTATCATCCGCGCCCGCATGAAGTTCCTCGAGACCACTCTTCCCGGCGTGCTCCTCGTCCAGCCGGACGTCTTCGGCGACGATCGCGGCTTTTTCATGGAAACGTACCGCGAGGAGGCGTTCCGCGCCGCCGGCATCGACGCGCGCTTCGTCCAGGACAACCACTCCGCCTCGCTCCGCGGCGTGCTGCGCGGTCTCCACTACCAGGAGCCGTTTCCGCAGGGAAAACTCATCCGCTGCGTCGCCGGATCGATCTTCGACGTCGCGGTCGACATCCGCACCGGCTCGCCGCACTTCGGGAAGTGGTTCGGGGCCGAGCTCTCGGCGACGAACCGTCTCCAGATGTGGGTTCCTCCCGGCTTCGCCCACGGGTTCTGCGTCACGAGCGACCGGGCCGAGGTCGTCTACAAGTGCACGGAGATCTGGCGGAAAGAAGTCGACCGATCGATCCTCTGGAACGACCCGGCGATCGGGATCGAATGGCCGGTCAGCGAGCCGGTTCTGTCGGAGAAGGACGCGAAGGCGCCGCGTCTCAGCCACGCCGGCGTTCTCCCGCAGTTCGCCTGACACGACTCGCGCTCCGTTGCGGCTCTGTGGCCGCGGCGTCTCGCCGCGAGCCCTCCGGCGCGATCCTCGGCTTCCGAAGGGGTGCGCGCCGGGACGGCGCGCCCACGTCACGACTCGCGCGCGCTGCTCGGGTGCGGCATGCCGAGCTCGTTCTCGATGCTCGTCTGTGCCAGCACACGGATGAACGCCCGCCCCTCGGCGTCGCTGTTTCGGTAGAGCTCGCAGAGCGATTCGATCTGCTCCCACGTCTCGTTCGCCGAGACGGTGAACCCTTCCTGCGGCTGGTGCGGATCGAGCGTCCATTTTCTCGTCCACCCCTTCCGATCGAACGAGAAGCGGATGAACCCGATCTTCCGCGCCGCGTCCGCGCGCGGGAGAAGATGCTCGTCGCTCCGCCCGCTCCCGATGTCGAACTGGTTCGACGTCAGCGCGCCGTCTCGGAAGATCGGCATCTCCCCCTTCTGAGGGGGGATGAAGCCGCGCGCGTTCGCGACCTGCTCGACGAGCGTCCCCGCAAGGAGAGCCGACGTGAGCTTCTTCGCCTTCTCGATATTCTGCGGATCCTCCTCGAGAAAGCGGAGCCCCGACCGGTAAACCGTGAGCCCCTTCTCGCCGGGAATGAAACGCTCGAGCCGGGAGGAGACGACGGTCGCCGTGATCGCGAGCTCGTCCCCGCCGAACCGGATGCGGAGGATCTTCTCGTGACCGCGCGTGAAGATCGCGTAATGCTCGACCCGCGCCCCGTAGTTGCTCACGTCGATCAGGACGACGCCGTCGGTGCCGAGCCGGCAGACAAGGGGCCTGGACAGGCGGATGCGCTCGGCACGCCGGCGGTTGGGACGTGGACTGGCCATGATGATCGGACCCGATCGGAGTCAAATATAACCGACCGCGCCGGAGAGATCATCCCCGATCGTGCACGAGGCGGGCCGCGAAGACCGTCACGTCGTCGTCAGCCGTGATCCGGCGGACGTACCCGGCGAGCTGGCGCGCCGCATCGCGCGGATGCTCGCCGCGGCGCCGCGCGACGAGCTCCGCGATCCGGTCGATACCGAGCTCGGCATCTCCTTCGACGCGCGCCTCGGCAACGCCGTCCGAGAACGCGACGAGGAGCTCGCCCGGGAGGAGTCTGGTCCGGTGCGCGCCCCAGTCGCGGTTCGGGAGGATGCCGACGGCCGGACCGTTCGCCTCGAGCCGCTCGACCGTTCCGCCGTCCCGGACGACGAGCAGAGGACAGTGTCCCGCGTTCGCGACCGTGAGCTCGCCGCCGCCGTCGAGCCTTCCGACCAGGAGCGTCGCGAATCGGTTCGGCGGCAATTCCTCGCGCAGCACGGCGTCGATGCGGCCGATGACCGCGCAGGGCGCGAGCCCCTCCGCCGGGCCATCGGAGAAGATGGCCTCGAGCTCCTCCTGGATCATCGCCATCCAGACGGCCGATTGCGCGCCCTTGCCGGCGACGTCGCCGAGCGCGAACCAGAGCGTCGCGCCCGTCGTGCGCGCGAACCAGAAGTCGCCCGTATACGTCCGCCGCGGAATCGAGATCGCGTGGAACTCCGGCGCCGACGTGGATGACGGCCGAGGCAGCCGGGCGGGCGTCAGGACGCCTTGCTGAACGGTCTGCATCGCAGGCACGGCCGGAATCCCTTCGATTCGGCTTCCTCTTCGCCGTGGAAGAGGACGCGATTCTCCTCGCGAATCCGCCGCGCGTCGCGGCACGTCGGGAAACAGAAAATGCGGGTCGTCTTCGAGCCGACGTAGCGGACGTGCTGGCGCGCGAGCCGGTCCAACTCGTCCATCGGGACGCCTTCGGTTTGGAGGAGCGTCCGCTTCACGTCCGGCCCGCCGAGTCCGTAGTTCCCGACGCCGCCGCCGTTCGGGACGACGCGGTGGCAGGGGAGGATCAGCGGGATCGGATTCCGCGCCATCACGTTGCCCACCGCCCGGACGGCCGTGGGCCGCCCCACCTCGGCGGCGAGCCAGCGGTACGGACGGACCTCGCCGCGCGGGATCGTGCGCAGCTTGTCGAGGACGGCCCGCTCGAACTCGGTCAGCTCCGACAGGTCGAGCTCGACCTTGCCCGGATCCTCGCCGCGGAGCACGCGCTCGATCGGCTCGCGGACCTCCGGCGGGACGTCCGCCTCTTCGAGCTCGCCGAAACGCCCTCCGGCGCGGGCGCGGAACTCGTCCGCGCTCCAATCGCCGCCGGTGACCGCGCGGATTCCGCGCGAGGACCAGACGGTCCAGATCGCCCTTTCGCCGGCGGTGAACGCGCCGAACTTCTCGCGGACTGCTTCGCAGACGGTCGTGGCGCACGAACGCACGGGAGACGTTCTGAGGTGTTTCGCGAGGGAGGCGAGCGCCTCGAGATCGTGCGCCGACTCGTCGCAACTCCGGCATTCGCCGAGGTGCTCCTCGATCGCCGCGCGCTCCTCGCGCGCCAGCTCGTCCGTTCTCAGCTCGTCGATTCGCGTCAGAACCGTCTTACAGCGCATGGGCCACCCCCCGGGATTCCAGTGCGCGCCGCAGGAGCTTGAGCGCGCGGAAGACTTTGCCGCGAAGCTGCGCTTCGTTCTGCCCGGTCGTGCGGGCGATGTCGGCGTACGGCATCTCTTCCATGAAACGGAGAAAAATGAGCTCGCGACTCTCGGTCGGCAGCGTCGCGAGAGCCGCTTCGAGCATCTCGGCGTCCTGCCGCCGTTCGAGATCGCGGCCGTCGTCGGCGTCCGTAGCGAACGGGCCGATGCGGCCGTCGTCGAACGCCGAGAGCGGCTCCTGGGAGCCGCTCCAGACGCCGCGACGGCGGTTCAGCGCGAGATTTCTCGCAATGCGAAAGAGCCAGGGACGGACCGAGAGGGCGCGAGCGCGCGCCTCGTCATACTGCCGCGTCAACGCCCGGTGTGCGCGCAGGAACGTGTCCTGGACCACCTCCTGAGCGTCGAACGCGTTCTGCAGGATCCGGAAGGCGTAGCCGTACAACGGCGCCTCCCAGGTCTCGACGAAGCGCTCGAACGCGTCCGCCTCGCACCGGTGCACCGCAACGGCCAGATCTCCCGTTTCGATCGCTTCCGCCAGGGCCTCTCCTCCGGTCCAGCTGTTCCGCACGAAGGATAGAACACGGGCTCCGTGCCCGGCGTTCGCGAAACGCGAATCAGTCCGCGAACGGGCGCGGGAGCTCGTTCCGGACCGGAATCTTCGCTCCGGGCGCGGGCTGCGGCGCCTTGATGGCTCCCATCGCGAGGGCGATCATCGAGCTGACGTCCGCGAGGTTCGCCGGCACGACCATGGTGTTCCCCGCCTTCGCGAGCTCGCCGAACTTGTCGACGTAGGCTTCGGCGACGCGGAGCTGGAGAGCCTCCATCCCGCCCGGCGCCTGAGTCGCCTCGGCGACTTTCTTGAGCCCCTCGGCCGTCGCGGCTGCGACCGACAGGATTGCGGCGGCCTCGCCCTCGGCCTCGTTGATCTGCTTCTGCTTTTTCGCTTCCGAGGCCTTGATGACCTGCTGCTTCTCGCCTTCGGCGGCGTTGATCGCCGCGTCGCGCTGCCCTTCGGACTGGAGAACCGTCGCGCGCTTTTCCCGCTCGGCGCGCATCTGCTTCTCCATCGCGTTGAGGACGTCCTTCGGCGGGGTGATGTTCTTGATCTCGTAGCGGAGGACCTTCACGCCCCATGATTCCGAGGCCTTGTCGAGCTCCGCGACGACCTGGATGTTGATGTTGGTCCGCTCCTCGAAGGTCCGGTCGAGCTCGATCTTGCCGATCTCGCTCCGGAGCGTCGTCTGGGCGAGCTGCGTGATCGCGAAGATGTAGTTCGCGATGCCGTACGAGGCGCGCTGCGGGTCGAGCACCTTGAGATAGAGCACGCCGTCGACGGCGACCTGCACGTTGTCGCGCGTGATGCAGACCTGCTCCGGGATGTCGATCGCGGACTCCTTGAGGGAATGCCTGTAGCGGATGACGTCGAGGAAGGGGAGGAGGATGTGGAACCCCGCTCCGAGGGTGGTGCTGTACTTGCCGAGGCGCTCGACGACGTACGCGCTCTGCTGAGGCACGACGGTCGCGGTCTTGGCGATGACGATGATGACGAAGACGGCGAGGGCGATGGTGACGAACAGAGCTCCAGACATAGCGGATCCTTTCAGGATGGCAGGGGTCGAATGTAGATAGTCAGGCCGTCGACACGCTCGACCACGCAGCGGGCGCCGGGTTGAAGGGCTTCGGTCGCGACATTCAAGGCGCTCCAGGCGGTTCCACGAAGCTCGGCGCGGCCGCGCGCGCCTGCCGGAATTGCGTCGAGCGTGACGGCGGTCTCGCCGACCAGCGTGTCGATCCGGTCGGGACCGCGATCGAGCTTCAGCACGCGAAGGAGCGGCTTGCGGAACAGAAGGAGCGAGGCGAGAGAGATAGCCGTGAAGAGAAGGAGCTGGACCCAGAGCGGCCCGCCGATTCCGAGCCACACCAGCACGCCGACGGCGATGGCGCCGAAGCCGAAAAACGCGATGTGAAGGCCGGCCGAGGAGAACTCGATGCCGAGCAGAACGAACCCGATCAGGACCCAGACCCACCAGGGCATGGAGGCGCCTTTCGACGTGCCGATTTTAGAGCGTAAGAGTAGCACGCCGGCGCGGCATGAACCGCAGGGCGTTGCTCGCGGGAAGGTTGCCTGCCGACTCGGGGTTCGCTACCGTGGCGACCACGCGGGGTTAGCTCAGCGGTAGAGCATCTGCCTTACACGCAGAGGGCCGGGGGTTCGAATCCCTCACCCCGCACCAGCCGCGATGAAGTTCGTCTTCGAAGTGCGCATCCGTCCCGGACACACGGCGGAGCAGTACGCCGACGTATGGGTGCGCGTGAGCCGCATCATTCAGCGTCAGCCGGGAGCGCGCGGCACCCGCCTCCACCGCAAGATCGGCGAGCCGGACGTCCTGCTGGCGATCGCGAGCTGGGATTCGAAGGATGCGCGCGACGCGGCGACACGCGCGCTCGAGTCGCACGAGGCAATGCACGCGATGCTCCGCGCGGAAGCGGCTTTCGTCGACGTGACGATTCTCGGCGAGTTCGAGGATCCGGAGTGGGTCGTAGTGCCGCGCGAGGAGTAGCCCGGCGCCATCCGAGCGTAGCCGTCATCCCGAGCGGGAGCGAGGGATCAGGGACGGGAGGGACGCGCGTGACGCGGCGCTGTCGTTCGGCGGAAAGGCGAAAATTCGTGCTTCCGCCGACCTGAGTCCCTCCGATCAGGGGTTCCCCGCCCGACCCTGATCCCTCGCTACGCTCGGGATGACGACGAACTACTGGCTCATCGCCACTTTCGTCGGCGTCACGATGTAGCGGATGATCGTCGGCGGCTCGGCCTCGGTCTCGGTGATCTGCAGGATGACGTTCCGGTCGGTCGCCTTGAGCTGCGTGCCGGGGATGAACGGATCCTGCATCGCGTCGCTCAGGTTCACCTCGAACGTCCGCCAGTTCTCGTCCTCGGGAGGGAACGCGGGCGCCGGGTCCCACGCGCGGAACTGGGCGAGATACGTCACGTAGTAGTGCCACACCTTCGGCAGCGCGTCGTCGGAAGCGAGCGTGATCACCTCGGAGCGGTCGCCGTACTGGTTGCGGATCATCACGGCGTCTCGCCGCGTGAAGTCCTCGCGGTACTGCGCGCCGGCGTAAAGAGGAAGCGAGCTGCCGAGCGCCCCGAGCTTCTCCTTCGCGTCGGCAGTCGCCTCGGCCGCCTCGCGCTCCTGAGCGGCCTCGAGGGTTTCGGCGGCCGTCTCCTGTCCGCCGGTACAGCCCGCTAAAACGAGCGCGGCGGTCGTAGCCGCCAAAAGGTGTCGAATCATGAAGGAGAGTCGAGCAAACGATGTGCCGCGCGCGTTCAGGCCTCGGCGCGGATCGTCCTGCGCGACCAGTCACGCAGCCGGTCGAGTGCGGTCTCGCCCCCGAAACGCTCGATGATCTGCTCGTCGTAGGTGTCCGACGTCGAGGCGACCACGTTGAGCGAGGCGAGAAGCTGCGGAGGCTCCAGCTGCCGCGTCACGAACGAATGGGAGAAGAACACATCCGCGCCGACGAGACTGAATGCGCCCATCGGGACCTCGGCGTTGATCTGCAGAAGCTCCCGCATCAGCTCGGGAGCGGGCTGCACGCCCTGGGCACAAAACGCGAGGACTTCCACGACGGCGTTCTCGTCCTCGTACGGGTCGATCGAGATCTCGACGATCGTCGTTCCGTACTTCAGGTAGAAGTCGCAATGCTCCGCGTCATCGTAGAACTCGTCGACCAGCTCGCCGAGGATCGACTGCACCTGACGGTAGACGTCCTCCTGACACGCGGTGTGGAACGACTTCCCGGAGCTCATGCGGGGGATTATACGTCGTGGTCCGGAGCCGGACCCGATAAACTCCGCGCCGTGAACTTCGACGCGCCGCGCCGTCGCGTCCGCCTCAAGGCGGGACGAGACCGCTCGATCCGCAACCGGCACCCGTGGGTGTTCGACGGCGCCATCGCGCGGGAGGAAGGTTCCGACGCCGCCGCCCTTGCCGACGTGTTCGACGCGGGCGGCACACGGGTCGCGTCCGGCTTTTACTCGCGTCACTCGCAGATCCGCGTCCGCGCGATCGCGTTCGGCGACGCCGAGCTGACGGAGACTCTCGTGCGCGAGAGGATCGCGCGGGCCGTCGCCCGGCGCGCGGCCATCCTGAACGGCGGGACGACCGCGTGCCGCCTCGTTCATGCTGAAGGCGACGATCTGAGCGGCCTGATCGCCGATCGCTACGGCGACGTCCTCGTGGTCGAGATCACCTCGGCGGGGCTCGACCTCCTTCGGGACGTCGTGCTCGACGGACTTCGGGCCGCCACCGGCCTGACGGCGATCCATGTCAAGAACGAGATTCCCGCGCGAAAGCTCGAGCGCCTGCCGCTCGAAGACGTGCGCGTCGGCGACCCGGCGGCAGAAACGACCGTCGCCGAGAATGGCCTGCGTTTCGTCGTCCATCCGGGCGGCGGCCAGAAGACCGGCTTCTTTCTCGACCAGCGCGAGAACCGCGCGCGCGTCCGTACGCTCGCCGCCGGGTGCGACGTGCTGAACCTCTTCGCATACTCCGGGGGGTTCGGCGTCTACGCCGCCGCGGAAGGGGCGCGGACAGTCGAGGAGGTCGACGTCTCCGCGGAAGCGATCGAGCTCGCCCGGAGGAACCACGAGCTGAACCCGTCGCAGACCGCGGTCACCTTCACGGTCGCCGACGCGTTCCAGCACGTCCGTGCTGTCGCGCGCGAGGGGAGAACGTTCGATCTCATCGTCTGCGACCCTCCGGCGTTCGCGCGGGCGCGCGGCGAGGTCGAGCGGGCGGCGCGCGGCTACAAGGACATCAATCTGTACGCCTTCCGCCTCCTCCGTCCCGGCGGCAAACTCGTGACGTTCTCCTGCTCCGGACACATGAGCGCGGATCTGTTTCAGAAGGTGATCTTCAGCGCCGCGCTCGATGCCGGTCGCGAAGCGCGCATCCTGGCGCGACTCGGCGCGGGCCCTGATCATCCGGTTTCGGTCTATTGCCCCGAGGGGGAGTATCTGAAGGGGCTGCTCGTCGGGGTTTGACGCGGGATTAGAATAGGGCGCCATGACCGCTCCCGAACCCGCCCCCGTGCGGCGCAACGTCGAGCTGACGGTGGCGTATCTGGGGGATCTGCTGCGCGCGGCGGGATTCATCGACGAGCAGCAGCGCGCCGAAATCGACGCTCTCGAGCGGCAGTCGCGCGCGAGCCGCGGGCGCCCGCGCGCCGAGGAGGCGCCGAGCCCGTTCAAGACGGTCGCGTCGCTGAATCTCCAGGACGCGACGGGGCAGGGCACGCGGATCGACGAGTTCCTGCTCGCGCGCCTCGTCGCCGAGGACGCCGGGTTCGAGTTCTTCAAGATCGACCCTCTCAAGCTCGACATCGAGCTCATCGAGTCGAAGATCTCCCGTCCCTTCGCGCGCAAGCACAAGATGATCCCCGTCCACGTCCGCGACGGAAAGCTCGTCGTCGCCGTGGTGAACCCGTTCGACGCCGCGTCGATCGAGGCCTACCGCCCGATCGCGGGACAGGACATTCGCGTGGTCGTCTCCGCGGAGACCGACGTGATGTCGGTCATCAACGAGTACTACGGCTTCCGCGCCTCGGTCACGAAGGCCCAGAAGGACCTGACCAAGGGCGCTTTCGACCTCGGCAATCTCGAGCAGTACGTTAAGCTCAAGTCGGGCGCCGAGCTCGAGGCGAGCGATCAGCACATCGTCAACGCGGTCGACTTCCTCCTCCAGCACGCCTACGACTCGCGCGCCTCGGACATCCACATCGAGCCGAAGCGCGAGCAGGCGCAGATCCGGTTCCGCATCGACGGCGTGCTGCACGAGATCCAGCGCGTCCCGAAGCTCGTGAACCTCGCCGTCACGTCACGTCTGAAGACGATGTGCCGCATGGACATCGCCGAAAGACGCCGCCCTCAGGACGGCCGCATCAAGACCTCGCGCGACGGCAAGGAGATCGAGCTCCGCGTCTCGACGCTGCCGACGGCCTTCGGCGAGAAGGTCGTCATGCGGATCTTCGACCCCGACGTCATGATCCGCGATCTGTCCGGGCTCGGCTTCTACGAGGACGAGCTCAAGGTCTTCGAGGACTGGATCGAGCGCCCGCACGGAATCATTCTGGTCACGGGGCCGACCGGGTCCGGCAAAACGGTCACGCTCTACTCGGCGCTCAAGCACCTCTCCTCGCCCGAGATCAACATCACGACGATCGAAGATCCGATCGAGATGGTGCACGAGGAGTTCAATCAGACCTCCGTCCAGCCCAAGATCGGCATCACCTTCGCCTCGGCCCTCCGGACGATCCTCCGCCAGGATCCCGACATCATCATGGTGGGGGAGATCCGCGACGCGGAGACGTCGCAGAACGCGATCCAGGCCGCGCTGACGGGGCACCTCGTCTTCGCGACGCTCCACACGAACGATGCGGCCTCGTCCGTCACGCGCCTCATCGACCTCGGAATCGAGCCGTTCCTCATCTCGTCGTCGCTCGTCGGCTCGATGGCACAGCGCCTCGTGCGGACCATCTGCCGCGACTGCAAGCGGAACAGGCCGCTCACTCTGGATGAAGCCGCCATGCTGAACCTGCAGGCGCCGGCCGGCAAACGGATCATCGTCCAGGAAGGCGCCGGCTGCATCCGCTGCCGGAACACCGGCTATTTCGGCCGGACCGGGATCTTCGAGCTCCTCCCGATCGACAGCGCGATCCGCGACCTCATCGACCGCTCCGAGGATTTCCTGAAGATCAAGGACATGGCCATCAAGAGGGGAATGCGGACCCTGCGGCAATCGGCCCTCCGGAAGCTGGCCGAGGGGGTGACGACGTTCGAGGAAGTCGTGAGCGTCACCGGGATATAGCGTCTGGAGCGTCTGGAGCGTCTGGAGCGTCTGGAGCGTCATCCTGAGCGAGTGTGGTTGGGCGGGTGTGAGCGAAGGATCTCCTCAGCCGGGTCTCAATCCGGCAGAGTCGCGAGTCTGAGTCGCAGCTGAGGAGATCCTTCGTCGCTTCGCTCCTCAGGATGACGACATCCTGGATACTCCTGACGCCCAAGACGCCCAAGACGCCCAAGACGCCCAAGACGCCCAAGACGCCCAAGACGCCCAAGACGCCCAAGACGCCCGAGACGCCCAAGACGCCCGAGATGGCCGGGCCGGAAGAGTGGGAATGTCCCGCCCCCCGGGCTGTTCTGATAGGCGTTCATCACGTGATTTGCCGCACCGCACCGCGAGACGAAGAATCGGTTCCGACTCTCCGAAGCGAAGGCAGCACAGGAAGGAGAGTTCGATGAGAAAGACCGGTAACGTCAAGTGGTTCAATGATGCCAAGGGTTTCGGCTTCATCACCTCGGAGGACGGACAGGATGTGTTCGTTCATTTCTCGGCGATTCAGGGCAACGGGTTCCGTTCCCTCGCCGAGGGCGCCGCGGTGGAGTTCGACGTCGTGAACGGCCCCAAGGGCCTTCAGGCGGCGAACGTGGTCGCGATCTAAACGCGGCACCAGCCACGACACCAACGCAAAGGCAGGCCTCCGGGCCTGCCTTTTTTCGTTTCCGGCTTCCCGGCTGGACCCTCCGCCCCCACGGGCGCTATCCTTCCGATGTAGAACCACGTCCAGATCGGAGACCTCCATGGCCGTCCAGACCGCCCCCTCGTCGATGGAGCGCGAGCTCGACTATCGGCGGAAGCTGTCGAGCATCACGAACCAGATCAACTCCGCCGAGTCGATCCAGCACATCCTGATCTCGCTCAAGGACAAGATCCTGGAGCTTCTCGACGCCGAACGGCTGACGATCTACGCCGTCGACACGAAGAACCAGGAGCTGTACTCGGTCCAGAAGGCGGGGGACGTCCCGAAGGAGATCCGGGTGCCGAAGTCGTTCGCGTCGATCGCGGGCTTCGCGGCGCTGAGCCGGCGGACGATCAACATCGCGGACGCGTACGACGCGACCGAGCTCCAGCGCCTCCATCCGAACCTCCGGTTCGACCAGCGGTGGGACAAGCAGAGCGGGTTCCGGACGCACGCGGTCCTGGCGGTCCCGATCCTGTTCGAGAAATACCTGCTGGGCGTGCTGCAGCTCATCAACAAACGCGGCTCGTCGCCCGCCTTCAACCAGCAGGACGTCGAGGGAGCCGAGGAGATCGCGCGGATCCTCGGGATCGCGTTCTACAACCAGCACAAGGTGACGCGGCAGAGCAAGCCGTCGAAGTTCGGGGGCCTCATCGACAAGGGGATCGTCTCGGAGAAGGACCTCGAGGCGGCCGCGTCGAACGCGCGGATCAACAACGTCGACGTCACGAAAGTCCTCATCGACGACTACAACGTGCCGAAGGAGGAGGTGGGCCGCTCGCTCGCCTCGTTCTACAGCACGCAGTTCTTCAACTGGGACGGCGAGCAGAAGATCCCGGACGCCATCCGCCAGCGGGTCGGCTCGGACATGTGGAAGAAGTACGTCTGCGCGCCGATCGAGCGGAAGGCGGGCGTCCTGATCATGGCCGTCGACGACCCGCACGACCTGACGCGCCTCGACGCCATCCGCGCGATGTCGCTCTCGCCGCGCTACGACTTCCACGTCGGTCTGCGTCAGGACATTCTCGGCTACATCGCGACCTCGTACGGCGAGTCGATGGACGCCGACGAGAAGTCCGGCGACCTCGCGAAGATCCTGACGGAACTGGGCGAGGGAGAGGCCGAGGTCGAGGAGGAGATGCTGATGACGGCCGAGCCGGAGATCGACGAGACCGACTCCGGCATCGTGAAGCTCGCGAATCAGATCATCATCGACGCGTTCGCGCGGGGAGCGTCCGACATCCACATCGAGCCGGACGGGTCGAAGAATCCGTGCCTCGTCCGCCTCCGCATCGACGGCGACTGCCAGAAGTACCTCGAGATTCCCGGCGCGCACCGCAACGCGATCGTGCAGCGCCTCAAGATCATGGCGAAGCTCGATATCTCCGAACGGCGGAAGCCGCAGGACGGGAAGATCCGCTTCAAGTTCTCGAAGGGGACGATCGAGCTGCGCGTCGCGACCATGCCGACGACGAACGGGAACGAGGACGTCGTGATGCGTATCCTCGCGGGCTCGAAGCCGCTCCCGCTCGACAAGATGGGCTTCAGCGACAGGAATCTCGAGCAGTTCAAGCAGATCCTGGCCAAGCCGTACGGCATCTGCCTCGTCGTCGGTCCGACGGGCTCCGGCAAGACGACGACGCTGCACTCCGCCCTCGGATTCATCAACACCGAGGACATGAAGATCTGGACGGCGGAGGATCCGGTCGAAATCACGCAGAAGGGGCTGCGGCAGGTTCAGGTCCAGCCGAAGATCGACTTCACGTTCGCCACCGCGATGCGCTCGTTCCTGCGCGCCGATCCCGACGTCATCATGGTCGGCGAGATGCGCGACCACGAGACCGCGGCGATCGGCATCGAGGCGTCGCTGACCGGCCACCTCGTCTTCTCGACGCTCCACACGAACTCGGCGCCCGAGACGATCACGCGTCTGCTCGACATGGACATCGATCCGTTCAACTTCGCCGACGCCCTCCTCGGCATCATGGCTCAGCGCCTGATCCGGACCCTGTGCGCGAAATGCAAGCAGCCCCACCACCCGTCCAAAGAGGAGTTCGACGAGATCGTCGAGGTCTACGGCCGGGAGTGGTGGCCGAAGACCGGGATCGAGTACTCGCCGGACCTGACGCTCTACACACCGAAGGGGTGCCCGGCATGCGGCGACACGGGCTACAAGGGCCGCATGGGCGTGCACGAGCTCCTGGTCGGCACCGACGACGTCAAGAGGGCGGTCCAGCGCCGGGCGCCGATCGACGAGCTCCGCAAACTCTCCATGGAGCAGGGGATGACGACGCTCCTGCAGGACGGCATCCAGAAGGCCTTCAAGGGCGTCACCGACATCAAACAGGCCCGCGCCGTCGCGGTGAAATAGTCATCCCGAGCGGGAGCGAGGGATCAGGGTCGGGCGGGACGCGCGGGACGGGGAACTCTGTTTCGGCGCAACGGCGAAGGTTCGTCCCTCCGCCGATTTCGACCGCTCCGATCAGGCCTTCCCCGCCCGTCCCTGATCCCTCGCTACGCTCGGGATGACGCCGCGGCCGAAGGATCTCCCCGGCGACATCCTGCCGAAGGAGATCCTTCGTCGCCCTTCGGGCTCCTCAGGATGACGCTTTCGCCGTCGGCAAAAGCGTCAATCCCTGAACTCGGGATCGCCCGTCGCGTTGTTCACCACGGTGGCATACGCGAGGATCGGTGAGCTCGCGACCCAGCTGACCCAGAACGCGTCCTGCACGCGGTCGCCCTCGGCGACGGTGTTGATCAGGTCGAAGACCGGGAACTGCGACATCGCTCCCGGCGGGGCCGTCAGCATGCGCTCCCCGAGAACGTTGCCCTCATCGTCGAAGGCGCGGAAGGTCACCGAGACGTCGATGAACTGCGGGTTGAAGAATCCGACGTTGGACCGGTGCCCCATCTGCGCCTGCAGATCCGCGGCGGACGAGTTCGTCAGGTCGATCAGAACCCCGCTGGTCGCCGCATCCTCGAGCGCGACGCCCTGGAGCGCGAGGCCGATCTCGCCGCGGTCGGCGAACGGGCCGTTGTAGACCGCCGCCGTGACGGCGAAGGGCTGGTCCGACAGAACGCGCGCCGTGCCGATGCCGGTGAAGCCAGCGACCGGGAACGTCGTCCCGAACTCGAGGTTGAGCGGCCCGAGAGGATCCTGAGCCGAGACGAACCGCGAGGTGTTGCCGGCGGGCGACTGCGGGAAGAACTCGATCTGCCAGTTCGTCGTCGTGGTCATCGAGCGGTTCAGGAAGCCGAAGCGCGTGAACCAGTTCGACAACGCGGCGCCCGGCGTCTGACCGACCACCGGGAGGAACCGGGCGAACTGAAGCTGGCCCCGGACGGCTCCGCCCGGAAACTCGCCGTTGTGCACGTTCAGGTAGAACGCGCTCGGATTCGCCTGGAGATCCGCGGCGGCATCGGCCGAGATTTCGACCATTCCGACGTTGACGAACCGCTCCGCGCACGGCTCTTCACCCGTCGCAGGACATCCCTCGTGCCGCACGAACGGCGTGGTGAAGGGAATGAGAGGCGCGCCCGTCTCGCCTCGACCGCCGGGGTGGATGTGGATCGCCGTCGGCGTCACGATGTTGAAGACGACGACCGAGTAGCTGAGGGTGGTGCCGTCGAGGATCAGGTCGGCGAAACCGACGCCGTTCGGATCGCCGGGCGGGATCTCGACGTCTCCGGTCAGCGTGACGCCGAACGATTCGGCGAAGGCTGCGGGGACCGCAAAAGCGAGAACTACCGCGGAAAGAACGAGAAAACGCTTCATCTCTTTACCTCCAGTGTCATTCGTGAAAGTGACGGCTCATCGGCGGCCGTCGGCCAGACCGTTTCGACCTCGCTCTGCGCGAGCACGAACCGCGCCCGTCGACATTGCGTAGAATTCGCCGCGATGAAGCGCGCGGAAAAAACGAGACGCATCGGCGAGATCCTCGACCGGCTCTATCCCGAGCCCGGAATTCCGCTGCGGCACGCCGATCCGTTTACGCTTCTGGTGGCTGTGGTCCTGTCAGCGCACACGACGGACGTTCAGGTCAACCGCGTGACGCCGGCGCTGTTCGCCGTCGCGCCGACGGCGGAGGCGATGGCGGCGCTCCCGGAATCCAGAATTCTGGAGGCGATTCGGAGTTGTGGACTGGCGCCGTCGAAAGCGCGGAATCTCAGCCGGCTCGCCCGGCAGCTCGTCGACGAGCACGGCGGGCGCGTTCCCGAGACGATCGAGGAGCTCGAGAAGCTCCCCGGGGTGGGACACAAGACGGCCAGCGTGGTCCTCGCGCAGGCGTTCGGCAAGCCGGCGTTCCCGGTGGACACGCACATTCACCGCCTCGCGGCGCGGTGGGGGCTCTCCAGTGGAAAGAATGTCGTCCAGACCGAGCGCGACCTCCAGAAGGCGTTCCCCGAACAGGAGTGGGGGCGACGGCACCTGCAGATCATCTATTTCGGGCGGGAGCACTGCCCGGCGCTCCGGCACGATCCCGCGGGTTGCCCGATCTGCTCCTGGGCGGGACGGAGAGGGAGGACTATGCCTCCTGGAAATCGCTCCAGGCGCGAACCTTCCCCCGCTCGTCGTAGAGCGTGAACTCGGTCCTTTCTCTCCGTGCCAGAGAGCGCCCGACGCGAATGGCGGCGCGGGCGTCTTGGAAAACGGACGACGTGTCGCCGCTCTCTCCCTCCCTCACGACCCACCAGCGGTCGTCGTCCCGGATGACGTGGATTCCATGACGAATCATCGTTTCCTCCGGGTGCAACGTGGTGTGTTGTGCGACGTAGTTTCGACCTTTCAATGTAACGCGATGACGCGTCCAGGGCAAGCTGAGCCGTTTCATCTGGGAGCACGGGCCCGGCCACCGGGAGAGGGGATGGTGCGCCCAAGAGGATTCGAACCTCTGACCTACAGCTCCGGAGGCTGTCGCTCTATCCAGCTGAGCTATGGGCGCATCCGACGGGGACCCGGATTCTAATCGACGGTTCCCGCGCCACGCAATCGAACAGGAGCATTGCCTCGGGTATTGCGTCTGGGCGTCTCGGGCGTCTGGGGCGTCTCGGGCGTCTTGGGCGTCTTGGGCGTCTCGGGCGTCTTGGGCGTCTTGGGCGTCTTGGGCGTCTTGGGCGTCTTGGGCGTCTTGGGCGTCTTGGGCGTCGAGCGACGCTCTAGACGCT
>JBOGJQ010000023.1:0-12108 GCA_050745405.1 Thermoanaerobaculia bacterium | reverse complement strand
GTCGAGCGAGTTCGCGAGGGAGAGGAGGACGAAGAAGATGTCGGCGATCTCCACGGCGAGGTCCGCCTCGGGCTCGTCCGGCTTTTTCGGCTTTTCGCCGTAGCGGTGGTTGATCTCCCGCGCGAGCTCCCCGACCTCCTCGGTCACCCGCGCCAGCATCGAGAGCGGCTGCCAGTACCCCTCCTCGAACTGGGAAATCCACGCATCGACATCTTTCTGCGCATCCGCAAAGCTCACGGCGTCCCCCTGACGACTGACGACTGACGACCGACGACTATTTCGCCATCACCGCGTACGCCTCGCGGAACGTCGGGTTCTCGACGAGGGCGCGGTTCACCTCGAAGTACGTCCGGACGACGGCGTTCGTCTGGACGAGACGCTGCCGGAGGTCGAGGGCGATCGCATGCCAGAACTTCGCGGCCGTCGCGGGCGCCTCGCGCAGGATCCGGTGGAGGTCCGCCAGCGACAGCGACAGAATCTTCGTCTTCGGGATCGCGCGGAGAGTCGCGCTCGCGAACCCCTCCTCCAGGATCGAGAGCTCGCCGAAGGTCCGGCCGGCGGGAAGGTCGCACAGGATCACGTCCCCTTCCTCCGCCCGGCAGCTCACCCGGACCCGCCCCTCGGCGACGAGATGAAGCGCGCGGTTCGGCTGCCCCTCCTCGAGGATCAGCTCTCCCGGCTCGAACTCGGTCACGACGAGCAGCCGCCCGATCGCCTCGAGCTCCTCGGCGTCGAGCTCCCGGAACAGGGAAATCGTCCGCAGGAACGGACCGTATTCGGACATCCTCGCCTCTCCTTCCGGCGCCGGCACGGCGGCGCCTCTCCCGCCATTGTAGGGTGCGCCAGCCACCGCCCGATGCCGAATTTACCGCTCATTTCGGGCGCCGGGGCCGCGTCAGGAATATAATGGTGACAGCGGTTGACTTTCGTCCCTGTTGGACGCCCCTGGGGGTCCGGTGCCTGTAGGAGGGTTCTTACATCCTCCAGATCCGTCAACCCACTCTGGCGAGAGGAGTAACAGCCATGGATGGGCTCGTTCGTTCGTTGATGAAAATCGTCCGGACCCGGACGAAAAATGACGAAGACCTGACGGTGGAGGCCGTTTCCCGCGACCTCGGATTCACGCGGCAGTACGTCTCGGGGCGCTTTCATCGCGCGACCGGGAAGCTGCTCAGCCAGTTCCTCAAACAGAAGCGCCTCGAGAAGGCCGCGCGCCTGCTCAAGGCCGGGAACATGCGGATCACGCAGGTCGCGCGGCTCTGCGGATTCGATTCGGAGAACTACTTCCGCCAGCAGTTCCGCCGCCGCTTCGGGATGTCGCCACGGCAGTTCCGCGCGCAGGGCGACCTGCGCCAGATCGGCAAGAATCGCTGGGCCGAAGAGCCCTAGTCTTCCAACCGCTCGCTCACCCGCACGATCGAACGCGCACGCCCCGTCGCCTCGTCGACGTCGACGAGAGCGCCGCAGAGGCGCACGTCCCGCTTCGCGACTTCCATCTTCCGCGGCGTGTTCATGAGGAACTTCTCGAGAATCTCGTCGGGACGGAAGCCGATGATCGAATCGTACGGCCCGGTCATGCCGACGTCGGTCTGAAACGCGGTGCCGTTCGGGAGGATCCGCTCGTCGGCCGTCGGGACGTGGGTGTGCGTCCCGACCACGACGGAGACGCGCCCGTCGAGAAAGCGCCCCATGGCCTGTTTCTCCGAGCTCGCCTCGCAGTGGACGTCGACGAGGATGACGCGGACGTCGCCGCCGAGCGCGGCGAGCTCCCGCTCGGCGGCGCGAAACGGGTTCTCGCACGGCGGCATGAAGACCTGCCCCATGACCTGGACCACGCCCACTTTCGTGCCGCTGGCCGTCTGCCGGACCGCGCTCCCTTTGCCCGGGTTGCCCTGCGGGTAGTTCGCGGGACGGATCACCTGGTCGAACTCGTCGAGCCGCTCGACGAACTCCCTTTTGTCCCAGACGTGGTTGCCCGACGTGTAGAGGTCGATCGGAAGGTCCGACAGCTCGTCGAGGATCCCCTCGGTGATGCCGAACCCACCCGCGGCGTTCTCGATGTTGACGATCGTGAAATCGACGTGCTCGCGGTCGATGACCGATTCGAGCTTGCCTCGAAGCGCCTTGCGGCCGGGCTGGCCGACCACGTCGCCGATGTATAGAAGACGAACCATGTCTTTCGTTGAACCGTTGAAGAGTTGAACAGTTGAACAGTACGAGTCGAACGACACCACGGTTCAACTATGCAACTGTTCAACTGATCAACTGATCAACTACCTATTTCGCAAAATCTACGGCCCGCGTTTCGCGTATGACCGTGACTTTGATCTGCCCCGGATACTGCAGCTCCGATTCGATCCGGCGCGCGACGTCCTTCGAAAGCCAGATCGACTGTTCGTCCGTGAGCTTGTCCGCATTGACGATGATGCGGAGCTCGCGGCCCGCCTGAATCGCGAACGACTTGTTCACGCCATCGAAGCTGTCGGCGATCGATTCGAGCCGCTCGAGGCGGTGCACGTAATTCTCCAGGATCTCGCGGCGCGCGCCGGGACGCGCGGCGGAAAGGGCGTCGGCCGCGTTGACCAGGACCGCTTCGACCGTCTCGGGGTCGTAGTCGCCGTGGTGGCACTCCATCGCGTGGATGACCTCGCGGCGCTCGCCATATTTCTCGAGGACCTGCCGCCCGAGCTCGAGGTGCGTTCCCTCCATCTCGCGGTCGATGGACTTGCCGATGTCGTGCAGGAGGCCGCCGCGCTTGGCGATCTCCGCGTTCGCGCCGAGCTCGGTCGCCATGAGGGCGGCTAGCTGCGCGACCTCGAGCGAGTGCATCAGGACGTTCTGTCCATACGAGGTCCTGTAACGCAGGCGGCCGAGAAGCTTGAGCACCTCGGGGTGGATGTCCGTGATGCCGATGGAGAACGCGGCGGCCTCGCCTTCCTCGAAGAGCTTGTCCTCGAGCTCGACGCGGACCTTGTCGACGATCTCCTCGATGCGCGCCGGATGGATCCGGCCGTCGGCCATGAGGCGCTCGAGCGAGATGCGCGCGACCTCGCGCCGGATGGGATCGAACCCGGAGAGGATGACGGCTTCCGGCGTGTCGTCGACGATGAGGTCGACCCCCGTCGCGAGCTCGAGCGCGCGGATATTCCGTCCCTCGCGCCCGATGATCCGCCCCTTCATGTCCTCGCTCGGGAGGTCGACGACGGCGACGGTGTTCTCGGCGACGTAGTCGGACGCCATCCGCTGGATCGCGGTGCCGATGATCCGCTTCGCCTTGATGTGACCCAGCTCGACGGCTTCGGTCTCGATGCGTTTGACGATGTTCGCGGCGTCGAGCTTCGCCTCGTTCTCGATCCCGCGAATGAGCTCGCGGCGCGCCTCCTCGGCGGTGAGGCCGGAGATCTGCTCGAGACGGTGCCGCTGCTGCTCGATCGCGCGGTCGATCTCCTCTTCCTTCTGGTCGACGCGCTGCTCCCGCTCCGCGAGCTTCCGGTCGCGGTTCTCGACTTCGCCTTCCCGCCGCTCGAGCTGCTGGAGCTTGCGGTCGACGTTCTCTTCCTTCTGCTGGATGCGCCGCTCGCCCGCTTTGATCTCGTCGCGGCGCTCGCGCGACTGCTTCTCGAACTCGGCGCGCGCCTGGAGGATCTGCTCCTTCGCCTCGACGTTCGCTTCCTTCAGCTTGGCGTCGGCGGACTTCTGCGCGTCCTCGGTGATCCGGGCCGCCGTGCGGCGCGCCTCCTCGATCTGGACCTCGGCCCGCTTCCGGTTGAGCGTCGCCCAGAGCGCGGCGAGAACGACCGCCCCGACGAGGGCTCCAACGATTCCAATGATGAGTTCCACTTCGCACCTCCCCAGCGCGCGGCTCCGCCGCGCGTCCACGAAGGCTCGCTCGAGAGTGGGGAATGGAAGAAGGAATCAGGAAGCGAGCGAAGGCCCCGCCTGAGCCGTGTGAGATGTCCTAATTGAACCTGCGTGAAACAGGTGGGCGCTCTGCGCTCCGCCGTTTGGCTTCCTCGATGCCCGGGACGGGCCGAGGTCTGCTCGGGCTTCGCGACTCGAGCTCCCGCAATTAGGGAGTTGGTTCAAATAGCGCTTACTCATCACGTACTCTGCAGGGTCTCCGATTCGGGGTCTTCCTTCGGTCAGTCGGTGGCCTCGGTCACGATCGGACCGAGACGTGCGATCAACTGCTCCGTTTTCTTCTTCCACTTGCCGGCGTCCGTTTCCCGCTGCTCGCGGTAGCGCGAGAACTCGTCCGCGAGATTCAGGGCCGCGAGGATCGCGATTTTCGTCGGATCCCCGGTAGCCACCTGCGGCGCGATTTCCCGCATCCGGGCGTCGACAACTCTAGCGAGCTCCGTTAAATACGCTGGGTCTCCTTCCCCGCGAACGTTGTACGTCTGACCATAAATTTCTACCGAGACCGACTGTTGTTTTTCCGCCATCGGGCTCTCGAATTATCCGGCGCGAGTATAGCAAAGCGTCTCGCGTTCGGGGCGTCTTGGGCGTCTCGGGCGTCTTGGGCGTCGCGTCATCCTGAGCGAGGCCGGCCGGGCGGGTGTGAGCGAAGGATCTCCTCAGCCGCGTCTGACTCTCGCGAGTCTGAGTCGCAGCTGAGGAGATCCTTCCTCGCTTCGCTCGTCAGGATGACGCGTCCTTCCGAATGCGGAGAGACGCCCAAGACGCTCCAGACGCCAAGACGCTTTTGAGCCGAATTTCGTCGCTGCGCGACGCGTTACCCGCCTTGTGAAAAGTTTCTCTTGTCAATAGAATCCGGCTTCCTGCCTTCCGGGCGCCGTTGACGCACAAAATCATGGCAATCAAACGAATCACGGTCGACCGATCGATCATCGAACGCAAGGAAAACCAGCTTCCGGGCGAAGGTGCCGAGAAGGGCGTCCTCACGCTTCCGGGCGAGGCGAAACGCCGCACGCCCGAGGAAGAGGCCGAGCAGAGCTTCCTGACGACCAAGCTCGACGCGATGGTCGGCTGGGCCCGCGGCAACTCCCTCTGGCCCCTCCCCTTCGGCACCGCCTGCTGCGCCATCGAGTTCATGTCGATGGTCGGCTCGCACTACGACATCTCCCGCTTCGGCGCCGAGGTCGTCCGCTTCTCGCCGCGGCAGGCCGACATGATGATCGTCGCCGGCACGATCGTCGAGAAGATGGGCCCCGTCCTCCGGAAGATCTACGACCAGATGCCCGAGCCGAAATACGTCATCGCGATGGGCGCCTGCGCGACGAGCGGCGGCTTCTATCGCGCCTATCACGTCGTCCAGGGCATCGACGAGATCATCCCGGTCGACATCTGGGTCCCCGGCTGCCCGCCGACGCCGGAAGGGCTGATGTACGGCATCCTCAAACTGAAGGAAAAGATCGAGCGCGGCGAGATCCGGCGATGAGCACGCAGACCCGAGACAGCTCCCTTCCCTACACCGGACCGGCGCCCACGAACCGGCTTCCGTACATCCCGCGCGACGCCGCGGTCAGGGACGACCGCGCGGCCGAGCTCCAGGCCCGCATCGGCTCGCCGCACATCGAGCACGTCCCCGGACAGGATCTCCCGACCTTCCGCGTCCGGCGCGAGGCGATCGTCGACGTTCTCCGGAAACTCAAGACCGATCCCGAGCTCCGCTTCGTCCTTCCGCTCGACCTCTTCGGGATGGACTACCCGGGGCGCCAGGGCGGACGGTTCGACCTGATCTATCAGCTCTACTCGCTCCAGAACAACGAGCGCGTCCGCCTCAAGGTCCAGACGGACGAGAACACGCCGGTCCCTTCGTCTCTCCCCGTCTACAAGGGATTCGACTGGTACGAGCGCGAGGCGTTCGACATGTTCGGCGTGAAGTTCGACGGGCACTACAACCTCCGCCGGATCCTCTGCCACGAGGCGTTTCAGGGACACGCGCTCCGGAAGGACTACGACCCGGGGCAGCGCTGGCTCCTCAGCGAGAAAGACGTCGCGCGGATCGAGCCGCGGATCGCCCTCCCTCCCGAGCACCACGATTTCGAGCAGGTCACGCTCAACCTCGGCCCCTCGCATCCCGCGACGCACGGCACGCTGCGCATCGTCGTGACGCTCGACGGGGAAACGATCATCGGCGCCGACACCGAGATCGGCTACCTCCACCGCTGCTTCGAGAAGATGTCGGAGACGCACTCGTGGCAGCAGGTGATCCCCTTCACGGATCGCCTCAACTACATGTCGGCCGTCATCAACAACGTCGGCTACTGCCTGGCGGCCGAGAAGCTTCTCGGCATCGAAGCCCCGCCCCGCGCGCAGCACGTCCGTCTCATCCTCTCGGAGCTGATGCGCATCGCCGACCACCTCGTCTGCATCGGGACGAATCTGGTCGACATGGGCGCGCTCACGAACTTCTGGTACGCCTTCCAGCCACGCGAGGAGATCTATGGCCTGCTCGAAGCGTGCTCCGGCTACCGCCTCCTCCCCTCGTACGCGCGCATCGGCGGGCTGCCGATCGACGTCCCGGACAACTTCCTCGAGATGACGCAGCGGATCGTGAACATGATCCCGAAGGCGCTCGCGGACATCGACAAGCTCCTCACGCGGAACCGGATCTTCCACGAGCGGACCGACGGGATCGGTGCGATCTCCGCCGAGGACGCGATCGACTACGGGTTCACCGGGCCGTGCCTCCGCGCGTGCGGCGTTCCATTCGATGTCCGCAAGGCGAGCCCCTACCTCGGCTACGAGACCTACGACTTCGACATCCCCGTCGCCGAGGGCGGCGACACGATGGCGCGGTATCTCGTTCGCATGGAAGAGATGCGGCAGTCGCTCCGCATCGTCCAGCAGGCGATCGACCGCGGCCTTCCCGACGGTCCGGTGATCGTCGACGATCCGTACGTCGCGCTGCCGCCGAAGGAGCGCGTCTACAACGAGATGGAGTCGCTCATCTACCACTTCAAGCTGATCATGCACGGCATCCAGCCGCCGATCGGCGAAACGTACTTCCCGGTCGAAGGCGGCAACGGGGAGCTCGGCTTCTACCTCGCCTCGGACGGGACCAGGAATCCCTATCGCGTGCGCTCCCGTCCGCCCTGCTTCTCGATCTATCAGGCGTTCGCGCCCATGATCACCGGACAGACCGTGGCCGACCTGATCGCGACGCTCGGCTCGCTGAACATCATCGCGGGCGAGCTGGACCACTAGGAACCATTCATGGGCGTAGTCAAGATCCAGCGCAAGAAGCTCTCGCCGCTCGAGCGCCTCTTCCTCCCCGAGATCCTGCGGGGGATGTTCGTGACGCTCGGGCACCTCCTGAAGAATCTCGTCAACATGAAGGGGCTTCCGACGATCAGCTATCCCGAGGTGAAGCGCATCTATTCGGAGCGCTTCCGGGGGCGTCACATCCTCACGACGCGCGACGACGGGACGACGCGCTGTGTCGCCTGCTACATGTGCTCGACCGCCTGCCCGGCGCAGTGCATCACGATCGAGGCGGGCGAGGACGAGCGGACGCGCGAGAAGTTCCCGGTCCGCTACGACATCGACCTGCTACGGTGCGTCTTCTGCGGCTACTGCGTCGACGCGTGCCCCGAGGACGCGATCTACATGACGCGCGACTACGAGATGGCGATCGACACGCGCGCCCGCGCCGTCGTCGGCCTGCGCGATCTCGTCGTCCCGTCCAATTTCCCGGTCGAGCCGATGGGCTATCGCCCGTACTACGGCGAGATCCGGAAGGAAAACGTCGCCGGCGGCACGGGGCTCGGTCAGGAGCTGCGGCCCTCGCCGTATCCGGAGGACGCGCCGCCGAATCCCGATCTCTACCGCGGCGGATCGGGCGAGAAGTGACGCTCCGTGAAACCGCTCGAGACCACGGTGCGCGAGGTCCTCGTCGGCGCGATCGCCTCGGAGATCGCGACGCGCGATCTCTATCGCGTTCTGGCGGGTAACGCCGACGATCCCCACGCGCGGGCGAAGCTGCTGGAGCTCTCCGACCGGCAGATCCAGCACCGTCTCGCGCTCGAGAAGCGGTACCGCGAGCTCGTCGGCGAAGAACCTCCCGCGGCCGCACAGCCGGACGTGACGGTCCCGCCCAACGTCGGCACGCTCGATCTCGCGCGGGTCCTCCGCATCGCGCTCGAGCACGAGCGCGAGTCGGAGTCGAACTTCCGCTTCCTCGCCGAGCGCGCGGACAGCCCCGAGCTGCTACGCCTCTTCAACGAGCTCGCCGAGATGGAGTGGAAGCACAAGGCGGAGATCCAGAACGAGTACGACGCGCTCGGGGTCGATCCGGAATCGATGCTCTTCGAGTAGGCGCAAGTCGCGAGGCGCAAGGCGCAAGTCGGTGGGACCGACCCGACCGCGTCGATCTCCACGAGACGATCGCCCGTCCGATCGGCGAGGACGACATCCGGGCTCGCGAGGAGCTCGCCCGCGTTTTCCCGCGCGACTGGCGCCGGAGTTCTACGCTGATTTCGGATTCATCACCGCGGCGTGGTGGATGACAATCTTCCCGGCCGAATCGAGCACGTGATTGAGGTCAGTCTCGCAGATCGAGCGTCGTCGTGCCGTAGGGAGCAAGAAAACCCTCGACGCAACGCGGGGCGCTCTCGACCGAGCAGAGCGAATAGGGCCCCGGCTCCATCTCCAACAGCACGACGGTTTCTCCTTCATCCACCACCTGCCAATGAGCACGCAGGCTTTCCACCGGCACCGTGGCCCCATCATGCCCCAGCCGCAGACGCGTTCCGCGAGGCGCCTCCAACTTCAGCATTCCTCCATTGTTCTGGAGTGCGAAGACGAAAGGCTCGTCCCGGTACCCAATGTGGCCCATGGAGTACGCAAACCCGGGCGCCGCAATGTGGAGATCGATTTCCCGGACACGAGGCGGAAGAGCAATGAAGAACTCCCCGCGCGCGCCCGTCCTCGGGGCAGGAGCGTAGGCTATGGGGACGTCGGTCGGAACGGCCATGACTCTGGCTCCTTCCACCGGGCCGAAGGCGGACACGATGCGCCCCCGCAGACGCGTACTCGGCCGCAGGACGATCTCGATGTCGACGACGCTGTTCTCTTCGTCGAACGTGACCGCCAACGCCTCGCTCTGTTGCAGGCCGTCGTCGGCCTCGATCCGGTACGTCCCGAACGGAAGCCCGTGCAGCAGAAAGAGCCCCTCCGCGTCAACGTCCTGCTGGATGAACTGGAATCCCTCCGCGCTCGATTTGACGTTGACGGTCGCGGTGGCGCTGGGGACGCCCCGCTCATCGACGACGGTTCCCGCAAGGCTGGTGGCGGGCAATTCGATGACGAGTTCGCGATCCTCGTCCGGCAGTTCCACCCTCTCGAGGGTCGTTCGCACGGGAGGAGACGAGGACTCGATGCGCACCCGATACGACTCGACCTTCCCCGGCAGCACGGCACGGAATCGTCCCTGCTCGTCCGCTTCCACGCGTACCGAGCGTTTCTCTTCATCCACGAACTCGAGTCGCGCCGTGATCGGATCGATCCCGAGAACGACTCGCCCGCGGACGGAACGGGACTCGACGAGAATCGGGACGACGAGATCCGATTGGTCGAGGCGAACCTGCTGATGAGCCCAGGTCGATCCATCGCCGGAAGTCACGCTCACGAGGTAGTCTCCGGACTGCAGCGCAGGAGCCGACCAGGTCCCGACCCGGTCAGCGGCGCCTTCCGACACTGTATCGACCTGCGAACCTCCGAGCGGCCGATCGAGCGTCACATGCCACGGCTGCGCGTCGGGCGCAGCAGGCGGCGTGATCGAGATCGTCAGCCGGCCCGGGCGCGTGAGGACGAGCGGACGGAGAATCTCCGCCTCGCGCCCTGCAGCCACTGTGATCTCCACCGGAGCCGAGCACGTCCCGTTTTCGTCGGAGGCTGCCACTTCGTAGTCACCCGGGGCAAGTCCGTCGAGATGAAACAGCCCACTCCGGTCGACCTTCGCCGTGAGACCCTTCGAGGTCGACGTGGCCATGGAGCGGGCGGTGACGGTTACCTCCCCGAGCTCTCCTTCGACGCCGCGCCCGAACTCGACGCGCCCCACCATCGCCTGCCCGCGATAGAGCGGGACTTCACCCAGGCCCGTCGTCTTGCGCGGTTGAAGGTCGATCGGCCCGAAATATCGCGTGATGTATCCCGGGGCCCGCAACCGCACGTTCATGGTTCCCGCAGGAATACCGCACGAGAACGACATCCCGTCGACGACGCAGTCGGCCTCACCGGAGGGCCCGAGGTCGCTCCGGATCGCTTCGAACGTCGCCCCGAGCGTGCGGACCTCTCGTTGGTCGTCCGTGCGGATCCGTCCCCCGAGGACCGCCTCCGCCCAATAGTCGACCGGGATCGTTCTTCCCGATCGCGTGTCGAAATACTGGCGCTGATGCCAGATGTCGTCGGCGACGAAGTCGAGAGACCAGAATCCTTCCGCGAGATCGACAACCAGCGTGTGTCGCGAGGAAGAAACGTCGATGACGTGGGACGGCAGCGCGTTCGCGACGTCGTTTGCGTTCTCGATCCGCCGCAACTCGATTCTCGAGTCCGGCGGATCGACCGCGACGTGCGGGACGAGCTCGAGGATCACGGAAGTCCCCAGCGCGGAGGCCGCCGTGAGCGTCAGCAGCGCCGCGAAGAATCTCACTGCGGCCATGTGAACTCGCAGTGACCCTTGGTCTCCAACTTCGTCGTGTCACAGCCACAGTGCGCCGTATATTTCACTTTCGCGCAGGCTTGGAAGGAAGTGCCGTCGTCTTTGAAGACGGTCACGACATCATAACAGCGTTGCCCCCAACGTCCGTTGGCATAACATGACCAGAAATTCCCACCGACGAATCCCATCGGACTCCAGAAGCATTCGTCGACGTCCATGATCCCTTCGCACGGATCATTAGACTCCTCGTAATCGGTCTCGCCGCCATCGACGAGTGCGGCCGCAGGGTGAGCCAGAAGGAAAACGAACCCACAAGCTACGAGGACTCTTGCCAATTTCATCGTCTCTCCTTTCGTTCCGGAGCATTCATTCCCGGCGTGATCGCCCAGGCAAACTATGGGTGAACGGTCCCCCATGGGTGAACGGTTCCCGTTTTCTCATCTGATGACTCTCTGATCGCGACCGGCGACGGCAGCGACTTCTACCGAGGAGTACCGGAAGCCCGCTTTTTTCCTACCCCGTCTCACCCGAAATTTGGATATAGATCCAATTTGAATGGGATAGACCATGGGGACGGGGTCACCTGTTCGTTTAAGGACGGAAGGGCTCATGATCACGTCATCCGGACGTCTTCTTGCCGGCAGCGATCGCGACGGATCGCGCCGCACGCGCGTGAACGCACGCTCGGCCAGGCCGGTCACTCCCTGAATCCTGCGGATCGTGTCTTCGACCTCCTGCAGCTCGTCGAGATCGCCCGACCAGTCGAGCGGAAGCGTTTCGGCGACACCGAGAAGAGTCGGGGTGTTCCGAGGACCATCGGGAAAGAACCACGTCCGGCCGTCGCTGCCGCCATCGGGGTGACACGACGCGCAGGCGACCCAGCGATCGCGCGCGATTGCGGGATTCGCGGAGCTGTGGAAGAGCCGTTTCCCGAGCAAGACATCGGGCGGCAGCGGGATCGAGGTGACGGTGATCGTGTCGACGATCCTCGGTGTGTTCACATCGACGACCGAGAGCGTTCCATCGAGGGCGTTGTTGACGTACGCACGCGAGCCGCTCGAATCGAGGGCCAGCCTCCGCGGATTCGCACCGAGCTCCAGATGGGCGACGGCGAATCCTCCCGCGGCGGGAAAGATCGAGAGGTCGTTGCTTCCGGCATGAACGACGAGCAGAGCTCCCGACATCCCGCCGAACCTCGGCAGGCTCGATCTCGCGCGCGCCCTCCGCATCGCGCTCGAGCACGAGCGGGAGTCGGAGTCGAACTTCCGGTTTCTCGCCGAGCGCGCGGAGAGTCCCGAGCTGCTGCGCCTCTTCAACGAGCTCGCCGAGATGGAGTGGAAGCACAAGGCGGAGATCCAGAACGAGTACGACGCGCTCGGGGTCGATCCGGAATCGATGCTGTTCGAATAGGGCCATCTGGCCGCGCCGTCGAACGGGCCGAACCTCCTTGCGCGCGTGCCGCGCCAACGCGGCCGGGAATC
>JBOGJQ010000022.1:0-1879 GCA_050745405.1 Thermoanaerobaculia bacterium | reverse complement strand
GTGGCGTGCCCTCGCCACCTTTCTCGCGCTTTCTCAAGCGCACAAGAGGAGCCTCGTCTTGTTCGATACGCTATCTTCAGAGCAGCGAGGGATCAGGGACGGGTGGGACGGCCCTGATCGGAGAACTCAGGTCGGCGGGAGGTCGAAAGTTCGATCTTCCGCCGATGGACGGCGCCGCGTCACGCGCGCCCCGCCCGACCCTGATCCCTCGCTACGCTCGGGATGACGGCACACGGGCGCGGGCACGTTCACGGGATGGTTTTCCGCGCGCGCTATAATCTGTCTCGCCGGTACCACCCCAGGGAGACTCATGAGCTTTCTCAGGGTGGTTCTCATTTCCGTTCTCGCGACGGCGGCGGCTTCCGCGCAGGAGGCGCCGCCGGCGCAGCCGTTCACCGAGCAGGCGTTCGTCACCGCGATCGAGCTGACGGTTCGCGTGACGGACGCGTCGGGCCGAACGCCTCCCGATCTGCAGCCCTCCGATTTCACCGTCGTCGAGAACGGTGTCGAGCGGCAGGTGATTGGGGTCGAATACGTGACGCCGAGCATCGAACGGCAGGTCACGGCGCCGGAAGAAGAGGCGACGCCGGATCCGGAAAAGGAGTTGTGGGACGTCGTCCTCTGGATCGATGCCACGACCACGAGCCAGGCGACGCTGCGCGAGGCCGCCGCGCAGCTCTCCTCCCGCGCCGCCGAGCTGGTCACGCTCGGGCCCGTGACGCTCGTCTGGGCGAATCCGGAACCGGAGGTGATCGTCGCGGGCACGACCGACGCGGTGAAACTCGGCGAGGCCATCGAGGGCCTCTCCCGCCGCTCGACGCGCTACGAGATCAGCCGCATCCGCAGAGAAGTTCTCACTCTCGCCGACGACCCGATCCTCGGGGGCGGAAGCGCGCGCGCACGCGCAGGCGCGATGAAACAGCGCGCCTTGCAGATAACGGCCGCCGTGCTCGCGTCCGTCCGGGAAGAGGTCCAGATCCTCAGCCGCTCGCGACGAGAGGCGCTCGAGTGGATCAGCAAACAACCGGGCGAGCCGCCGCGCACCGTCATCATGGTGGGCGACGGATTCGATCTCCAGCCGTCGGAGTTCTATCTCGACTATCTCCGCTCTGTCGAAGGAACGGATCCGTCACGCTATGCCGGCGAGCTTCGCGCATACAGCCAGGCCGACGAACATCGGGACGCAGCGAGAGCACTCGCCATCACCGGCTGGACCGTCATGGCGATCGGTGGAAGCGGAGGGACGCATTTTCCCGATGACGCCTCGCGCCCGGGTGGGCAGCGAATGACCGATTTCCTCGATGCGAACCCCGGGAAGCGGCCCCCCTCGTTTCTCGCTCTCCATCCACGCGATCCATTCCTCGAGCTCGCCGATGCAACGGGCGGCGATATCGTGCCGCACGCCGGGAAGCTGGACGAAGTCGTCGACGACCTGCGGAACCGCATCGTGATCACGTACCAGGTGCCGCGCGCGCCGGATACCGAGCCGCGGCGCATCGAGGTGCGCGCGCGGCGCGAGGGGCTCGAGGTGACGGCGCCGCGGTGGGCCTCATCGAGTCCTCCCGCGGCACTCGCGGAAGCTCGTGCGGCGGCCCTTCTCGATGGCGGCAACGCCGGCGAGCTTCCCGTCTTCGTCCGCGTCAACCTCGGCGAACCGAACGCGAAGGGCGTCCGCGCGGGCGAGGTCGAGGCGACGCTCGATCTCGCGAAGCTCTCCGGCGTCGCCGACCGTCTCGCGTCGACTCGCATGCGCGTCACGGTCGCCGTCGGCGGCGACGACGCGCTCCCGATCATCATCCAGGAGATCCTCCCCGCTGATCTTTCCGAGCACCGGCAGCTCCGCTGGTCGGCGCCGCTGAACGTCGAGAGCGGCAGGACC
>JBOGJQ010000021.1:0-2059 GCA_050745405.1 Thermoanaerobaculia bacterium | reverse complement strand
CGTCTTCCGGGGCCGTGCTCGTCGTCGTCGGTTCCGTCGTGGTGGGAGGCGGTTCCGTCGTGGTGGGAGGCGGTTCCGTGGTCGTGGGATCCGGTTCCGTGGTCGTGGCAGGCGGAGGCTCGATGATCGTTTCGGTCGTCGTCTCGGTTTCGGGCTCGGGCTCGGGAGGGACCTGCACTTTTTCGATCGGCTTCCTCTGCGTCAGCACCTCCTCCTCGGCGAGATGCCCCCACCGCCGCAGGCGCGACAGAATGATGTCCTGCCGCGCGCGGAGGCGCCGGTTCGGATCAGAGGGGTTCATGACGCGTGGATTCGGCAGCGCCGCGGCGAGCAGCGCCGCCTCCGCCGGCGTCAGCGACGCGGCCGACTTCCCGAAATAGTGCTGCGCCGCCGCCTCGGCTCCGTACACCCGCTCGCCCAGCTCGACGACGTTGAGATAGAGCTCGAGGATCCGCTTCTTGCTCAGGTGCCTCTCGAGAGCGCGCGCGATGAAGTACTCCTCGATCTTCCGCAGCGGATTGCGCGAGGGCGACAGATAGAGGTTCTTCGCGAGCTGCTGTGTGATCGTCGAGCCGCCCTGGGTCAGGCTGCGGTTCTCCCAATTGCGGCGCATCGCTTCCTTGAACCCTTCGACGTCGACACCTTCGTGATCGTAGAAGCGGTTGTCCTCCGACACGAGGACCGACCGGCGGAAGTTCCGCGAGATCCGCTCGTACGGCACGAATCGGTAGGCGAGCTCATCATCTTCGCCGGCGCGCCGGAGCTCGCGCTTGCGGAGCTCCATGAACGCCGTCGTCTCCGGGTCCTCCGTCCGGAGGCGCGCCACGTCGGGAAACGTGATCCACGTCCACGCGACCCAGAGGAGCGCGGCGGCGGCGACAGCGAGAGCGGCTTTCTTCCACATGCGAGACTTGCTCCCGCAGGAGTCAGGCCTAAGATATTCGAAGGACGAGCCATGAAACGCTTTCTCTTCGCGCTGCTGCTGTTCCTGGTCGCGGCCGCCCCCGCGGCGGCGTCATGACGGCCCCGGGAGAATCGCCGCTCCTCGCGCTTTCCACCGTCGGCGGGATGGACGACGCGGAGCGGATCGCGCGGACGCTCGTCGGCGAGCGTCTCGCGGCCTGCGTCAACCTCGTTCGGGGCCTCCGGTCGATCTACCGGTGGCAGGGAGCGGTGAGCGACGAGCCGGAGGTCCTGCTCCTGATGAAGACGACGCGCGTGAACGTCGAGGCGCTCCGCGAACGGCTCCTGCAGATTCATCCGTACGAGGTCCCGGAGTTCGTCGCGATCGAGCTCGCGGACGTCGCCGAGGCGTATGGGAAGTGGCTCGTGGAGAGCGTCACGCCGTCCGGCTGAGGTCCTACCGCCCGTAGACGCCCGCACCGGAAATGCCTGCGCGTCGCCGTCCTGTTTGCACTTTCGCCCCTCCAGCGGCACCCTCTGGAAAAATCCCATGGACTCGATCGTCATTCGCGGCGCGCGCCAGCACAACCTCAAGAACATCGACGTCGTCATCCCCCGCAACGCCTTCGTCGTCATCACCGGCGTGAGCGGCTCGGGGAAGTCGTCTCTGGCCTTCGACACGATCTTCGCCGAGGGGCAGCGGCGGTACGTCGAGTCGCTGTCGGCGTACGCGCGTCAGTTCCTCGAGCAGATGGAGAAGCCGGACGTCGATGCGATCGAGGGACTCTCGCCCGCGATCTCGATCGAGCAGAAGACGACGTCGAAGAATCCTCGCTCGACCGTCGGCACGGTCACCGAGATCTACGACTATCTCCGTCTTCTCTGGGCCTCGGTCGGCGTTCCGCACTGCGTGAAGTGCGGCGAGGAGATCCGTCCGCAGACGATCCAGCAGATGGTCGATCGCCTGGCGAAGCTCCCCGCCGGGACGAAGTTCACGATCCTCGCTCCCTACGTCCGCGGCAAGAAGGGGGAGTACCGGAAGCAGATGCTCCAGATGGTGAAGGAGGGCTTCACCCGGGCGATCGTCGACGGGCAGATGGTCGAGCTCGCGGAGCCGCCGGTGCTCGACAAACAGAAGAAGCACACGATCGACGTC
>JBOGJQ010000020.1:0-18674 GCA_050745405.1 Thermoanaerobaculia bacterium | reverse complement strand
GTGAACGGGGTGCCCGGCTGAACGCGGACGGTGTCCGCGATCAGCCGGGCCGTGACGATCCGCTGGCCCTCGTGGACCTGCGCGGCCGCGGCGCCCGCCCACAGCAGGAGCAGCGCTCCCGCGAGCGCTCGCGGCATCCTTCGCGCGATCGTCAAAACGACCAGCCGAAGGAGAGTTGTCCTGCTCGCGGCCTCTGCGCTCCGAAGACCCTGTCGTAGGACGGGCTATCGACGTCGCTCGAGCCGTACCTCGTGTACGTCGCCGAGTTCGGCAGGTTGTACACCAGCGCGGTGACCGAGAACTCCTGCTCGCCGAACGTGAAGATCTTCTGGATCTGGAGGTTGAACAGGTCCGTGCCGCCGATGCGCCGGCCAACCTTCTCGCTGGGAGGCGCGACGAGGAGCACGGGATTGAAGAGCGGGTCCGAGACGACGCGGCCGTTCGACAGAGTCACGCGGGGAGCGAGAGTTCCCGGCGGCAATACCCGATGCGTGTCGTACAGGATCGAGTCGGAGAACTTGCTGTAGTAGAGACCCGCGTTGATGCCCCACGGGAACGAATAGCTGCCCGAGAGCTTGAAGTTGTGCCGTCCACCCGTTTGTTCCTCGAAGAACTCGCTCGCGCGGTCGCCGTAGGCGAACTGCAGGGCGGCATTCGCGGTCGTTCCGTAGCCGAACTCCCCTTCCTCCTTGTTGATCGCGTAGGTGTAGCTCGCGTTGAGCTGCCAGCGGTCGGCGAAGCGGCGGTTGAGCCAGATCTGCACGGCCTGATAGCTGCGGTGAACGCGATCGGTGTCGACGTAGTCGATGAGGGCGTCGAACCTGGGATCGACGCGGCCGACGAACTTCTTGTTCGGGATGTCGAGGATCAGGTTGCGATCGATCTGCTCGACGAAGTTCCCGTACTCGCGGTCCACCAGGGAGACGTCGAGCGCGATCTTTCCGGGGAGCTGGCGCTGCACGGAGAGGACGTACTCCCAGACCGAAGGAACCGGCCGCGACACGTTGCGGCGACTCGTCGGCGCCGACGGGGCGCCCTCGGTGAAGACGTCGAGGACGCCGTTCACCTGGCTCGAGGTCGCCGTGTCGAATATGACTTTGTTCGGGAAGAACGCGAACGCGAAATCGAGCGCGAATTTCTCGCCGATCCGCGAGGCGCTCGCCTTGACCACGGTCTTGTCGTCGAGCTGATAGGCGAGGCCGAGACGCGGCGACCACGACTCGTAATCGAGCAGGTCCTCGTCCCTCCCATCGATCGTCGTGTGATTGCTCTCGTACCGGATTCCGGCGTTCACCGTCAGCCGCCGGGCCGGCCGCCATGAATCCTGGAGGGCGAAGGCGATGCCGCGATCGATCGCGTCGTTCTCCACCTCGCCGAGCGGCCGCGGCGTCCGCACCATCCAGAGCTGCCGCGGCCCGAACTCGGGCGAGTCGCGGTACATGCGAACTTCATTCATGCGCAACCGGTTGAGGCGCCGCGTTCGCGGATACCACTCCGTCGAGACCCTCACGTCGTGCGAGCCGTGAAACGTCAGATTCTTCGTGAACGATCCCGAGATGTACGGGCGGGTCTGCTCGTTCGTCTGATCTCGGTCGTAGTTCCCGTCGAAGGTGTGGAACCGCCCCGAGGCATCCGCATACATCGTCCGCGGATCCTGGCCATTGCGCCCGTCCGTCGAGTTCGGCTTGTCGAAGTAGCTGACCAGAAGGCTGACCAGCGAGTCGTCCGAGACCTGGTGGTCCCAGTTCACTCCCGTCATGTAGCCGCCGAACTTCCCGACCGGAGTCGCGTCGTACGTGAATCTCATGTGCCCGAAGCTCGGATCCTCGGTCCTGCGGTCGTGCTGATACGTCGCGGTGAAGTGATGGGTCGGCGCCGGCTGCCACGTCAGTTTCCCGTACGCCTCGTGACTGCTCAGCTCGGTCCGGTAATCGTCGACGTTGAAGACCCCGGCGCTCTCCTCGAGATACTTCTCGGAGACGAAGAACCAGAGCCGGTCGTGCCGGATCGGCCCGCCGAGGTGGACCTCCGGGAACACGGTCTCCACGTCTTCGGGCTGGGTTCCGGGGATGTTCGTGTCGTTGAAGCTCTCCGGCATGAGGACAAGCGAGGCGCCGCCGTGCAGATCGTTGCCGCCGCTGCGCGTGACGATGTTCATCATCCCGCCGCTGCCGAAGCCCCACTGCGCCTCGAATCCGCCGGTGCTGATCGCGACTTCCTGGATGACCGCCTGATTCAGGAGCGTCGTCGTGCCGGCGTTCACGTGGTCCCCGGCGTCGATGCCGTCGACATAGACCTTGTTCTGGGAGACGGACGCGCCGTTGATGCTCGGCGCCCGCCTCGTCGACTGGAACGTCGCCAGCGAGTCCCGCACGCCGGGGGTCACCACCCAGAGATCCGTGTACTGCTGGCTCGTCGAGATCGGGATCATCGAGATCGCTTCGGCGTCGACCGTGAAGTTCCGCGAGGTGTTGCGGACGTCGATCACCGGCGGCTCGCCCGAGACGATGATGGTCTCACTCACTTCGGCGAGAGAGAGCTGGAAGTTCACCGAAGCGGACTGTCCGACGCGCACTTCCACGCCCGGCCGCCTCATCGAAGCGAACCCGCCGAGCTCGGTCAGCACGTCGTACACGCCCGGGGGAAGCGGCTGGATCAGGTACTCCCCCTCCGAGTTCGTCACGGCCGTCCTCGATCCGAGGAGAGCGGGACTCGTGACCGTCACGGTCACTCCGGGAACCGCGCCCCCGGACCCATCGACCACCGTCCCTGCAATGCTGCCGGTCTTTCCCTGCCCGAAGGCGTAAGGGGCGATCGTCAGCGCCAATGCCGTCAACGCGACTGCGATACGACGTTTCATGAGCCCTCCTCGGCTGTTGATTGGCTGCTTTCGCGCGGCTTCTCATCGAGAAGCTCACGGATTTTGGTTTCGATCTCCGTCAGGTCGCCGCCGCCGCGGTGCTCCATGCGGAGGATCCCCTGACGATCGATGAGGAACGTGTGAGGGATCGGCGAGACGCCGTACTGGATGTGCGTGCGGTTTTTCGGATCGATGGCGACCGGCCACGGCAGCTTCTGGCGCTTGAAGAAGCGCTGGACCTGGGCCGACGTCTGACTCGAGTGATTGGTGATGCCGAGGATGACGAGGCCCTTCGGGCCGAGCTCCTCGGCCCAGGTCCGCATCTCCGGGTACATCTCGATACAGGGCTTGCACCACGTCGCCCAGAAGTCGAGCAAAACGACTTTTCCGCGGAGATCGCCGAGCGTCCGCGGATCCGAGCCGACCCACTCGGTGGCCTGGAGCGCGGGGGCGGTCTTGCCAACGAGCGACGCCGGATCGATCTCCGGCGTCTCGACCGCCTCGCCGAGCTCGGTCTCCCACCGCGGCGCCTGCGACGCGAGGGAGACGGGCAGCGGCAGCTGACCCGCGAACACGATCTCCCGATTCGACTCGCCATCGAACTCGCCGGCCGCGTACGCCTGCGCCAGCTCGGCGACCGTCATGCCGCGCCAACCGGAGGACGTGCGCTCGTAAACCCGCACGGATCCTCCGAGGGCATTGGCACGCGAGGCGCGCCCGACGATCTCGGCGCGGTCGTCACCGTTGAGGTCCACGAGGTCGATCTGCTCGAACCGGATGTGGCCTTCCAGATCCTCGACGAGCTCGTAGCGCCACTGGTCACCCTGCCGCGACACGACGCCGAGCCGGCAGCGTGCGAGCTTGCCGTAGTTCGAGTGCCATCCGTCGGCCACGACGATCTCCTCGCGCCCGTCACCATCGAGGTCGCCGATGGCGACGGACGATACGCCGCGGGTCACGGGCAGCGGAATGCGCTTCCCGCCATCCAGGACGAACGCATCGCCGATGGCGACCGTCGATCCTTCCGGAGGATCGCCGTACGGCCGGCCGACCACGATCATAGAGCGGCCGTCGCCCAGGACGTCGCCGGCGTCCACGTTCGTCCCCATCCGGATCGGCGGCAGATCCGTGACCGCCCATGTCTCGCCCTCACGCTCCGCGATACCGTACGCGGTCACGTACTTCGACTCCATGTAGGCGAAGAGGATGTCCTGCCTCCCGTCGCCGTCGAGGTCCCGGATCCGGATCGAGGTCACGTCCGGCCGCTCGGAGGCCTTCCGGAAAATCTCGACCGGATGCCAGTCGCCCGTCGCGGCAGGGCTGTAGATCTTGAGCGAGACGTCGGTCTGCGGGCCTTCCTTCGGGTTGTATCCAAGGAGTCCTTCGCCGGCGATCAGCTCGTCTTTTCCGTCTCCGTCGAGATCGGCGGTCGCCATTTCGACCACGGTGTCGTCGACGAAGATCCCCATCGTCTGTACGGGTGCGGGGCCGGCGTAGCCGATCACGCGAAGTGCCTTCGAGTCGGTGTCGTACACGACCGATTCGGAGATCCCGTCGCCGTCGAAATCGCCGGCCGTCATCGTGTATCTCGTCATCGGAACGCGGACCGGCTCGGGCGCCGCCGCGGCGGCCAGCGGCGCCATCGCGGCAGCGAGTGCACAGGCGAGCGAAACGGATCGGATCTTCATGCGTGTGTTTCCCTCCAAGGTCTTCATTGGCCGGCCGTCTCTTTCAGCCGTCGTGTCGCGAGTTCGAGAGGTGTGAGCCGGACGACCGGCGTTCCGCTTTCCAGGAGATCGCGAGGGATCTGTGCCTCGAACTCGGCGGTTGTCCCTTCGCGGTAGGCGACCCATCGCGAGTCGTGAATGCCGACCGTGCCGTCGGCGTACGTGACGGTGGTCTTCAGGCGGAGCAGGCGGAGCGACTCGCTCTCGATGTCGTACTCGTGAACCGCGCGAACGATCATCGGGTTGCTTCCTCCGTCCTTGACGACGCGGATGTGGTGAACCTCGCCGAGGAGACCGAGGACGCCGCGGGAGAACGTGGCTTCGCCGCCACGAACCCAGCTCGATCGCCCCTCCACCAGGTCGACGTCGCGGCGGCTCTGGGCCTCGAGGCTTCGGGTCATGTGGCGCTGCTCGAGCCAGGCTTCCAGCGTCGCGCGGAGCTCGGGCGGCAGAGTCGGAAGGGTGCTCCGCACCGCCGCAGGCGAGGGGAAGACCTCGATCGTTCCCGCCGGGCGATACCGGACCATGCTCCCGTCGGGCTGCCGCCAGTACGCGAACTCGGTACGTCCTCTCGGATCGAGCTGCCGGACCGTCTCCTCGAACGACCGGGCACCGTTCTTCCGCCAGAAGACGGTCCGCCACCGGCCGTCGGCGACGTTCTTCACTCCCCGGGAGACGGTGTCCACCTCCCAGTGAAGCACCGTGTTGGGCTGATACCTCCACATCCGCTCGCGGGCGGCGCCCCGCTCGAGGATCTCCGCCGGCCGCGCCATCGCCTTCGAGAGGAACGGGATCGGCGCGAGGAGCGTGAGGGCCAGGGCTGCCGCCGTCGCCAGCAGGATCCGCCGCCGCCACCATGGAGCGTCCGGATGCCGCGCGAGAGGCGGAGGGAGGCGGCGCGCGATCTCGGCCAGTGTCGCCGCGCTCTTCTCCTCTTCTCCCTCGTCCTCGATCCCGAGCTGATCCTGAATGAACGCCCGCAGCTCCGACAGCGCCTTCGTCTCGGAACGACACGAGACACACGTCAAGACGTGACGTGCCACGATCTCCGCCTGCGTCTCGTCGAGATCGCCGTCGAGCAGCCGTTGGATCACGAGCGGATCAGAGCAAGCCATTGTTTTTCCTTCCCGGATCGGCGCCACGCACCTCGTCGTACTCTTTCCTGAAGCCGGCGCGGGCCCGTTGCAGCAGCACGCCGACATACCCCGGCTCGATTCCCGTGATGTCCGCGATCTCGCGGTACGAGAACCCCTCGGACCAGAGAAGCAGCACCTGACGCATCCGGCGCGGCAGGCGTCCGAGGACGCGGCGGGTCAGCTGACGGTGTTCGACGTGCGATTCGAAATCGACGATCTTCAACTGCGACCACTGCGCATCTTCGCGGGCGCGGATCCGGCGTTCCCGTTCGAGATCCCGCGCGCGGTTCGTGGCGACCCGGAAAAGCCACGCCCGCGGGTTCGTGAGATCGGGATCTCCCTGCTCGATCCGGCAGTGGAGCTTGAGAAAGGTGTCTTGAACGATCTCCTCCGCTTCGGCGAGCGATCCCGTCATCCGGCGCAGGTAGCGCAGGAGAGGGGGTCCGACACTGTCGAACAGCTCACGAATGGACACGCTCATGGACGAAGGGGCCGAGGGCCCGAAAGTTCTCCCTCGTTTGAAGGTAGGACGGGCGAGAGGGCCGGTTTATAACAGCGAAGCGCCGCGACCCCGGGAAAAGTCCCCGGCCTTGGACGCGGCGGACTCTGCCCGGGGAGTCGTTAGAAGCGCCGTTCCAGCGACTCGCGGTCCCACGCGCCGAGGTCGGCGGCGGCCTCGTAGGTGCTCTGGCAGAAATCGAGGAGCATGGCCTCGGGATCGGCCGCGCGGCGGACCTCGTCGTACGGAAGCAGCCAGTAGCCGCCCTCGGGGAAGTAATACGCGCTGGACGGCGAAATGCGCGCCGTCCGGAATCCCGCCGGCTCGGGCGCGGCGTAGCTGTAGTACGCCGGGAACGGCGCGCGGGCGTCGCCGGGCCAGAAGCCGGCGCTGCTCACCTCGTGCGAGTACCCCTCGCGCGTGATCGCGTCGGCATCCGGCCGCGGCGGAGCGGGGCGGCCCGAGAAGCGCGTCACCGCGAGGTCGAAGGCGCCCCAGAAGAAATGCACGGGACTGCACTTGCCGATGAAGCGCGCACGGAACGACGTGAAGACGTCCTCCGAGAGCGAGAGAATGCGCCAGAAGCGCCGCACGGATTCGTCGTCGTACGCACGATGCCCGTGATCGCGATCGAGCGGCACGGTCTCGTCCGGGATCTCGACCGGCATCGGGTCGATCTGGCACTCGACCCCGAGCCGCCGCAGCGCGTCGAAGATCTCGCGGTACACGTCCGCCACGCTGCGCGGCGCGAGCGCCACCTCGTGCGCGCCGCCATCGCTGACGCGGATACGCAGCACGCGAGCGAGGAAGTCGAACTCCATGTCGAGTGCCCGCCCGTCGCCGCACGGCATCTTCGAGGTCGTGAGGCCGCGCGCCGTGACGTACAGCGGAACGTTCCACCAGTGATTGACGAGCGGCGTCAGCTCGAGGCGGATCTTCCCGACGATCTGCGTCCAGCGATGGAGCGTGTCACGCGCCTCGCGCCATTCCTCGAGCGGCAGCGCCGGCCAGTCGCTCATCTCAGTATTCCGCGAACGCGTCGTCGGGATAACGGTTCAAGCAGCACCACCTCTGTCTATGCGTCTTCGAGACGGGCCAGAAGCTCCTCGGTCGTGACGATCGTGGCGAACTCCCCGCTCAGCTCGGCCAGCCCCATGTCATGCATTTCCTCGGCCGTATACCGGTGCCCGGCCGGCGACGTCGTCTCGAACGTCGCCGTGGCATCCGAGACGACGAAGGTGCGGAAACCGAGGTTTCCGGCCATGCGCGCGGTCGTGGAGACGCAGTGGTTCGTCGTCAGCCCGACCGTCACGATCTCGTCCACGCCGCCCGCGCGGAGGCGCTGCTCGAGATCCGTCCCGATGAACGCGCTGTTCACGCTCTTGTGCAGAAGCGGCTCGCCGTCGAGCGGCTGGACTTCCTCCTTGATCGCGTTCCCGGGAAGCCCCGGACGAAGAGGCGAGTCGGGCTCGGCCGACATGTGCTGGACGTGAAATACCGGCCGGCCGGCGCGCCGCCACGCGTCGAGAAGGCGGGCCGCGTTCCGCTCCGCGTCGGGATTGTTCCGCGGTCCCCAGCGGGGGTCGTCGAACGCCTGCTGGATGTCGATCAGGATCAGGGCCGTCTTTTTCATGGTCGCGCGAAAGTATATGTGCAGTCAGCGCGGTTCGGCGCAGAGGTCCGACTGGACGAGAGATTCCTCGAACACCGCCGCCAGCAGCGGCGGGAGATGACGCTTCGCGAGTGGCGGAATCCCGTCCGGGCCGGCGAGGACTGCGCGAGAGCTTTCGCTGCGCGCGGGGAAGCGACGCCGTCCCGCACCCGCCACGCACGCGACATCGAATGCCGGCTATTCAACGGCGCGGGAGGGCCCCGCGCCGCGGGCGCGGCGCGCATTCCGAAAAAACCGCCCGGCTCCCGGCTATTCTCCGGCGCGCTTCGCGCGCTGACTCGCCACTCGATTCCTCAGCCCCGGCGCGCGCGCAGTCCGCCGAAGAGAATCGCCGCGGCCGCAAACGGCGCGGCGACTGCCGCGGCGACGACGAGCGCGTCGCTCCATCGGCGGACGCGGGGCGCGGGACCGCGCGCGACAGACACGGTCGTGAGCATGCCGTCCGTGAGCGCGGCGGCGCACAAGACGCCGGCGAGGGGACGCCGCCATTTTCGGGAGAGCGACAGCAGCGCCCCTGCCATCACGACGTCGAACGCGACCCAGCCGAACTGCTCCCGCCGCGATCGGAACCATCGCTCCGAGTCGGCCAGCGCGAGCGCGGCGCTCCAGGGGACGAGAAGCGCACCAAGGGCGAAGATCACCGGCGAGGGCGCGCGGCCGACCGCGCGGATCGCGAAGCGTACGGGTCTGCCGCCGGCGAACGCGTCAAGGACGTCGTAGAGCGCCGAGGCCGCGGTGCGGTCGCCGGGCCAGGCGAGGAAGATCGGCATCCATTCGTCGGGGCGCAACTTCGCCTTGAACGTGCGAACCCCTTCGAAGTTGTAGAAGCCTCGCATCAGCCTGCGCGTGAGCCGATGCCACTCTTCCGTCCCCGCGAGCGGCGCGAGTCCGAGCGTCACGAACGTGCACCCCTCCCCGGCCACATCGCGCATCGCGGCGTCGATCATCAGCTCCGTCGTTCCCTTCGGCGACGCGGGATCGCGGAGAATGTCTTCGAAGAACCATCCGCCGCGCTCGTAAACCGGGACGGCGACGAGCAGGCCGGCGACCGCTCCCCCGGCGCGCGCCACGTAATAGCGGCGCTCTTCGGGAAAGACGAACGGCTCGAGCGCGACGAGAAACGACATCGGCGGCATCGGGCGCGCCGCCAGCCAGCGCGCGATCAGCCGCTCCAGCTCCGGGCGCATTCCCCCGGCCGCTTCGCCCGACGCAACCCGCTCCACGGAGACGCCTTTCGCGCGCGCCCGACGAAGCTGTTCCTTGAGACCGCGGTGACCGCGGTGCCGCTCGGTCCACGAGCGCGGGTCCCACGAAGGCTGCGCCCCAATGACGAGCGACCGCATCGGAGCCTCGCGAAGGAAGCGAGGCTCGGTCGCGAAGAACGCCACGCGCCTCCCCCACCGCCTCGCCTCCTCCGTGAACCGTTCCGCGACGACGGCACAGCGGTCGAGGGAAGCGATCGGAGCGCCCGCGACCACCCACGCCCGCCCGGTATCGAGATAAGCGATGGCCGCATCGCCGCCGGAATCGAACCAGTAGCGGAACTCCGGCTCGATCGCCTGAAACGAGGTCGCGTTCCACCCATGCCGGCGCAGCAGCCCGAGCAGACGGAGGCGCTGTGCATCCTCCTGACTCACCTGAGCCACGTCGCCGGCCGGCGGCTCATTCGCGCTCTCCCAATACGCTTTCGAAAAACGCGATCAGGCGTTCCACCGCAGGTTCGCGCCACGGCTGGTGGTGAATGAAATCGTGGTCGCCGCCTTTCGCGGCATACACCTCGGCGGCCACTCCGGCCGCGCGCAGGCGGCTGGCCATCTCCTCGGCTTCCCCGATCGCGACGAGCTCATCCTCGGTCCCGTGGAGGAACAGGAACGGCGGGGCACTTCGTGTAACGTGGTTCGTCGGCGAGGCGTCCCGCCACAGCTCCGGCCGTTCATTCGGTGTCGATCCCAGGAAAATCGCGGGACTGTAAGGATCGCGGCGATCCTGTGCGGGCATGTCCACCACGCCGGCGATCGGCGCCGCCGCCTGGACCGCGGCCGAGACGTCGCGATACCGGTCGGCCTCGACGAAGTACGACCGATCGCCGGTGACGGCGACGAGCGCGGCGAGGTGGCCGCCGGCCGAGATCCCGCTGATCCCGATGGCGTTTCCGTCGATGCCGAGGCGGTCTGCATTGGCCCGCATCCAACGAACCGCCGCCTTGGCGTCGTCGACGGCAGCCGGATAGATCCGCTCCTGCGCGAGCCGGTACTCCACCGTTGCCGTCACGAATCCACGAGCCGCGACTCTCGCGGCCAGGTCTCGCATGTCCCGATGCGATCCCCACAACCAGCCGCCGCCATGGAGAAAGATGATCCCCGGCGCCTGTCCCTCTTTCCGCCGAGGGTGGTAGAGATCGAGCCGCAGCTCCCTTCCGCCCGGACTCGCGTACACGATGTCGCGGCTCGCAACGACTTCCGCGGGCGGAACCCAGAGCGTCGCGTCCGCGAAACGCCGGATGCGTTGCAGAACGCGCTCACGACTCTGCTGATCTTCGAGCAAGCCGTTGCCTCGTCCGGGGAACGGAACGATCTCCGCCTGCACGCCTTCTCGTGTCAATGCCGCGTGCGCGGCCGCGGACTGTTCGAACGAGGTGTATTCGTCGTCCGTGCCGTGCAGGAGAAGGAACGGCGGCGCACCGGCATGAATGTGCGTGAGCGGAGAGGCGGCGCGCCAGAGGTCGGGTCGCTCCTTTTCGGGGTAACCGAGATAGAGCGCGTGTGCGTAGGGGTAACTGCCGAACGGGCGATGCGACGCGAGATCGAACGGAGCATGGATCGCGACGACACCCTGGATGCGGAGTGGCTCCGGCTCGTCGCGCAACGCTACGAGGGCCGCCAGATAGCCGCCGAAGTTTTCTCCGACGAGCATCATCCGGTCGGGTCGGATCCGTCGCTCCCGCGCGTTGTCGCGCAACCACTGGATGGCCGCCCGCACGTCCTCCACTGCAGCCGGATGCCGCGCCGTCCGGAGGGTGCGGTATTCGACCGCGGCCGCCACGTACCCGCGCGCGGCGAGCTGCTCCGCGAGAGGCCGCCAGAAGGATCGATCCCGGTCCAGCGGACGTTCTCCGTGAAGAAGGACGGCGACGCCGAACGGTCCCGGCGCCCCCGCCGGAGAATAGAGGTCGAGCCTGAGCCTCGAATCCCCTCGAGTGGCATAAATCACATCGCGGTCGACCAGGACGCCGGGAGCTTCCGCCGCTGGCGGATCGTTGGCGAAAGCGGCAGCGGCAAACACCACGGTCAGGGCCGGAATCGCAAGCAGTAGCGTGAGCGAGTACAGAACGCCTCGCGACCGGAGCCAGGTGGAGGGCCACGTCATCGGGAACGTCAATCTTACCGCCAGCCGGTGAGGAGTCGGTGAAAGAGAGGCCGCGCGACCAGACATGCATCTTGCACGCGGCGACGTGAGGACTCCGTGGCTGAAACAGACGGCTTTCGAAGCATCGTCGTTGCAAGCCAATCCGTCACATGGCTCGCGGGCCAGCTGCTCAAGCTGCGATTCGCGGTCGAGAAGCATCGCCCTCCCGAGCTTTTCGAGCGCGACCATGAACGGTGTCTCATCCTCGCGCCCACGCACCAATCGCTGCTCGACCCCTGGCTGATCATGAGTGCGATGCGTTTCCGCCAATGGCGTGCGCTGCTTCCGCTGCGGCCACTGGCCACCCAGACGTTTCACGGTCCATTACGGTTGCTGAAGCCGCTGATTCGGATTCTTTACCGCATCGAAGGCGCCGTCGAGCTGCCGCCGAAGGAGGAAGGCGGGTCGCTTCCCGAGAAACTGCAGGAAACCCTGGATGCGCTCCTCGAAGGCGACGTCGTCATGATCTTTCCCGAAGGTGACATCGGGAAGGAGGCCCCACCCGTCGGGAAGTTCGCACCCGGCGTCGTCTACCTCGAGAGGAGCTCGGGCGCGCAGATCGTGCCGATGGCGATCTGGATGGGCGAACGGCACTGGCCCCGTCGCCGCTACGTGATCGAGATCGGCCGGCCCCTGCACGTTCCGGAGACGCTCGACCTCGAAGCAGGAGCGGATTGGCTGCGTGAACGCACGCTGGAGCTCTATCACCGGGCGAAAGCGAGAGCATCGTGAATGACCGACCCATCGCCTACCCCGACGTGGAATCGTGCGTCGATGCATTCATCGAAAAGATCGGCCGGAAGATCCGGCTCGGCACGCCGTTGGGACTGGGAAAGGCGAACCATCTCGTCAACGAGTTCTTCCGCCGCGCGTCCCTTCGATCCGCGCATCGAGCTTCGCATCTTCACCGCGCTGACGCTGGCGCGGCCGCGATGGGAGAACGATCTCGCGCGGCGGCTGCTGGAGCCGCTCTCCGAGCGGCTCTTCGGCGGCTATCCCGAGCTGGACTACGTCGACCCGCTCCGGAAGGGAACGCTCCCCGAGAACATCCGCGTCAGCGAGTTCTACTTTCAGCCGGGGAGCTTTCTCGGCAGCCCCCTCGCCCAGCAGAACTACGTCAGCAGCAACTACACCCACGTGGTGCGCGACGTCCTCGAAGTGGGGATCAATGTGCTTGCTCAACTGGTGGGCAAGGGGGAGACGGATGACGTCACCCGCTACAGCTTGAGCTGCAACTCCGATCTGACGCTGGACCTGGTTCCGCGCCTGCGCGAGAAAGAGAGGCGCGGCGAGAAAATCGCCGTCCTCGCCCAGGTGAACCGCAACCTTCCCTTCATGAGTGGCGATGCGGCCGTTGCGCCGGCGTACTTCGATGCCGTCGTCGACGATCCTCGCTACGACTTCCCTCTGTTCGCCCCGCCCAACCGCCCCGTGGAGACGACCGATTACATGATCGCCCTCTACGTCAGCGCGCTCGTGCGCGATGGCGGCACGCTCCAGATCGGCATCGTCACGTCCCTGCTGAAGCTGCGGCACACGGACAACGGCTCCTACACCGGCCTGCTCCGAGACGCCGGCGTCATGGAGCGGTTCGCCGGCGTCGTGGAGCGGATCGGTGGAACGAACCCGTTTCGTGAAGGACTTTACGCGGCGAGCGAAATGCTCGTGGACGGCTTCCTGGAGCTCTATCGCACCGGGATCCTGAAACGGAAGGTCTACGCGCATCCGGAAATCCAGCGTCTCCTGAGCGCGGGACGAATCGGCGAAGCGGTGACTCCGGAGACGTTGGAGGCGATCGTCGAGGCGGGCATCGTCTCGAAACGGCTCACTGCCGACGAGTTCGACCTGCTTCAGTCGCTCGGCGTTTTCAGGCCGGACGTCGTTTACGAGGATGGAGCGATCCGGGCCGGCGATTTCCGGCACTGCCTCGGCGAGCGTCTCGCGGGTGGAAAGGTGGCTCACGCCTGCTTCTTCCTCGGATCGCAACGCTTCTAAGATGCTCTCCGGCAGATGGATCCCGCCGAGCGCGAGCAGTTCTGCATGACCAGTATCTCCTTCGTGAATCAGCTCTATGGGCACGAGGAGCTCAAACGCGCGCAGCGCAAAGATGCACGCTTCGTGAACACCGGCCTCATCGCCACACTCAGCGGCGCCGTCGCCTCCGACACGCTGGAAGACGGTCGTGTGCTGAGCGGCGTCGGCGGCCAATACAACTTCGTCGCCATGGCGCACGCCCTCGAAGACGGCCGCTCGATCCTGATGATCAACAGCACGAGAACCGAGCACGGGAAGGTTCTCTCGAATGTCTGCTTCAGCTACGGGAGCACCACCATTCCCCGGCAGCTCCGCGACATCGTGGTGACCGAGTACGGCATCGCGGACCTGCGCGGCCGCACGGACCAGGAGGTCGCGACGGCGCTGATCGAGATCGCGGACTCCCGATTCCAGGACGATCTCCTGGAGGAGGCGAAACGAGCCGGCAAGGTCGCGAACGACTATCGCATCCCCGAGACGTGCCGCGGCAACAGGCCGGAGCGGCTCGAGGCGCTTCTCGCGCCTTTTCGGGCGCGCGGCCTGTTCGAGCAGTTTCCTTTCGGCACGGACTTCACCGCGGAAGAGGTCGTGCTCGGGAAGGCGCTCACGACTCTCAAAGAGAAAGGGATCCGCAACCTGCTCCCCCGCCCTCGCGATCTCCGCAAGGCGATTCGTCCCTCCGATAGAAGCAGGCCCTACCTCGAGCGCATGGAGCTCGACGCACCGCGGAACGCGAGGGAAAGGCTTCTGCAACGGGTCGTGCTCTACGCCCTCTCCGCGGTCGACGCGATCTGAGCGCATGCCCATCGAGGCTCGACGTTGGCGGGCGACGTGCTCTTCGCCGCGGACCTTCATCGTCATCCGTTTGTGTTCGTTTTCACGATGGTTCTCCTGTCCTCTACCGGGGTGACTCCCGGGTTCTGCACTGTCAGACGCACGGGGAGGGAATCCATTACAGAGCGGGGGCATCATGGCGCGGCAGGAATGGCAGTCGTCTTGCTGCCCCTCTGACCGGCAAGGGCAAAACGGCGCGGCCAGGGAGCTCGCGCTGGAGCTTACGAAATGAGAACCGAGGTCGAGCGTCCGGCGCGCGCAGTGGGCGATCGGCTCTTTCGTCTGCTCGTCGGCGCGATCCGCGACTACTCGATCCTCCTGCTCGACCCGGACGGCCGGATCGCGAGTTGGGATCAGGGCGCCGAGAGGCTCCAGGGCTATGCGACCGGCGAAGTCGTGGGGCAACCGTTCTCGATCCTCTTCACGGACGCCGATCGCGGGCGCGGACTTCCCGACGAGGTGCTCCGCCTCGCGACCGAGCGTGGCTGCTGGGAGGGAGAGGCCTGGCGGGTGCGCAGGGACGGCACGCGTTTCTGGGCCCACATCGAGACGGCGCCGATGCGCGACGACGACGGCCGGCTCGTCGGATTCGCCGAGGTGACCGACGATCGCTCGCGCGAACGGGAAGCGGAGCGCAACGTGCGCGAGAGCGAGGAGCGGTACCGCCTCCTCGCGGACATGATCCCGCAGCACATCTGGACGACCGAGCCCGACGGATACCACAACTACTTCAGCCGCCGGTGGTACGACTTCACGGGGACGACCCCGGAGCAGACGCAGGGCGAGGGGTGGCTCGAGCTGCTTCACCCGGATGATCGCGAGAGGACGCTGGCCCGATGGCAGCACTCACTGCGAACGGGCGAGCCGTACGCGATCGAGTATCGCTTCCGCGGCGTCGATGGAGACTACCGCTGGTTTCTCGGCCAGGCGGTGCCGCAGCGCAGCCAGGCGGGCGACATCATCCGCTGGTTCGGCACGCTCACCGACATCACCGACCGCCGGGAGCTCGACGAGGAGCGCGACCGGCTCCTCGCGCGGGAGCGCGCGGCTCGCGAACAGATCACCACGATGCTCGAAAGCATTACGGACGCCTTCTTCGCGGTGGATCGGGAGTGGCGCTTCACCTATATCAATCGCGAGGGGGAGCGAGTGCTGCAGCGGTCGCGCGAGGAGCTTCTCGGTCAGAACGTGTGGAACGCATTCCCGAAGGCGACCGACTCCGCGTTCTATCGCGAGTACCACCGGGCGGTGGGCGAGCGGAAGACCGTCCGGTTCGAGGAGTACTATGAGCCGCTCGGGATCTGGGTCGATGTGCTCGCCTATCCGGCCGCCGACGGACTCTCGGTCTTTTTCCGCGACGTGACCGACCGCAGGCGCGCCGAGGAGGACCTCCGCGCGAGCGAGCGGAACTTCCGGGCGCTCGCGAACAGCATCCCGCAGCTCGCGTGGATGGCCGCGCCGAGCGGCTGGATCTTCTGGTACAACGACCGCTGGTACGAGTACACCGGCACCACGATCGAGGAGATGCAGGGGTGGGGTTGGCGGTACGTGCATCATCCCGAGCACGTCGACCGAGTCGTCGAGCGAATCCGCCACGCGTTCGAGACCGGACGGGATTGGGAGGACACCTTTCCGCTGCGGAGCAAGACCGGCGAGTACCGCTGGGTCCTCTCCCGGGCGGTGCCGATCAAGGATGCCCAGGGGAATGTCGTCCGATGGTTCGGCACGAACACGGACATCACGGAGTCGATGGAGGCCGCCGCGGAGCGCGAGCGGCTCCTCGAGCGCGAGCGCCAGGCGCGGTCGGAAGCCGACCGGGAGCGGCGGAACCTCGAGGGCGTCACCGAGAGCCGGGCCAGGCTCATGAGGGGCTTCACCCACGACGTGAAGAATCCCATCGGTGCGGCCGACGGCAACGCGCAGTTGCTGGAGGGCGGGATGTTCGGCGAGCTTTCCGAAGGACCGCGGGACAGCGTCCAGCGCATCCGTCATTCTCTCCGCGCGTCCCTCCGGCTGATCGAGGACCTGCTGGACCTGGCCCAGGCGGAGGCGGGGCAGATCCGATTCGAGCGCGCATCGACGGATGTCGGCCAGGCCGCGCGGGACGTGGCGAAGGAGTTCGAGGCACAGGCATCGGCCGCGGGACTGGCGCTCGACGTCCGCGCGCCCGATGATCTGCACACCGACACCGATCCGACGCGCCTGCGCCAGATTCTGGCGAACCTTCTCTCGAATGCCGTGAAGTACACGCCGCAGGGACGCGTCACGGTGGACGCCGACGCCCGGCGAGACGGCGACGCCCCCCGGCCGGGGGAGTGGATCGTCGTGAGCGTGACCGACACCGGGCCGGGGATTCCGGCCGACAAGCGGGAGCAGATCTTCCTGGAGTTCACGCGGCTCGAGCCGGAGGCGCAACCCGGATCCGGCGTCGGGCTCGCGATCAGCCGGCGCATCGCGCGGCTCCTCGGCGGCGACATCACGGTCGAAAGTGAGATCGGCGGCGGCTCCACGTTCACCCTGTGGCTCCCGCGTGCGCCGCAGTAGCCGAGGCGGCCCAGCGGCGCTTCCTTCATGCACGTTTATGCATTGCCTGCGATCAAACGCACAGGAAGTACCGGAAGTACAATCACGCGCCCGTGAGCCAGACCGAAGACGTCTCCGAGATCCTCACGCTTCTCGTCAATCGCGTAGAAGACTACGCGATTTATCTGCTCGACCCGGCCGGTCACGTCACCACCTGGAATCCGGGCGCGCACCGGATCAAGGGGTACGCGCCCGAGGAGATCATCGGAAAGCACTTCTCGGTTTTCTATCTTCCCGACGAGAAAGCGTCCGGAAAGCCCGCGAAGGAGCTCGAGATCGCGGCCCGCGACGGGAAGTGCGAGGAAGAGGGATGGCGCGTCCGGAAGGATGGGTCGCTGTTCTGGGCGACGATTCTCATCACGCCGCTGTTCGACGGCGCCGGACGCATTCGCGCGTTCGCGAAGATCACTCGCGACATGACTGCCCACAAAGAGGCGGAGGAACGGCTGGAGGCCGCGGTGCGCGACGCCCAGGCGGCGAACCGGTTGAAAGACGAGTTCCTGACCACGCTGTCCCACGAGCTCCGGACTCCGCTGACCTCCATCCTCGGATGGGCGGCGCTCCTCAAGATGGGAGAAGTCTCGCCCGAGTCGCACGAGCTCGCCATTCAGTCGATCGAAGACAACGCTCGTCTCCAAGCACGCCTCGTCGACGATCTCCTCGACATCTCCCGCCTGGAGATGGGCCAGGTGAACGTCACGTTCGCCCCACTCGATGTCGCTTTGCTCGTCGTGCAGGCGGTCGACGCCATCCGCCCGACCGCAGAGGTCAAAGCGATCGCGCTGACGCACCAATCCTCGGCCGAGCGCATGTTCGTTTCCGGCGACGCCACGCGAGTCCGCCAGATCTGCTGGAACCTTCTGACGAACGCGGTGAAATTCACCGACAGGGGCGGGACCGTGCACGTACGCTGCTTCGCGGACGGCGGCTCCGCCGGCGTGGAGATCAGCGATACGGGTCGCGGGATCGAGCCGAGTTTTCTTCCGCGCGTGTTCGACCGGTTCTCGCGCGGCGACAGCTCGTTCACGCACGGCGCGGCGGGACTCGGTCTCGGGTTGAGCATCGCCAGGCACCTCGTCGAGATCCACGGCGGCTGGATCGAGGCCGCGAGCCCGGGGGTCGGTGCCGGCTCCACGTTCTCCTTTCACCTGCCGATCCTGACAAAAGGGAGGCAAGCGCCGGCCGAGATGACCGAACCGCCAGTGACACTCCCCTCCCTCGCCGGTCTCTCCGTTCTGATCCTGGAGGACGACCTCCATACGCGAACCTTCCTGCGAGCCCTCGTCGAGCAGTGCGGCGCACTGGGCATTCCGGCCTCCTCGGTCGGCGAAGCGCTCATCGAGATCCGAAAGCGAAAACCGGACGCCGTCATCAGCGACATCGCGCTGCCGGGAGAGGATGGACTCGTCTTCATCCAGAAGGTGCGCGATCTGGCGCCCGACGTTCCCGTCTTCGCGGTGACGGCGATCATGGCAGCCGACGGAGATCGCGAGCGACTTCTGCGCGCCGGCTTCGACGAGTACATGCGCAAGCCCATCCTTCCAGTCGAGCTGACGGAGCGCCTGCGGTCGCTCGTCGCGCAAAAGCGAGCGCTCGAACGCCTTCAGTAGATCTCGGGTTCTGTACGATAGTCCCGTGGAACTTGAAGTCGACGAACTGCTCGAGCAGATCGGTGTGCGGCTTCGGAGCTCTAGTGTAGTGCGTCAGAGATTCGGGCCATTTTGTTGCGGGCGCCGACGGGCCGGATGCTAGGCGCCGCGACGACGCCGATGCGGGACATCGGCGAGGAGCGGCAACGCCGCAGACGGCCCGTCGCCGCCCGCAACCCGAAGGGCTGGTGGCGATTGCGGGCGATCTGCTGCGTCGCTCGTCGTCGACGATGCCCCGCATCGCCTCCTCCTCGCTTCTTGCATCTCGCCCGCAA
>JBOGJQ010000019.1:0-2877 GCA_050745405.1 Thermoanaerobaculia bacterium | reverse complement strand
GCCCTGAGCGAAGCGAAGGGGCAGGCGCCGCGCCCACATTTGCGGTATTCTTTCCTTCCCACACCGGCTCTCATCCGTCGCTCGCGCGCCGCATGAGCAAGAGTCGTATCTCCGGTCTGATCGCGGCCGTTCTCTGCTTGCTATCGCTCCAGCCGATCGCCTTCGGGGAGGAACGGAAGATGGTCGTTCTCGAGGTCCGCTACGTTCCGAACCCCGGCACGGACATCGAGCACGGACAGGGAGCCATCGAGCGCAACGAGCTGGAACACTGCCCCCTCACGCACGTCGAGTGGCTGATCCGCGTCCCGGCCCCGGGCGATCCCGCCGAATGGCGGCGCAGACTCGACGCCTCGGTCGCGGAAGGCGCGGGACGATTCGAGGTAAAGCCGCCGACGGCGGAAGCGCTGCGCCGCCTCGAGGCGGGCGAATGCACGTTTCAATCGTAGAATGACGCCGACCATGCTGCTGCACATCGCCGAAGGAGCTCACGCCCACTGGGAAGTCGCCGCCGCGCTGACGGTGATCGTTCTGGCGCTGCTCATGCGCCGGCGCGCGCGGGCCTAGTGCAGTGCGTCACTCCGGCGATTCGCCGACACTCCCGGACGAGCCGGCCGGATCTTCCGCAAGGGCACCGTCGAGATCCGCGACGAGTTTCGATTCCGCCGTTCGCGAATCGTTGCGCCTTCTCTCCAGCCACTCCTGAAACGCGATACGCACCTCGTCCTCGGCCGCGTCTTCCGCCACCGCGGACGGCTCGCGGTAATACGCGACCAGCTTCTCCAGAGCCATGACCCGCTCGCCGGGATCGGCCTTCTCGTAGTAACTGACGAGCGGTCCCCACCGCTGCATGAACGGATGCACCTCGTGGAAGTGCGTCACGAACACGTGCGCCCACGTCTGCAGCTCGCGATCGGTCAGCGGACGCGGATCGGCGACGTGCACGCGCGCGTGGAACAGCTCGTGGTCGGCGAGCATCCGCGTGAAGACGGGACTCCGCGGATCGAGCGCCTCCGGCCCGAGGACGACGTACGGCGTGCCTCGCGCGACGAAGTAGTGACCGCGGTCGTCGTCCAGCCGGCGGTTCTGCGACCAGGCGCTCTTTTCGTTGAGATCCACGTCGAAATTGACGATCGGCGCCGGCTGATTGTCCTCGGGATGGGCCCGTCCGGCATGCGCGGTTCCGGAGGCGCGCACCTCGTAATCGGGAAGCGCCTCGCGGACGAGCGCGAGCATCGCCTCGCGCTTCCCGGTCTCATCCTCGAGAGCTCTTGCCGCGACGACGCGCTGCGTCCATACGATCGCCTCTTCCAGGTCGGCGATCATGGTCGATCCGCCGTCGTACTTCATCCTCCGTTCGAGCCACTCGTCGAATGCGACGCGGACGTCATCGGAGGTCCCGCTGCCGTCCGGTGGCGCCGGCGGCTTACCGTAGAACCTCGCCATCCGCTCGATCGCCGCCTCCCGCTCGGCCGGGGTGGCGTCCTCGTAGTAGTGCAGCATCGGCCGCCACGCTCTCCTGAACTGATGCACGCGGTGGAAAAACTGCACGAACATCTCCGTCCACGTCTCCAGCTCACGGTCGGCCATCGGCCTCGGATCGCCCGGATGGTGCATCGCGTGAAAGAGCTCGTGTTCGGCGGCGAGCTCCGTGAGCACCGGACTTTTCGGGTCGAGCGCGGCGGGTCCGAGCACGAGATACCCCACGCCGCTGACGCTGAAGTAGTAACCGAAATTGTTCTGCAGCGACCGGGTCGGTGCGCCCGAGCGGCGGCGGGCCGAGGTCTTCTGGTTGAGGTGCGGGTCGAAGTTCACGACCGGAGCCGGCAGATTGTCGTCCGGGTGGACCGCCTCGGTGTGCTCGCCGCTCGAGAACCGCACTTCGAGAGGACTGAGCGCTTCGCGCAGCAGAGCGAGCATCGCGTCGGCGCGCTGGCTTTCGTCCTCGATCAGTCTCGCTTCGGTCACCTTCCTACGCCACTCGAGGAGCGCGGGATCCGCCGCATCCTGCGCGAAGGCGAGCGATGCGGAGAGCGTGAGGGTCGAGAGAAAGAGGATGATCGTCTTTTTCATTTTGGATTTTTTCCCAGCCGGCTCGGGCCGGCGCTTTCCAGGGCCTCGATGACGGAGGCGGGCGTGATGACTTCGGAGAGGGCGATGGGCTGCGTGAGGCGGCCCGCGGGGAAGACGGCGTAGAACGGTACGCCGACGCGTCCGAACTTCGCGAGCAGCCGGGTGATCTCGGGATTGCGGTTGGTCCAGTCGGCCTTCACCGTGGTCACGTCGAGCTCGCGGATCCGCTCCTCGACGCTCGTGGTGGCGAGGACGGTCCGCTCGTTCACCTTGCAGCTCCAGCACCAGTCGGCGGTGAAGTCGACGAACACCGTCTCGCCGCGCTCGACGCGCCGCTCGAGGTCGGCGAGCGAGAAACTCTCCCACTCAATCGCGCCCGAGGAGCCGGCATCAGCGCGATCTGCGACCGGCTCGCGCCACCGGAGCTCGTGCTCGAGCGCCCAGACGTACCCGCTCGCCACGATCGCGACGGCGACTACCCACGTCCCCGCACGCGCGAGAGATCCGGACGAGGGATCGGCCTGCCCCACCAGCCAGACCGCGAACGCGACGAACGTCAGGAAAACGAGCGACCAGACGACCCCTTCGGGGCCGAGCTGCGCGCCGAGAACCGACAGCAGCCAGATCGCGGTCGCGAGGAGCACGAATCCCATCGCCTGCTTGAACCGGATCATCCACGGTCCCGGCCGCGGCAGCCACCGCAGCAGGCCGGGATGCCACGCGAGAATGACGTAAGGCAGCGCGAGCCCCATGCCCGCGGCGGTGAAGGCGAGAAAGAGGACTCCATTCGACTGGGTGAAGGCGAAC
>JBOGJQ010000018.1:0-2735 GCA_050745405.1 Thermoanaerobaculia bacterium | reverse complement strand
CCTCCGGTGCCGTTCGTGCGGCGCCGCACTCGACGTGCGGCGCCGGTCCCGATTATCGCGTGCGGCGCCGGTCCCGATCATTGTCCCGGCACGTAGGTCGGATCCTGCGTCTGGTTGTCGACCGCCGATCCGTACGCCACGATCTTCCCGGTCCCGCCCACCACGCGCAGCGAGACGCGCGCGTTGTAGGTCGTTCCCACATTGAGGCTCCGCAGCACCTGGTTCAGCTGCCGGAACTCGTTCCCGTCCAGCTCGATCTCGATCCGCGGCGTCACGCGCGACTCCGCCGGATGTGCGCTCAGCTCGATCCGCACCGGCTGCCCCGTCACTTCCACGATGCCGAGGTTCGAGCGGATCGCCGCCGACTCCTCCATCTGCAGCACCTGCATCGCCCGGTCGCCCATCCCGATCGCCTCCTCCTCGGTCACCGCCGTGATGAACTGCCCGTACGTCCCCCCGTCCCCTTGCTTCTGGTCGTAGGTCCGCGCCGTGATCACCAGGTCCGACTCGGCCGCCGTCGCGATCTGCACCGCCCCGCCCGTGTTCTCGAGTCCGAACAGAGTCGGGATGATGTTGCCCAGCGTCGTGATCTCCCCGGGCGCCAGCTCGAGCGTCTCGGTCCGCGCCGGCTCTCCCGCGCCGATCGGGAAGAACGACACGGTCGCCGTCACTGCCGCCTCGCCCGCGTTGAACAGCTGCGCGTCCGTCCGCCACCGCGCCTGCCCCGTGTTGAAGTGCGCCACGCCCGGCAGCACGTACCGCGTCGCGCCGAGCTGCCCGAGGTTCACGGCCCGCACCTGCAGCGGGTCGTTCGAGAGGTTGTCCACGACCGAGGCGTACGCCGCGATCTTCCCTTCGCCCGAGACGACCTCGACCTCGGCCCGGCCCACCTCGAGATCCGTGATCCCGTTCTCCACCAGGATCTGGTTGAACTGCCGGTGCTCGCCCGGCTGGAGCGTCACCGGCACCGTCAGGATGTTCGCTCCTTCCGCATCGAAGAACCGCATCTCGACCTGCGCCTCGGCTCCCGCCGCTTCGACCAGGCCGATGTTGGTCCGGAACGAGGCGTTCTGCGCGAGCTGCTGCAGCGACAGCACGCTCTGCTCGAGGCCCTCGACGCTGCGCCCCACGAACGCCGCGAACGGGATCGCCGGGATGAACTCGCCCAGAGTCCCGTTCGCCGTCCGGTTGTAGGTCCGCGAGGAGGCGAGCGAGACCAGCGTCTTGGTCACCGGCACCTGCGCGCCGGTCTTGCCTTTCTGCCCCAGCGGCCGGATCTCGAGCACGCCCGTCGCGCTCTCGCCCGGCAGCGACCCGAGCCCGTACCACTGCTTCACGATGTCGTCGAGAGCCGTGGTCTGTCCCGGCGCCAGCTCGATCTCGCTCGACTTCCCGACCTCGGTCCCATCCTGGCCCGAGGTCGTCAGGTTCAGGGCATAGCTCGTCCGGTTCGTCCCGAGGTTCAGGAGCCGCACGTCCGTCTGCCACTGCGAGTTGATGCCCGTCGCGTGCGCCACGGCCGGCACGATCAGCGACTCGGGCCGCGGCGCGCTCTTGCCCGTGTTCGTCACCGGCGTCACCAGCGTGACCGACACCGGCACGGTCGTCGTCGTCCCCGAGCTCCCGCCCTGCGCCGTCTTCGCGCTCGCCGGCACGAACGTCACGATCACCGTTCCGGTGTTCGTTCCCACGTCGAGTCCATCCGGGTTCGAGACGACTTCGACCGTCACCCCTTCCGGCCCCACGGTCCCGGCGTTCGGTTCGACGAACATCCAGTCCCGATCCGTGGCCGCGACCCAGTTGTAGCTCCGCGGCTCGTCCGGGGTGGGGGAGGCGATGAAGAACGGTTGCCGGATCTCCTCCTCGTTCCCGAACTGCACGACCGTCCGCGTATCGACGGACCCCGGCGGCGGAAGCGGCACGACGACGATCCGCGAGGGCGGCGCCGAGAAGGCGCACCCTTCCTGGTCGAGCCGCACGCGATAGAAGAACGCGGTCGGCTCGGTCACCGTGTGCTCGAATTCGGCGAAGACGAACTCGCCCGCCTCGTCGACGGTCCCTTCCTTGATGACCGTCGGTCCGGTGAACTGCTCGTTCGTTGCTTCTTCGAACAGGTACCGCGTGCCGACCGAGACGATCGTCGCCCGCACCTGGTACGGCTTGTCGGTCGTGACTTCGCCCTGGACCGAGATCACCGGCGCGAAGCAGCTCGCTTCGACCGAGATCGTCGGCGAGAGCGTCGCCGGGCAGCCCTGGTCGAACAGGGTCTGGACATGCCACCGGACCGAGGCGCCCGCCGGGATCGCGACGTCGGCCGAGGGGTTCGTCACGTCACCGCCGACCTCGGCCATCTTCTGGAACGAGCCCGAGCCGATCGCCACGAAGAGCTCGTAGCGGTCCGCCTCGGGGACGGCCGTCCAGCGGAAGTTCACCACGGCCATGTCGATCGGATCGCCCTCGAGCGGATGGAGCGGCGAGGCCGTGCCGCTCGGGCAGGAGCGGGTCGTGAAGAAGAACGTCGCCGAATCGAGCGGCGGGCAGCCGTCGCCGAACCGGGTGCTCACGATCCAGTCCGTGCGTCCGCGCGGCACTTCGCGCTCGACCGAGAGCAGAGTCCCCGCGGGCTGGCCGCCCGCGACGGATTCGGCGAGCGTCCACACCGCCCCCTCGTGGAGCAGGAACAGGTCGTAGCCAATCGCATCGGCCACGGCCCTCCACTGGAACGTGACCGGCGA
>JBOGJQ010000017.1:0-2574 GCA_050745405.1 Thermoanaerobaculia bacterium | reverse complement strand
CCGGCTACCCTCCTCCGCGCCTCCGGCGCGGGCTCACGCCGAGCGCGGGAAAACCGCATCAATTCTCGATCTTTCTTGGATCCTTCGTCGCTTCGCTCCTCAGGATGACGACGCCACTGACGAGCGACGAACGAGCAGCGATCGTGCGCCGACATGCGCCCGAAGGGCGCGGGACAATAGCCGGGGGCGACCGCCCGAAGGGCGGGCTGCCCCCGGACCGACGCGCGCGCCCCCGGCTACTCTCCGGCGCCCTTCGGCCGCAGTGCGGGAACAGAGGAGCCCAGCCCAAGGTTCTCGACCGAGGAGTCGGTCCTCCCATCGTGAACTTCGACTGGCGTGATCACACGATCCGCGCGGTGCTGCTCCTCGCTGGCGCCGCGGCGGCCGCAGTCTTCATCCTGCAGGGTGAGGCCGAGCCGCTGCCTTTCCTCGCGCTCGGCGGCGCGCTCGGTGCGACGATGGTCTCCCGCTCGACCTCCGACGGGGAGTGAGCGCCCCTCAGGCCGTCGGCACGACGCGCCGGACGTCCTTGGCGTGGAGCCCCTTCGGGCCCTGCTCGATGTCGAACTCGACGCGATCGCCTTCCTTCAGCGACCGGTAAACGGGCTGATCCATGATGGCCGAGTGGTGAACGAAAACGTCCTCACCGCTCTCCTCCCGGACGATGAAGCCATAGCCCTTCTCGTTGTTGAACCATTTGACGGTACCTGACTCCGGCATGGTGCAGCGCGCCTCCCGCAGAAGCGGTTTCCTTTCGACGGAACGGGAATCCTGCAAAGGATGAGCCCTCTCCCGTCCGGGCCGGTCACCAGATCAGGGCGCGGTTCGTTCCGATGCGGCGGAAGCCGAGCGATTCGTAAAGATGAATCGCCGGGGTGTTGAAATCGTTGACGAACAGCGTGACGGCTCGCCTTTCGCGAAGGAGGTGGCCGCAGACCTCGGCGATGCCGCGGCGGGCGAGTCCGCGCCGGCGGTACGGCGGCGCGGTCCAGACGCCCATGAGCTGCACGGCCTCGGGGGTGACGGCCGAATACTCGCACTTGAAGGCGATGCGCCCGCCGTCGACCCGGACGAGAGAGCGGCGGCGGTCGACGAGCTCGCGGATGCGCTGGCGGTAGCCGGGCGCGTCCCGCGCGAGAGGATCGATGCCGACTTCCTCGAGGTGCATCGCGGCGCACGCGGGAACGAGCCGCGGAAGATCGGCCTCGGTCGCGAAGCGGACGGTGTCGAGATCGGGAAGGTCCGTCGGCCCCGCGCGGAGAGCGTAGACGGGCTGGCGGAGGCGCACCACGGTCGGTGGGCTGACGTGCGCCTCGAGCTCGCTCCAGAGCGGGTCGACGAGCGTCTCGTCGGAAATGATCGCGCGCACCGGAATGCCGCGGCTCACGATGCGGGCGGCGAGCTGCTCCATCGCGCGCTGCCGTCCCCCGGGGTCGAGCGCGGCGGCCGCGGCGAGGACGACGTTCGTCGTCAGCGAGGCGAGCGCCACGACCTTTCCTCCGCGCCGGATCTCGACCGTCTGGCCGCGGGGCCCCAGCCCCTCGTCGAGGATCCGCGAGATGAAATAGACGTTCGCGAGGACGTCGCGCCGCAGGAACGCGAGCGCCTCCTCCTCGTCTCCTGTTGCGAGCGACCGGATCGTCCACTCACGGTCCGCCGGAAAGATGGCCATGGCGCGCCCGCGCAGTGTAGCGTGTTCGGTCGTCAGTCGTCAGTCGTCATCATCGGGCCGCACGGTCACGTCGAGCGGCCGGCCGAGCTCCTCGTACAGTGCTCGCCGCGCCTCCTTGTCCTTCTCGAGGACGAGGCGGGCGGCGCGTGCCACGGCGGCGGCGTGCTCGCGAGGCACGACGACGACACCGTCGCCGTCGGCGACGATCACGTCTCCCGGGCGCACATACGCTCCGCCGATCTCCACCGGTTCGCCGACCGATTCGATCATGTTCCGCCCGGGCCGGATCCCGCGGCCGCGTTGGAGCGGGTCGTGGTACAGCGGAATCTGCTGCTTGATGATCTCGTCCGTGTCGCGAACGCTTCCCGTCGTGACGATCCCTACGGCGCCGCGCGCCGTCCAGGCGAGGGAGTTGTACGAGCCGATGGAGCCCGTGTCGCCGTTGCCGCTCGCGTCGATCACGATCACCGTTCCGGGGCGGATCGATTCGACGAACGGCTCGGGCGAGATCTCTCCGTACCACGCTCCCTCCCACGCGGCGAACTCTTCCGGTGACATCGGATTCGGAACGATCCGGTTGTGGGGAACGTATCGAACGGTGATCGCGATCCCGCGGATCTGATGATCGAACTCGTCGAGATCCTTCCAGAGCGGCTGGATGCGCGTGTCCACGAGCCCGACGCCCCGGAGGCCGACGACGTCCATGCCGTCGGTCACGTCCGCCACACGCAGTCCGTCGAACAGCGCGAGAGCCGCATGGTCGGCCGTCGGCTCGTCGGGGCTCTGCGCGTGAAGCACGCCCGCGCTCAGTGTCGCTACGAAAAGAAATCCGAGAAGGCGTTCGTGTCGCACGGCGATCCTCCCGGCGACATCCTATCGCCGATTACGGGGGACCCGCCGCG
>JBOGJQ010000016.1:0-3505 GCA_050745405.1 Thermoanaerobaculia bacterium | reverse complement strand
CGCCCCGACGCGACCAGCGCGACCATGCGCGAGACGAGGCTGGTCGTCTTCCCCGTCCCCGCCGCGGCCTCGACCAGCATGTTCACGTCGAGCCGCGACGCGATCGCCTCGCGCCCCGCCTGGTCGGCCAATGCTTTCTCGCGCGCCGCCATCACTCCACCTCCCGCAGCCGCACCCACGCTTCGACGGGGCGCTCATCAGCATTGCGCGCGCACTTGGACTCCTGCGCCGCGACGCTCTCTTTCGTCTTCAGGCAGATCGAGGGGTAATCGCAGAACTTGCAGCGATCGAGGTCGCCCTGCGGGAACCAGCCGGAGCCGACGATCGTGAAGAGGTGATCGAGTGCCTCCTCGAGCCTTCCGTCGCCGGCGACTTTCGTGATCCGTTCCCCCCGTCCTTTCGGGGTAGGGAAGTAGTACCCCGACGCCTCGACGCGTCCCGCGTCACCGCGGCGTGCGAGCATCTCGTTCACCGCGCGCGCGTAGATCGCGTGCTGGATCAGCGTTCCGCCGGCGAGCGAGCCGGTCTGCTTGTACTTCCAGGGGCTTCCCGACTTGTAGTCCCACACGTGCCAGCGGTCGCGCGCCGGGTGGTGATCGACGCGGTCGATGCGGCCGCGCATTCGCACGCTTCGCCCATCCCGCAGCTCGATCTCGAGCGGCTCGCGCATCGCGAGCTCTCCCTCCGCATCGCCGAAGCCGAACGGCACCTCGAAGTACTTCGCGTCGATCTCGCCGCAGTGCTTCTCCTCGATCCGGAGAAAGATCGCGCAGGAGCGGAGGAGGTCGTCGCGCCGCGCCTCGAACGCCGATCGCGAGGACGGCGGAATCTCACGCGCCTTCTCCTCGAGCTCGCGCATCGCGATCTCCTCGAGCCGCCCCTCGTGCAACGCGACGACCGGCTTCTCGCCGCGGTCGCAGATCTCGCGCATGAAGCGTTCGAGAACGGTGTGGAAGAGGCTCCCGTACTCCATCGCGGTCAGCCACTCTTCCGATCGCTCGACGCTCTCGAGCGGCTCGATGCCGAGGATCGACTGGAGGAAGTAGCCGAAGGGGCATGCGGCCATCCGCTCGAGCCGCGACGCCGAGTACGGCCGTTCCTGCAGCCGCGGATCCACCTCCTCGGCGGGCGCGTCGATGCGGCCGTCCCACCTCGTGATCGCGTCGCTCGCGCGCGCCTCCATCGCCCTCGCTCCCTCGTCGAGCCAGGGATAGGCGCGCCGCGGCGCGTGGCCGAGCGGGGGTCGGCCGCCGGTGAACGCCTCGCGCAGCCACCATTCGCCCATCGAGAGCGGGTGCTCCGCGACGAACCCGGCGGGGGAGGCCTTCTCCTTCAGCTCCTCGTAGCCGAGCGCCGCGGCGCCGGTGGAGGCGCGGAACGTTTCCAGCAGGACCTGCGACGGGAACTTCTCGCGCCGCTCGCGCAGATCGAGCTCCGGCCACGAGAGCGTCACCTCGGCGTTCGCGGGAAGGCGCGCCATCATCCGGTGGAACTCCGCCGTGACGCGCGAGGGGCGGTCGGCGAGGAGGCGAAGGCGATGCGGTGCGAGTTTCTCGCTGAGCCGCTCGCGCTCCGCGTCGAGGAGGATCGGGTCCTGCGTCGCGCCGCCGGGGTAGCGCGACTCCTCGAGTCCCGCGACGAAGAGGAGCGGCCGGCCCGACCACGCCGCGGCGTGGACCGGGGCGACGTGGAGGTGCCCCGGTCGCGGATTGCTCGCCCCGACGTACAGCTCGACGACGGCGTCGCGGAGGCGGTCGCACGCTTCGGTTTTCGGGAGCGGCTCGCCGGGGATCGCGGCGAGCTCGCGGAGCATCCGGCAGATCGCGTTCTTCGCCATCCCATCGAGATCGCTGCGCACCGCGGCGTACTTCTTGACGACCGTCGCGAGCGCCGCCGCGAGGCCGGCCATCGAGAGGGGGTCGGCGTCGGGCGTCGCCTCGAGGAGCGAAGCGGTGACGGCGGCGGCCTTGCGCGTCCGTTCGATCTGCTCCTCCATCCACGGTTCCTCGTCTCCTTCGAGCCGGTGCGCTTCGAGCTTCGCGACGCGCTCGGCCTCGAGAGCGGCGAGGCGTTCGCCGTAGCGTGGGCGTCCCCATCCGATGGCGGCCTCGCGGAGGATGCGGGCGAAGCCGGCGCCGGAGAGGTCGTCGCCGAGGGTGAGGACTCCGCTCTGGGCGGCGCGGCGGAGGGGGACGTCTTCCCACCGCTCGATCCAGCGGAGCAGCTCGATGGCGGCCTTGCCCGGGCGCGTGTAGTGCGCGGCGATCCCCTCGGCGAACGTCGCGGGGATCTCGTGCTCGGAGGCCAGCTCCCAGGCGAGCGGCAGGTAGATCTCGCGGGTGGCGTACGCGATCTCCGCCTCGTCGAACGCGCGGCCGGAGGCGAGGAGGTGGCGCAGCACCGCGCGCAGCTCGTTCTCCTCCCCGGCGGTGCGGACGACGCGGAGCTGCTGCGCGGCGGCGTCTCCGGGGAACGTCACGACGTGCGCCTCGCCGCGGGAGGCCAGCTCGACGAGGCGGCTCTCGACTTCCGCCCGCTCGTCTTCCTCGACGACGATCCAGAGCGCCTCGTCCGGCCACGGCCGCGGCGCGTCCGATTCCAGCGCGCGGACGGCGCGGAGGACGACGCCGGTGCGGTCGATGAAGTTTTCTTCGGCGAGCGTCGTCTCGTACTCCTCGAGGATGCGGCGGAGGTCCGCCGCCTTGGCGGGATGTTCGAAGGAAGCGGGATCGAGGGACGCCGCAGTGGCGCCGGCGAGGCGGAGATCGTCGATGGAGCGCTGGATCGCGCGGTGGAGTCCGGGGCGATCGGCGAGGGAGGCGAAGTAATCGAGCCGCATCGGCGCGCACGCCCGTTCGACGAGCGCGAGCGCCTGCGCCCGCGACAGCAGCGTCACCCCCTCGGCCGCGAGCGCGTCCGCGGTCACCGCGTCCGCGAGGGTGCGGACCGTCTCCGCGCGAAGGTTGACCCACGGCGTCCCCTCGCGCGCGATGCGGTCGGCGATCTGATGGCCGATGGCGAGGGAGGGAACGACGAGGATCTTCTCGCGCAGGAGATGATCGCGGCAGAGCGCGGCGATGGCGGCGAAGGGGGAGTGTGTGTCTGGCACGTTCGTCTCCGAGGGTAGCAGCGACGCGGGCGATGCGGGAACGGCGTGCGTCACCGGACTCCCGGAATCGATCGGCCTTCGCGGAAGCCCGCGAGGAGATCATCGCATCCAGCGCTGACAGAACGTGTCAATCCTTCGTGGGAGACCTCCGATTTGAGACGAGTTACGACGCTGATCCTTTACCCAATGACGCGCCAGTCAGACCACCGTCATCTGGATTCCCGGTTTGCCGCTCATCACGCCACAACGGCGACGATTCGATCGAACCCGTCGGGACAATTCCCGCGCGTGATCGAGACAGAGGATGTCCCTCTCGTAGTTGAAACTCTGAGAGGCGGTTCCGGCCATCACATTCTCTCCTAAGCGATCTTCGATGCGCCAGAGTTCTGCTCGGGA
>JBOGJQ010000015.1:0-6537 GCA_050745405.1 Thermoanaerobaculia bacterium | reverse complement strand
GATCAATGGACAGCGATCAACGACTACCCAAACCGAGCGCCAACGGCCGCCGCTTCGACGGCGGCCCTACTACGCTCCTTCGTCCCGGCGCAGCGTCGTGGCGTGCTCGTCGTAATAGTCGAGCTTGTGGAGCGGCATGACGACGGCGCTCAGGACGTTCAGCACGTGCGCCGCGAAGCGCTTGTAATAGCGCGATCCGAGGACGAACGCCGTGGTCATCGCGGCGTCGTACGGCGACCGGGCGACGCTGTGGAGCAGCGCGTCGCACCGGCGCGTCAGCGTCCGCCCCTCCTGGATCAGCGCGAGCGCGCGCTCGTGATCGAACTCCGTGAACACCTCGAGACTCTGCCCGAAGATCCGCTCGACTCCGGCGCGGATCTCCTCGAGCTCCCGCGTATTCTCGTCATCGGGAAACGGCCCGGAGTAGAGATCGATGACTTCGGCGAGATTTTTCGAGTAGTCGCCGAGACGCTCGACGTCTTTCACGAGGCTCATCAGGGCGAGAGAGTGCGGGACGTCCTGCTCGTTCCCCTGAATGGAGAGGTGCGCAACCAGCCGTTTACGGATGCTCCGGACGAGCCGGTTGACCTCGACGTCGATCGAGTAGAGATTCGTCTTCGCCTGCGCGTCTCGCTCGGTGCCGAAGAAGATCCGGCCGGCGGTCAGCGCCATGTCGTAGGTCACGCGGAACATCCTCGAGAAATCCTCGCCGATTTCGGCGAGCGGATCCTCGGAGCGAAACAGATTGATCAGAGCCCGGAGCATCGGAGGTCCCTTCACGGCTTCCCCTTCACAGCAACATGATATCGACAATGGCGATGACCGCCGGGATTCCATAGAACATCCCCGCGACATAGGCGATCGCCACGGCCCTCGAGCGGACGGCGACGATGGCGAGACGCCGCGCCAGATAGAGCGGAATCCGCCGCACCGCGGGAATCCCGTAGATGAACACCGCACCGGTCAGGTTGAACAGCAGGTGCACGAGCGCGATCGTCACGCCCGCCTCGGCGTTCGGTCCGGTGACGGCGAGCGACGCGAGGAGCGCGGTCACCGTCGTCCCGATGTTCGCGCCGACGGTGATCGGAAACACCTGATCGAGCGTCACGATCCCCGCCCCCGCGAGCGGAACGAGGAGTGATGTCGTGATCGAGCTCGACTGCACCATGACCGTGGCGATGACGCCCACGACCATCGCGACGATCCCCGACTGCCCCAGCGCGCCGACCAGACCCGTCTCGACCCGCCCGATGAGCAGCGCCCGCATGACGCCGACGAGCAGGAGAAGCGAGATGACGATCAGCACGGCGCTGACGGCGATGATCAGCGCCGCCCGCGCCGCCTGGCTGTCGAAGAACGCCGCCGCCCGCTCGACGGGCGTGAACGCCCATTCGAGGGCGCCGCTGATCGGCGACTCGTACTCGACGCCGCGCGCCCCGGCGCCCGTCACGAGTCCCGTCAGAAGCCCCGCCGTGCGCCGAAGATAACCCGTCGCGAGCTCCAGCGGGAGCAGGACGAGCACCGTCAGGTAATTGAAGAAGTCGTGGCATGTCGCCGCGGCGAACGCCCGGCGGAACTCCGCCTTCCGCCCGATGTGCGCGAGCGACACGAGCGTGTTCGTCACCGTCGTCCCGATGTTCGCGCCCATGATCATCGGCACCGCGTTGGCGAGAGGCAGCGGATTCTCCGGCGCGGCGACCATCCCCACGATCATCGACGTGGTGACGGACGAGCTCTGAACGAGAGTCGTGGCGAGGACTCCGAGAATCAGGCCGATGAACGGGTTGGACGTCGCGCGAAAGAACGTCTGGACGAAATCGCGGCCGAGGAGCTTGAAGCCGTCGCCGAGACCGTTGACGCCGAGGAGGAAGACGAACAGAAGGGCGGCCGCGGCGACGACGCGCAGGAGAACGGCGCGGCGGCGGCCTGCGGTCGGCGAAGCGAGCGATCGTGCCATCGTTCGGGTCGCGGCCGAAGCGACACGCCGCCGGCCACGGCGCGGCATCGTATCAGAGCGGTCGGAATCGGACACCCCCGTCCCGCCGCCGCAACCGCGCGGCGGGAATCGCCTCGACAGCGCTCCTGAAATCAACGATTTGCGCCGTGCGCAACTCGGCAGGCCGCTTGCCATGCCCGCGCCGCATGAGTGTGGTCTCGGATCTCCGCTCCGCCGCCCGCGCCCTCCGCCGCAGCGCCTCGACGACGATCCTCGCCGTTCTGACGCTCGCCCTCGCCCTCGGCGCCGCGACCGCGATGTTCAGCGCGATTCAGGCGATCCTGCTCCGCCCCCTCCCCTACGACGACCCGGAGCGGATCGTCCGCCTCTCGCCTCGTTCCGGACCGGGGGACGACGCCGATCAGATGTCGTGGCTCAATTACGAGGACCTCCGCGACGGCGCCTCGTCGCTCGAAACGGCTGCGGCGTACTCGCGGACTGGAATGTTCGTTTACCCGGGCGGCGAGCCGGAGCTGATCTACGGCCTCGATGCAACATACGAGTTTTTCGACGTTCTCGGCGTGCATCCCGCGATCGGACGCGCGTTCACGGCGGAGGACGACCGCGCCGGCGCGCCGGACGTCATGCTCATTTCGTGGGCCTTCTGGCAGTCGCGACTCGGAGGAGATCCGGCCGTCATCGGCAAGCCGGTGCAGGTCTCGGCGACTGGCGAAACGCGCGTCGTCATCGGCATCATGCCGCGCGGATTCCGCTACCCGTACGACGACAAGGACGTGCATTACTACGCGCCGCTCCGGCCGGAGCTGAGCGAGGTGGATCTCACCGAGCGCGCGCAGGTCTGGGCGAACGTCGTCGCGCGCCTCGCGCCGGGCGCGACGGCCGCGTCGGCGAACGCCGAGCTCGAAGCGATGTCCCTCCGGCTCGAGGAGGAGTATCCGGCGGCGAACACGAATCTCGTCTTCCGCGCCTATCCGATCTACGACGAGATCGTCGGCGAGGTCGAGCCCGCGCTCTGGGTCCTCTTCGCGGCGGTCGGCGCCGTGCTCCTGATCGGCTGCGCGAATGTGGCCAACCTCCTGCTGGCGCGCGCGGCGGGGCGGGTGCGCGAGGTCGCGGTCCGCTCGGCGCTCGGCGCGAGCCGCGCCCGCATCGTCCGCCAGCTCCTGATCGAGAGCCTCGGCACCGCCCTCGTCGCCGGTCTGCTCGGCATCGCGATCGGCGCCGCCGGCCTGCGCGTTCTCGTCGCCATCGCCCCTCCGGACATTCCCCGCCTCGACGGGATCGATCTCGACTGGCGCGTCATTCTCTTCGGCATCGGACTTTCGCTCGCGACCGGCCTGCTGTTCGGGCTCGCGCCGGCTCTGATCACCGCGCGCTCGAGCACGAGCAACGCGCTGCGCGAAGGAACCCGCGGGACGACGGAGGGACGCGGACGCGGGCGGCTGCGCGAATCCCTCGTCGTCGCGGAGATCGCGATGGCGCTTCTTCTCCTCCCTGCCGCCGGCCTCCTCCTCCGGAGCTTCTGGAATCTCACGTCGATCGATCCCGGCTTCGACGACCGCAACGTGACGATGCTCGACGTTTCGTTCCCGTCGCGCCACGACACGGACGAGCAGATCATGCAGGCGTTCCGCGTGCTGAAGGAGCGGGTCGAGGCGATCCCGGGCGTCGAGGCCGTCGCATCGTCGCGGACGCTGCCGTATTTTCAGAGCGGCTGGGTCGAGGACTTCACCGTCGTCGGCCGGCCCGAGCCGCCGCCGGGATACGTCCCGATTTCCGCTCTGGTCATCGTCTCGCCGGGCTACTTCGAGACGATGCGCGTCCCGATCGTTCGCGGACGGGCATTCACAGAGCGCGACGGCCCGGAGGCGCCACGGGTGACCATCATCAGCGAATCGTTCGCGAGGCAGCATTTCGCGGGAGAAGACCCGATCGGTCAGCGTCTCGCCCTCGGGTCGGGAACACTGGAGATCGTCGGCGTCGCGGGCGACGTGCGGGAGTTCGAGATCACGAAGGCTCCGATGCCGGCGCGGTACGTTCCGCTGGCGCAACGAGTCAACCGGCGCGTCCGTTACCTCGTGCGCACGGCGCCGGGCGCCGGCCCGATCGCGGCGGAGCTGCGCGCCGCGGTGCGCGCGTTCGATCCCGTGCAGCCGATCGTCGAGATCCGGCCGCTGTCGACGTATCGCGCCGAGTCGTTCGCGAGCCGCCGGCTGGCGCTCTGGCTCCTCGTCGGGCTCGCGGGGCTGGCGTTCGCGCTCTCCGCGATCGGGATCTACAGCGTGATGTCGTACACGGTCAGCCGGCGGAGGTCGGAGATCGGCGTCCGCATGGCGTTCGGCGCGGAGCCGAGAGACATCTTCCGCCTCATCGTCCGGCGGGTCGCGACGCTCCTGGGCCTCGGCGCCGTCCTGGGGCTTGCCGGCGCGCTCGCGGGAACCAGGATCGTGGGGCGGTTCCTCTACGGCCTCTCGCCGACCGATCCCCTCACGTTCGCCGCGATCCTCGCGCTGCTCGGCGGCATCGCCCTGCTGGCGGGCTACTTCCCGGCGAGGCGTGCGGCGCGCGTCGACCCGCTGGTCGCAATCCGGTACGAGTAGAGCGCCGGGTCAGACGCTGCCGGACTGCTTCGCCGCACGTGCCAGCGCCGTCTCGAGAGTCGCGGCGAGGTTGTGCCGTCCGAACTCGGCGAGCTTCCCCGAGCGCAGAATCGTGCGGAGCGGCTGGGGCTGCACGTCGGCGAGGATCACACGCGTCCCCTGCGCGCGGCACCGCCTGAGCACCTGCTCGAGCGCGTGCAGCCCGGTCGCGTCGATCGCGGGAACGTGCCGCATGCGCAGGATCAGGACCCGCGGCGGCCGCGAGATCCCGCCGAGGACTTCCTTCAGCTTGTCCGTCGCGCCGAAAAAGAACGGCCCCTGGACGTCGTACACTTCGACGCCCTCGGGGATCCGTTCCCGCGCCACGCTGACCGCGCGTCCCCGGACGAACGTGATCTCTCCAGGGTCTTCCTCCCGTTCGCGGAGCTGCTCGGTGATGCCCGACACGTCGGTCACCTCGGCCATCCGCCGCATGAACAGGAGCGCCGCCGCGACGACGCCCACCTGCACGGCGACCGTGAGATCGACGGCGACGGTCAGGCCGAACGTGAGCAGCAGGACCGCGAGATCGCTCCGCGGCGCGCGAAGCAGCGATCGGAACGAGCGCCACTCGCTCATGTGATACGAAACGACGACGAGGATCGCCGCCAGCGTCGCGAGCGGCACCATCGCCGCCCAACGGCCGAAGAGGAGAAGGATCAGAAGGAGAACGGCGGCGTGCGTCATCCCGGCGAGCGGCGTGCGGCCCCCCGTCCGGATGTTGGTCGCCGTCCGGGCGATGGCACCGGTCGCCGGGATCCCGCCGAACAGCGGCGAGGCGAGGTTCGCCACTCCCTGCGCCACGAGCTCGACGTTCGACTTGTGCCGCGTCCCGATCATCGTGTCGGCGACGACCGCGGAGAGGAGCGACTCGATCGCCGCGAGAAGAGCGATCGACACGGCCGGCGAGACGAGCTCGTCGATCCCTCCCCACGGAATCTCCGGAAGCGACGGCCGCGGCAGCCGGACCGGCATCGCGCCGAAACGCGATCCGATCGTCTCGACGGGGAGGTCGAGAAGCGCCACCGCCGCCGTCGCGGCGATCATCGCGACGAACGGCGCCGGAATGGTCCGCGAGACCCGCGGCCAGAGAAGCAGGATCGCGAGCGATCCCGCGGCGACGCCGACCGTGGCGATGTCGATCGTTTCGATGGCCCCGATCATCACCGTCCACTTCTCGAAAAAATCGGCGGGAAGATCGCCCGTGTCGAGGCCGAGAAAGTCTCGGACCTGAGACGAGAAGATGATCACCGCGATCCCGGCGGTGAAGCCGGTGACCACGGGGTACGGGATGAATTTGATCAGTCCCCCCATCCCGGTGAATCCGAGAACGAGCAGGAGGAGGCCGGCGAGGAAGGTACAGACCGCGAGGCCGCCGTAGCCGTGCGCCGCGACGACGCCGTAGACGATGACGACGAAGGCGCCGGTCGGGCCGCCGATCTGGACCCGGCTCCCCCCGAGCGCGGAGATCAGGAATCCGGCGACGATCGCCGTGTACAGGCCGCGCTCCGGCTCGACGCCGGAAGCGATCGCGAACGCGAGGGCCAGGGGAAGAGCGACGATCCCGACGACCACGCCGGCCGCGAGATCGCGAACCACCGTGGCGCGGTCGTATCCCTCGCGCAGGCAGACGATCGATTTCGGAACGAACGGCACGGCTGTTGTCGCTTGTTCGTTGTTCGTTGTTCGTTGTTCGTTGTTCGTTGTTCGTTGTTCGTTGTTCGTTGTTCGTTGTTCGTTGTTCGTTGTTCGTTGTTCGTTGTCCGTTGTCCGTTGTCCGTTGTCCGTTGTCCGTTGAGGGTCGCAACAGATTACAGGATGTGGTCGTCCTGAGCGAGGCGGCGCGGGCGGGCGTGAGCGAAGGATCTCCTCCGCCGCGTCTCCATCCGGCACAGCATGGCGAGTCTGAGTCGCAGCTGAGGAGATCCTTCGTCGCTTCGC
>JBOGJQ010000014.1:0-2732 GCA_050745405.1 Thermoanaerobaculia bacterium | reverse complement strand
ACCAGGCGCTCGACCTCCTCGAAAGAATCGCGGAGCGGTTCCCGAAACAGACCGATTCCGCCGACTACCGCTACACGCGGGCGCGGTCTCTCTTCAACTCGCGCAACTATCGCGAGATGACCGAGGAGCCGTCGCGTCCCGGCGAGCCGTACTACCTCGCAATCGAGTTCCTCCGCGGCCACGCCTACTGGCGCTCCGACCGTCCCGAGCAGTTCCTCGCATCGATGAACCGGATCATCCGCGAGCACCCGCGGTCCGACGAGGCGACGAGCGCGAAGATGATGCTCGCGAAGTATTACCAGACGGATGAGCGCGATCTCGCCCGGTCCGCCCGGCTCCTCGAAGAAGGAATCGCCCAAGGCGGCGCCGGCTCGGAGGGACGAAACCTCTGGACGCTCGCATGGACGTACATCCAGGCCGAGCGGTACGACGACGCTCTGAAAACGTTCGACCGCTATCTCGCGCGCTACCCCGACGCCGACTACACGTCGAACGCTCTCTTCTGGTCGGGGAAGATCCACGCCCGCCTCGGCGACACGGAAAGACGGAACGCGTTCTTCCGGCGCCTCATCGAGTTCTACCCATACGACTATTACAGCTTCCGCGCACGCGAGATCCTCGGCGACGAGACGCTGCCGCCGAACGAGATCGAGAGCGGCCACACGTTTCCGGCCGAGGCGCGCACACCGGCGGACGATCCGCGGCTGGCCGTCGCCGTCGAGCTTCGCGCCGTCGGCCTCGACCGTGAGGCCGCCGAGGAGCTCAAGCGGATTGCTGGCGGAAGGACGAGAGATCCCGTTCTCGCATGGCGCCTCGCCGACTTCTACGCCGAAGGGGGCGAGCCGCTTCGCGCGATCGCGACGCTGAACCGGAACTTCGGCGACCTCATCCGTCACGGAGGCACCGGCATCCCCCGGCGATTCTGGGAAGTCCTCTACCCGCGCATGTACTGGGACGAGATCAAGAAAGCCGCCGCGGCGGCGGATATCGATCCATGGATCGCGGTCGCCGTCATCCGGCAGGAGAGCGCGTGGGAGCCGACCACCGTATCGAGCGCCGGCGCGGTCGGCCTGATGCAGATCATGCCGGAGGAAGCGGCGTCGATCGCGGCGAAGGCGGGTCTCGGCGAGGTGGATCGCAACGATCTGTTCGACCCGCGCGTGAACATTCGCGTCGGCACCGCCGAGCTCCGCCAGAAACTCGACGCGATGAACGGCAACCGCGTTCTGGCCATCGCTTCGTACAACGCTGGAGAGTCCGCGGTGCGCAGATGGGTCGCAAGGACGCCGCCCGACGAACTAGATGTATTCGTTGATTCAATCCCTTACGCGGAAACTCGCCTGTACGTAATAACAGTGACCCGAAATTTGCACCAGTACCGCCGTGTGTATGGAGACGATTCGTAAATCGGTGGTTCTAATCGCCCTCCTGGCCCTAGCCGGGACGGCAGCGTCAGCCGAGATCAATCTTCGGAAGCAGATCCGGCGGCTCATTCTGCAGCTGGAGTCCGCCGGAGCGATCATCGGTGAGTTCCAGGGACCGACCGAGATTCTCGTGATGCCTCCATTCGAGCCGGCGGACGTCGTGCTCGAGCTCGACGGTACGCGTGTGGCGACGCTCACCTCGGCCCCCTACCGGGTCGAGGCGGACCTCGGACCGCGTGCCGTCGAGCACACCATTCGCATCACCGCCTCCCATCCCGGCGAACGCAAAGTCACGTGGGAGTCGGTCATCAACGCCGGCCACGATCCGCTGTCGATCCGCCTCGTGAAGCGGGAGAACGGCACGGTCGAGGCGCTCGTGACCGCGCCGGACGACGATCCGGTCGTGGAGGTCGAGTTCTACCACGACGTCCACCTGCTCGGCCGGCGCACGTCGCCGCCGTGGATCGTGCAAGGACCTCCGGTGCACAGCGCACTCATCCACGCCACGGCGCGCACGCGCTCGGGCGTCGAAGCGAGCCACGGCCTTACCGCCTCGGCCAGCGTGCATCTCGAACGCTACGAGATGCGGAAGGTGCCGATCGAGGTCTCCGTCCTCGACGAGACCGGCGACGTCCTGACGGACCTCGAGCGCGGTATGTTCCGGGTCTGGGACGAGGGAGAGAAGGCGACGATCGTCGGATTCCGGAAGGTTTTCGAGGATCCGATCTCCTTTGCGCTGGTCGTTGACGCATCGAACAGCATGTCGGAGTTCATGACGGACGTCACGAAGGCCGCCGCGGATTTCGTCGAGCGGTCGATGCGCGACGCCGATCGCGCCGCGGTCTATTCGATCCACAACGTCCCGCGCCAGTGGCAGCAGCTCACGGGAGAGCAGGCCGAGGTCACGGCCGCCCTGTCCAATATCAGGTGCGGTGGAAATACCGCGCTGTGGGACGCGCTCGACGCCGCGCTGCGCGAGCTGCGGCCCGAGACGAGCCGGCGGGCGATCGTCCTTCTCTCCGACGGCGAGGACACCCATTCGCTGACCGGGTGGGCCGAGATCATCCGCGAGATCCGGCTCGCCGCCGTTCCGATCTACGTGATCGCGTTCGGGCCGGACGGGAAGCCGGGACGGCACGCGGACCGGCTCCGCTATCTGGCGGCCGAGAGCGGCGGATTCGTCGTCAATGCCACGACGGAGCAGCTCGCGCAGGCATACCAGCGGATCGAAGAGGACCTGCGCGCGCGCTACGCCCTCGAGTACGAGGTGTTCGCGCCGACGACGGGCTCGGAATGGCGGAGCGTGAA
>JBOGJQ010000013.1:0-4279 GCA_050745405.1 Thermoanaerobaculia bacterium | reverse complement strand
GGGTCGGGCGGGGAATCCGTGATCGGAACGCCTCAGGTCGGCGGGACGACGAATGTTCGCTCGACCACCGAAGGACGATGCTGCGTCACGCGCGTCCCGCCCGTCCCTGATCCCTCGCTCCGCTCGGGATGACCAGCCGCACGAGGTCGAGGAAACTCTTCAGGATTCCGCCCGTCAGTCCCCAGATCTCGATCGGGGAGTGTTTGTAGAAGTACGAGGGATAAGTCCGGTCGCGATAGCGGAGGTGACGGATCTCCGGATTGTGCCGGGAGAGGAGAACGTCCAGCGGCACCTCGTACACGCTCGTGACTTCGGCCTCCTGGAGGACGTACTCGATTCTCCGCTGCAGCACGCCGACGAACGGCGCGACGACGAACCCGGTGCGCGTCATGACGTCGTCGAGGCGCCCGATGAGGCGCACCGCCTCCGCCGGAATCCCGACCTCCTCCTCGGTCTCGCGCAAGGCCGCCGCCTCGAGCTCCTCCCCCGGAAGGGCGCTTCCGCCGGGAAACGAGATCTGTCCGCTGTGCACCGGGAGGTCGGGCGAGCGATGAGAAAAGAGGATGCCCCAGCCGCGCTCGTCGCGCACCAGAAGGATGAGGACGCACGCGCGGCGGAGCGGACCGACGTCGATTTCGCCGGCCGGGCGGGCCGCGAGAATCGCCTCGAGGCGCGCGAGCGCGCCTTCGTCGAAGGTCGCCTGCATCGGCCCGGATCATACGTTACAGACACCAGTGCATGGCCATTGCAGAGTCGGCCGTCGTGGCCGAAGTGCGCGTGGACACGTGGGCGGCTCTCCAGGAGGCGCTCTATCACGACTCCTGGAGGTCCGAGATCCGCCGGCACCGCTCCCCGTTCGTCTTTCGCGGCGCCTCGGTCGAACGGGGCGATCTGCGCACGTCGCTGCAGAAGACCCGCCTCGAACGCCACGAGTACCACCTGCTGAAGCACTTCCGCAAATACGCGCGCAGCTCCTACGCGAGCGATTCGATCTGGGACTGGCTCGCGCTCGGCAAGCACCACGGGCTGCCGACCCGCATGCTCGACTGGACGTACTCCCCTTTCGTCGGGCTTCACTTCGCGACGGCCGACCAGCGTGCCTACGACGCCGACGGCGTCGTGTGGTCCGTCGACTACGCCAAGGCGAACGAGCTCCTTCCCGCCGCCATCCGCCGCGTTCTCAGCGACGAGGAGTCGCAGATTTTCACGAGCGAGATGCTGGAGACGTTCGCGCCGTCGCTCCGCGAGTTCGAGCGGATCGGCAGCGGCGACTTCGTCGTCTTCTTCGAGCCGCCGTCGCTCGACCAGCGGATCGTCAACCAGTTCGCCCTCTTCTCGATCCCCTCGCGCGCGGACCTCGACCTCGAGAGCTTCCTCGCCGAACACCCGTCTCTGCTCCGGAAGGTCGTCTTTCCGGCGGCGCTGAAAGGAGAAGTCCGTGACAAACTCGACCAGGCGAACGTCACCGAGCGGGTCCTCTTCCCGGGACTCGATGGCCTCGCGGCGTGGCTCCGCAGGTACTACACCAGCCGGTGACGTCGTGAGACGCATCGCCCTTCTGATCCTCGCCGCCGGCGCGCTGCTCCAGGCGGGATGCCTCACCGTCCGGCCGCGGATCCCCCTCGGCGATCTCATCCCCGGCGGGAGCGACGGGCGGTGGGAGTACCGGCAGGAGATCCAGTGCCCGGACGACGACGATTCCGCCGATGCGATCGCGCGCGAACAGAGCGAAATGCTCAACCACCTCGGGCGCGACCGGTGGGAGCTCGTCGCCGTTCAGGTGCGCGAAGGGGACGAGCCGCGCTGCTGGATCTTCACCCTCAAGCGCCCGCTCGAAGGATCGTGACGCGAATTTTCCCGTCTCCCGGCAAGCGCGCGAGCGCCGGCGGAGCGACGAATCCCTTCGTCGACTCCGCGGCGCTCGGGCGCTACGTCGAACGGATGAGCACGAGGATCGAGAAGGAGTGGCGGAAGCAGAAGTGACCGCGGAGGTCAATTCTTCCGGACGTACTCGATCTCCATGTTCTTGAACATCTTCCCGTCAGGTCCCGGGCCCCACATCTCCATGACGTGGCGGTCGTCGCCGTGGATGACGATCTTCTCCTTGATCAGCATGGACTTCCCCATGACGGGATCATCCATCGTGCCGCTGAACGTGAACGTCTTCGCGTCGGCCGCCTCTCCGGTCGTGAGCATGATGCCGCTGCTCATCGAGTCCATCCACGTGCCGACGTAGTGCTTCTTCGCGTTGTCGTAGCCGGTATAGCCGAGCCCCTCGAACTCCTCGCCCATGAACGAGCTCGTGAAGCGCTGCTCGAGCCAGCGGCCGCCGAGAATCAGGCGATTCTCGGCCACGCCGGTCGATTCGCTCGGCGGTGCCCCGGGAGCCGCCCACATTCGGACGGTCGTGTCCCACGTGCCGACGAACGCGGCCAGCTTCTCGTGGGCTTCGCCGGGCATGCCGGCCGTGACATAGGCCTCCATCATGGCCGCTTCGTCCATCGGCTGCTGCGCGGGAGGCTCCTCGCCGGCGGCGAGCGGGAGCGCGAAGAGAACCAGGAACAGCGGGATCCACCGAGTGCGGATTTTCATGGCCTTTCCTCCTGTCCGATTTGGCGGGATTTTAGGCCCGATCCCCGGCGGCGGATGTCAACTTTCGGGAAGCCCGAGGGGAACGCCGCCCGGCGTTCCACCGCGCGTAGAGCGCTGGTTCGCGACTTGCTCCGTCCCCCGGATGGGAGGGCAAACTCATGCCACGCCGATCCGCCGAGTACGACCCTCCGCATTACGGCGAGCCGCGCGACCGCGACTACGGGACCGCCAAGGACGCGGGGTACCGCGGCGGCGGCTATCTCGGCGGGGACTGGGCCGGCGGTCAGCCGTACCCTCAGCCGTTTCGAGGACAGAGCGGCTCGCTGTGGGGACCCCCCGATCCGGGATTCATTCCGCGCGACCGCGGCGCGATGCCGCCCCCGTCCTTCCGCGGGCGAGGGCCCCGGAACTACCGGCGCTCGGACGAGAGGATCCGCGAGGACGTCAACCAGCTCCTCACCGATGCCGCCGACGTCGACGCGAGCGATCTCACCGTGCGCGTCGAAGACGGCGTGGTGACTCTCGACGGGACGGTCGCCGACCGCCGCACGAAGCGCCGGACGGAGATCCTCGCCGAGTCGGTTCGCGGCGTCGAGGACGTGATGAACCGGATTCGGATCACGGCCGAACGACCGTCCGCGTAGCGCGGGAAAACGCGTCGATCTCGCCCCTCGTCGGAAGGCCGGCCTGCGCGCCGGCCGGGGTATTCGCCGCCTCGTACGGCTCGCCCTGCGGACCGCTCTTCGCCAGCGCGTCGCAGGACGGCATCTCGACGAGCTGGCCGAACCGGTAGGCGTCGATGTTCTGCGCGGCCCAGATGTCGGCGTAAATCGATCGGCGCGGGTGGCGAATGACGACGTATCCGTGCGGCGAGTTGTAGCAGCGACCGGTCCGATAGACGACTTCCGTCTCGTCGAATCGCCCGCTCGCCAGAAGGAGTTTCCGGTAGAGCTGCGCGAGCAGGTGCGAGGGAACATAGCCGCGCGTTTCCCAGTAATAGCCGGCATCCTTGAGAAGGAAGATGCGCTGCGGCTGCAGCAGGTACTCCCGCGTGGGGCCGGTGAACGACCGCACCACGACACGAAACGCCTCGCGCGCGTACTCGTACCGGTCCTCGTGCGACGCGCTGATGCGGCGGTTCAGCGCGTCGAGGTCGGGCGGCAGGTCACCGCGCAGCGGAATCGAATAGAACCCGATCATGGCGGCGACTGCGAGCGCGAGGCCGCCGAGAGTCTCCAATCCGATCAGCCGGCGCATGGCGAGGAGAACGACCACGGCCGCCCAGACCGCGCCGGTCACCGTCAGGATGATCTGTGCCGGCGTTTCCCGATCGAACGGCCCGAAGGCGAACAACGCGAACAGACACCAGAAGAGCGGGAGGAGAAGAAGGCCGCTCGTGAATCTCTGGAGGCGTCTGTGCCTGACACGCATCCTCGGGCCAGAATCCAAAGCGGGGCGAGCATTTCCCGTGCCGCGGAAGAGCCTCGCGCTCGAGCCCGCGCCGGAGGCGCGGAGGAGGGTAGCCGGTGGTGATGCCGCGGAGCGGCGGAACCACCGGACTGAGGCGATGAATTGATTCGGCCCCGGAGGGGCCGCGGAATGGCGCCGCCCCTCCGGGGCGGCATTCGTGTGGTGCTCGTTCCGGTGGTTCCGGCCCTTCGGGCCGTCACCACCGGCTACCCTCTTC
>JBOGJQ010000012.1:0-2493 GCA_050745405.1 Thermoanaerobaculia bacterium | reverse complement strand
CTCCGTACAAGCGCATCGACGTCGCCGTCGCCGCGGCGAACGCCGGACGGGAGCGGCTGATCGTCGTCGGAAGCGGACCCGAGGAGAAGCGGCTGCGGGAAATGGCGGGGGCGACGGCCGAGTTTCGGGGATTCGTCTCCGACGACGAGGTCGTCGATCTCATGGCGCGCGCCGAGTCGCTGATCATTCCGGGCGTCGAGGATTTCGGGATCACGCCCCTCGAGGCGGCGGCATCGGGTGCGCCGGTCGTCGCGATCGCCGAAGGGGGAGTGATCGAGACCGTGGTGGACGGCGCAACGGGAATCCTCGTGGGGAACGCCACCCCGGGGTCATTCCTCGAGGCGATGCGGCGCGTGACCGCGATCGCGTGGGACCGGCAGGAGATGCGCCGCCGGGCGAACGTATTTTCGAGGCGACGCTTCCAGGAGGAGTTCCGTACACTGATCGAAGGCGTGTTGGCGGCGGGCTGAAGCATGATCCAGAGAAAGTACGAAACCCTGGCGGCGATCTACGTCGCGATCGATGCGACGGCCTCGGCGCTCGCGATCGTCGCGGCGTACTGGCTGCGCTTCGCGGTCGAGGTCATCCCCGTCACGAAGGGGCACCAGGAGTTCTGGGTCTACGCGCGGATCCTTCCTCTGATCATGCTCGTGTTCCCGCTGGCGTTCGCCGTCCAGGGGCTCTACCGGATCCGGCCGACGCGCACGCCGGCCGAGGAGGGTCTCGGTGTCGCGGTCGCGACGGTCCTCGGCGCGCTCGGCATGTCGGGCCTCCTGCTGTGGATCCGCCCCGAGGGGATCCTCGTCGAGTACTCGCGCGCGACGCTCGCGATCTTCATGGCGTGCGAAGTCTCGTTCGTCATGATCGGGCGGACGGTGGTTCGGCGCGTCCTGCAGGCGCGGTACCGCAAGGGGAAGAGCCTCGAGCGTGTCCTGATCGCGGGGAGCGGCGAGCTCGCGAAGGCGGTCGTCGCGCGGCTGCGGAGCCATCAGGAGCTCGGGTTCGCGGTCGCGGGCTACGTCGCGGACGCGGGCGAGATCCCCGGCCTCGAGCGGCTCGGCGGGATCGCGGACGCCGAGAAGGCGATCGCGGAGCGCGCGATCGATCACGTCTTCGTCGCGCTGCCGCACGACTCGTCGAAGGAGACGATGGCTCTGCTCGACCGGCTGACGCGGGAGATGGTGTCGATTCACGTCGTGCCGGACCTGCTGCAGTTCATGGCGCTCCGCTCGCGCGTCGAGGACGTCGACGGGCTGCCGACGATCAACCTGTCGGAGACGCCGCTCGAGGGATGGAGCCTCGCGGTGAAGCGCCTCTTCGACGTCGTCTTCGCGCTGGCGGCGCTCGTCGTCAGCGCGCCGTTGATGGCGGCGATCGCGATCGCGATCCGGCTCGAGGATCGCGGGCCGGTGTTCTATCGGCAGAGGCGGATGGGTCTCGACGGGATCGCGTTCGAGATCGTGAAGTTCCGGTCGATGCGGCTGGACGCGGAGACGGACGTCGGCGCGAAGTGGGCGGAGAAGGACGATCCGCGGCGGACGCGGGTGGGGCGGTGGATCCGCGCCTGGTCGCTCGACGAGCTGCCGCAGCTCTGGAACGTGATCCGCGGCGACATGAGCCTCGTCGGGCCCCGGCCGGAGCGGCCGGAGTTCGTGGCCCTGTTCCGCGCGGAGTATCCGCACTACATGCTGCGGCACAAGGTGCGCGCGGGGATGACCGGGTGGGCGCAGGTGCACGGGTGGCGCGGCAACACGAGCGTGCGGATGCGCCTCGAGCACGATCTCTACTACATCGAGAACTGGTCGCTGCTTCTCGACCTCAAGATTCTTCTCCTGACGCTGCGCCACGGCCTGCGTCACGAGAACGCGTACTAGGTAGGGCCGCCGCCGCTTCGCGGACGCCAGCCCTCCAACCGCCCGGTACAATCGCGACGTCGTGGTGAAGCTCCACATCGGCTCGGGAACGGTCGCGCTGGACGGCTGGGTGAACGTCGATCTCGAGGAGCATCCCGGCGTCGATCGCGTTCTCGACGTGCGCCGTGGACTTCCGTTCGACGGCGTCTCACGCATCTTCGCCGAGCACTTCATCGAGCATCTCACGCTCGCCGAGGGGCTGCAGTTTCTCGGGGAGTGCCGGCGCGTCCTGGCGGAAGGCGGGGTGCTTCGCCTCTCCACGCCGAATCTCGACTGGGTGTGGCTGAGCCATTACCGCCGCCCTGGGACGCTTGCTTCTGACGAAGCGATTCTTGGATGCCTCGAGCTGAATCGCGCTTTCCACGGCTGGGGTCACCGGTTCCTCTACAACGGGCCGATGCTCGAGAGCGCGCTGGGCGCGAGCGGATTCGCGCGCGTCGAGCCGCGCGGCTATGGCGAGAGTCCGGTCGCCGATCTGCGCGGCCTCGAGCGTCACGAGATTTCTCCGCCGTTCGAAGGCGTCGAGTCCCTGCTTATCGTCGAAGCCTCAGGAGTGGCGACGGCGGATCCCGCGGCAAGG
>JBOGJQ010000011.1:0-1428 GCA_050745405.1 Thermoanaerobaculia bacterium | reverse complement strand
CGGACGAGCGACGAGCGACGAGCGACGAGCGACGAGCGACGAGCGACTAGCGAGTAGCGTCCCAGTACTCCTCGTAACTCCGCTCGTCGTCGCGGATCCATTGGTCGAACCACCAGACGTTCCGCTTCATCACGTCCATCCGGAGGCGCGGCTCGCGCGCGGTGTGCGGGGTGCGGGGGTAGACGACGAGCACCGAGGGGACGCCGACGTCGAGAAGGGCCTGGTGGTACATGCGTCCCTGTGACAACGGGACGCGATCGTCCCACATGCCGTGCTGGATCAGGGCCGGAGTTTCCGCGTTCGCGACGTGCGTCAGCGGACTCCGTTCGCGATGGAGATCGCCCGCCTCCCACGGCGACGCGCCGAAGTAGCTCGCGATGAATCCCGGAATGTCCGAGGTCCCTTCCATGGAGGCGAGGTGGACGACGGGAGCGCCGATGCTCGCCGCGGCGAACCGGTCGGTCTGCGTGATCGCCCATGCGGCCATGAAGCCGCCGTAGCTCCACCCCATGATCCCGAGCCGCTCGGGATCGGCGATCCCGCGCTCGACGAGCATGTCGACGCCCGCCATGAGATCCGCGAAGTCGCCGCCGCCCCAGTCGGCGCGGTTCGCGCTCTTGAACGTCGAGCCGTACGCGCCGCTGCCGCGCGGGTTCGCCCGGAGGACGGCGTATCCGCGCGCGGCGAAGACGTGCGGCGGGTAGACGTGACCGAGGTAGCCGAGATACTGCTCGCTGAAGTGGCTCGCGGGTCCGCCGTGGACGAAGAGGAGCAGCGGAACGCGCATCCCCGGCTCGTAGCCGATGGGCAGCGTGAGGAGTCCTTCGATCTCGAGCCCGTCGCTGGGATTCGTCCACCGCACGACGCTCGTCTCGCCGAGAGTCCGGTCGCGGTAGAACGCGTTGATTTCCGTGATCGCGCGCGGAGCGAAGCGGGAGATGGGCGAGACGTGGATTTCCGGAGGGTCCGTGAGGCTCTGCCAGACGAACGCGACGCGGTCGCGTGAGGGCAGGAAGTGCGCGTCGCTCGCGACGCCGTGCCGCTGCGAGAGATTCGTGAAGCCGCGCCCGTCGGCGCCGACGCGGAAGAGGTGCCCGCGCAGATTCCACGACCCGCCGAAGTAGATCGACTTCGAGTCGGCGGCCCACGTGAAGTCGTCGACGAAGCGGTCGTAGTCGCCGGAGATGACGCGCGGGGCTCCGCCGCCGGCGGAGATCACGGCGAGGTGCTGATCGGCGGCCCAGTCGACCTCGCCGCGTCCCGTGACGAACGCGATCCACTTCCCGTCGGGGGAGTACTGCGGCTCGTCGTCCGTTCCCGTCCGTCCGAGGAGGAGCTCCGGCTCGCCGCCCGCGAGCCGAACCGTGTAGATGTCGGTGTTGTAGCTCTGGCCCGGCTCGGGTCCTGGGGCGAGAGCGAGGACGAAGC
>JBOGJQ010000010.1:0-3190 GCA_050745405.1 Thermoanaerobaculia bacterium | reverse complement strand
CGCCGCGGCCGCCGTCGCGCCGATCCGCTCGAGGAGCGCCGCGCCTTCGGTCACCGCGCGCGCGTCGCCGTCGGCGAGCGCCATCGCCCGCTCGTACGGACACCCGAGCGCGCCCCACTCCTCTGCGGCCCGACGCCAGTCGCCACGAATCTGATGGACCCACGGCAGCACGGCGAAATCGGGCGGCTCGCGGAGCTCCCCCGCGCGCCACAGCCAGAACGACAGCTCCGAGACGGATTCGCCCTGGCGGCGCTCGAGGGCTTTGCGCCAGGTCGCGCGGAGCATCGGGAGAACGGGCTCCATATCGCCGGCGAGCCATGCGGCCTCCGCGAGGCTGCTCACATCCAAAGCGAGACGCTGAACGGTGTCGAGAGAGATCGAGATCCCGATTGCTTCCTCGACGACTGCCGCCGCGGACGCATCGCGCCGGCGGACGAGGAGGCGGCCGAGAGCCGTCAGAGCGGAGATCCGTCCGACGCTGGCGTGGTCTCCGGGAGCCGAGAGCACCGCGTGCGCGTGCGCCTCGGCCTCGTCGAACCGTCCGGCGTGGAGGAGCGCGAACGCGCGCCACCCCCGCACGTAATGCGTCCACGAATCGAGATCGAGAGCCGTCGTGTAGGCGATCCCCTCATCGGTCGCTTCGATGGCCTCGGCGACGGAGCGCTGCACGCCGAAGGCCGAAACGAGGCAGGCATAGACGCGCGACGCCTGCTCGTGAAACTCGTTCTCCTTCGCGAGGCTGAGCGCCGCGCGTAGATCCGCGAGCCCACGCTCCCTGTCGCGGAGCATCATCGTCGTGCCGATGTTCGTGAGGGCGTGGACGATCGTCTCCGTGTCTCCTAGGCGCCGCGCGAGCTCGAGGGCGCGGCGTCCCCACGCCAGCGATTCGTCGTCGTGCTCGGCGAGCATCGCGAGCTGCGAGCGCGTGCTCCATACCATCGCGAGCCCGGCGCTCTCGGGAAGCCGTTCGAGGACGGCGCTCGCCTCTTCGACCCAAGCGCGCGCGCCGGCCATGTCGCCGCACAGCCACGTGATCCGGCTCATCCAGCGGAGGTCCCGCCCCACGGCGGCTGGATCGCCGAGCCGGCGGCGGATCTCGAGAGCGCGCGACAGCATCTCGCGCGCGCTCTCGGACCACCCATACGTCTGGAGCTGACGGAAGAGGCGCTCGAGCAGGTCCGCCTCGGCGGCCGGCTCGAGCAGCGATCGATGCTCGAGCGCGCCCTCGTAGTGGGCCGCCGCCTCACGGTGTGCACCGAGGGCTGCGGCCCGCGCGCCGGCGGCGAGGAGGTGACGGAGCGCCGCGGCATCGTCTCCCGAATGGACCGCATGGTGGGCGAGACGCGCGCGCTCGACCTCGCCGCCTCGCTCCTCGAGCCGCGTGAGAACGCGCCGGTGGAGCTCCCGACGCCTTGCGGCATCGAGCGTTTCCTCGACGGCCATCCGCGCGAGCTCGTGACGGAACATCACCCACCCGTCGCACTCGACGAGCACGCCCGCCCGGATGCAGGCGTCGATGCCTGCCGTCACGTCGCCGGCGAGCAGCCATCGCTCCGCGCGAGACGGGATGACCGACACGAGCTCCATCGCGTCGCGCGCCGCCGCTCCGAGCCGGGAGGTCCGCGCCAGCACGGCGTCGCGAATACTCTCGGGCACGCCTCCGCCCTCGCGCATCAGGACCTCGGTCACGAAGAACGGATTTCCGCCCGTCACGCGGAAGACGTCGCGCCCGTCGCGCGCCGCCGCGTCGCTCATGCGCCTCACCGCCGCCTCCGACAGGCGCTCGAGGCGGATCCTCTCCAGGGTGTACGCCGGGATGTCGCCGAGAGTCCGGCGGAGAGGATGTCCGGCGCCGACCTCGTCGTCACGCCAGGTGAGAACGACGAGGAGAGGAAGGTGCGCGACGCGCCGGCCGAGGAACTTCAGCAGGTCGAGCGTCGCGTCGTCGGCCCAGTGAACGTCTTCGACGAGGAGGACCGTGGGCGCGACGCGCGCGAGCTCGTCGAGAGCGATCGCGAAGAGGGCGCTCCTCTCGGTTTCGCCGGCGAGTCCGCGCTCCAGCGGGCCGCGGGTCAGGCGGGCGACGTCGTGCAGCGGGCCGAGCGCGCGCGGCGTCGAAAGCGCTTCGCACCCGCTCCAGAAGATCCGCGCCTCGCCGGCGTGCGCCGCGGCGAACGCCTCCAGGAGGGAGGTCTTGCCGATGCCCGCCTCGCCGTAGATCGCCGCGATGCGGCCGCTCCCCGACCCGGCGAGCCGCAGCGCGCCCGCCAGGGCTTCGAGACACGGTTCGCGTTCCAGCAGCTCCATCCGAGTCCGCCGCGAAGATTTCCTTCAGGGAAGAACCCTATCTTAGATGATATGGGCACGCAGCGTGGATGAGCCCGGTCCAGGCATGCAGCTCGAGCGAGGCACCGTCCACCTCTTCTACCGCCCGCGCGTCGAGCGGCCCCACCCCGCCACCCTCGAGGACGTGCAGCGGACGCTCTTCGCCCTCGTCCCCGAGAACGGCACGGCGGCGCGCCTCATCGCCATCGGCCGGAAGAGAATCCCGCGCGCCGGAGATTCCGATCCCCGCTTCTGGGGATGGGTCGATGCCGTGGCGAAGACGCCGGAGGAGCTGGAGCCCGCGCTCTGCGAGCGGCGCTACATGACGAAAACGCGCGGCGAGCGTCACCTCCCGGAGTGCCGCCGCTTCGCCGACGGCGTTTACACGCTCGAGTCACACGGTACGCACACGCACCTGCTGTGGCGGCTCGACCCGGCGCGGCATCGCTCCGGCCCGGCCGCCGAGCTCGCTGCCGAATCCGAGGCCGACTTCATCGTGGCGGTCGTAAATCCGGCGACGCTGGAGGCGATCGAGATCGACATTGAAAGGGGAGAGGAAGCCGAAGCGCGGCTCCACCTCGTCACGCCCTTCCCACGCCGCCTGCAGGACCGCTTCGGCGACCGCCGCTTCACGACGCTCGACCCACCGGAGTTTCTCGATTACGAGGGGGCGGAGCTGATCTTCATCGCGGTGCCGAAAAAATCGCGAAGGCGCGTGAAGGTGGAGCGTGCGGAGCTCGGCAAGGCGGGCGAGGTGGAGTTTGGGGTTGGATAGAACTCCCTCACCACCACCCAAAAAGCTGATCCCAAAAGCCACCACCCCTGTTATCCGCCAAAACCACCTGCCCGCCGCTCCGCCGCGTCG
>JBOGJQ010000009.1:0-1459 GCA_050745405.1 Thermoanaerobaculia bacterium | reverse complement strand
CGTCCCACCCGTCCCTGATCCCTCGCTCCGCTCGGGCTGACGCTCGCCTCAATTTTGCATTCGTGAACGGGTTCTTTTCTTGCTTCTACGTTCTGCGTTCTGCGTTCTGCGTTCATCAACCTTCTTCAGATAGAGTCTCCGCGTGAACACCATCCGTTTCGGCCGTACGAATGTAGAAGTTCCCCGCGTCTCCCTCGGAACGTGGGGCCACGGCGGGCCGAACAAGTCGGGCGAGGTGTCGGTCGGCTGGTCGGGCCACGACGACGCGAAGGCGACCGAGGCGATCCTCGCGGCGTTCGAGAACGGGATCACGCACTGGGACACGGCGGACGTCTACGGGGACGGCCGCGCGGAGACGCTCATCGGCGGCGTGTGGGCTCGCGTTCCGCGCGAGCGCATTTTTCTCGCGACGAAGGTCGGCTGGGATGAAGGCGGGTACGGTCACTACTATCATCCCGACCTGATCCGAGCGCGCATGGAACGGTCGCTGCGCAACCTCGGCACCGACGTCGTCGACCTTTACTATTTCCACCACTGCGACTTCGGCCCGAACGGGGAGTACTTCGACGACGCGCTCGCGACGATGCGGCGCCTGCGGGAGGAGGGAAAGTTCCGCTTTCTCGGCCTCTCCGACTGGGACGGCGCGAAAATCATGAAGTATGTCGCGCGCGCCGACCCGGACGTGGTCCAGCCGTACCGGAACATCATCGACGACGACTACGCCTCGAGCGGCCTCCGCGACTGGGTCGAATCCCACGACCTCGGTGTCGCGTTCTTCTCGCCGCTCATGCACGGGCTCCTGCTCGGGAAGTACGACGCGCCGGTCGAGTTTCCCGAGGGGGATTTCCGGTCGCGCATCGAGGGCTTTCGCGATCCGGAGTTCATCGCGCGGATGAAACGCGGCGCGGCCGCGCTCCGGGATCGTTTCGCGGATTGGCCCGAGCCAGTCCTTCACGGCGTTCTCGGCGCTCTGCTCGCGGACGCGCCGGCGGGAACGGTCCTTCTGGGGCAGCGGAACCGGCGGCAGGCCGAAGCCGCGGCCGCCGTGGGGGAGGCGCTCTCGCCCGACGACGCGCGCTTCGTGCGGCAAGCCTACGCGTAGTCGTTGTTCGTTGTTCGTTGTTCGTTGTTCGTTATTCGTTGTCGGTTGCCGGTTAGCCGTTGAGCCTCGTCATCCTGAGGAGCGAAGCGACGAAGGATCTCCTCAGCTGCGACTCAGACTCGCCATGCTGTGCCGGATTGAGACGCGGCGGAGGAGATCCTTCGCTCACGCCGTCCGCGCCGCGTCGCTTCTAATGACACAGAGCTGTCATCCCGAGCGGTAGCGAGGGATCTGGGCGGGTGGGAGCGGAAGATCGTCGCGCGCCCGACCCCCAGATCCCTCGCCTCACGGCTCGGGATGACAGCTTGGAGTCATTCGCGCTCCACCGGCACATCGTGCCGTTCCACGGCTCAGGAT
>JBOGJQ010000008.1:0-19534 GCA_050745405.1 Thermoanaerobaculia bacterium | reverse complement strand
GCGCAGCGCGTCGCCGACCGGCTCGGCCTCGAGTTCTCCTCGGTCTGGGCGCGCGTGCGCGCGGGGGGCGGGGACCCGGCCGGCGGGACGAGGGAGAGGGCCGTCGCGGCCCCGATCTCGAGCGGCGAGAAGCAGGCCCTCCGCGCCCTGCTCCACGCTTCGGATCCAGGCGAGCTGATCGGAATCCTGCGGGAAGAGTACTTCGACGACCCCGACTGCCGGTCGATTTTCCGGGTCGCGCGCGAGCGAATCTCCAGCGGCCAACCTCTTGATTTTTCGGAGATTGCGACCGATCTTAGAGGGGAATCTGAACTGACGCGACTCTCCGAGCTCGCCCTGGCGCCTGACGAAAAGGACGACGACTCACCAAAATCGCTCGGAGAGACCGCTCGTCTGATGGAACGACGCTATCTTGACCGGCGCCTCAGGGAAATCACGACCGAAATTCGAACGGTGCGGGAGGCGGGAGATCTGGACCGCGAACGGGCGCTCGACGACGAAAAGATGCAGCTCTCGCGAAGGCTGCACGCGCTGAAATAATTATTGTCCTCTGTTGCTTACGTGATTGTCCCCTTCCGACGACGGAACCACGGCTTCGTACGTCCGGAAAGCGACCCCTCCTCACGGGGCGGAGATGGAATGGCAGAGCTCGCATGCGTTGACCCGATCCCATCCACACCCACGCGCACCCACCTCACCAAAGGAGCGAGAACACACTGATGAGCACCCGTCTGCGGACTACGGACCTCGAGATCGACTCGCCATTCGATGAAGGCACCGAAGTCAACATCGAAGACAAATACACCGAAGTCAAGCAGCTCATCGTCGCCGGCAAGGAAAAGGGTTACCTGCTGTACGACGAAATCTACGAGACGCTTCCCGAGGACGTGACGAGCACGCCGGAGGAGCTGGACGAGATCTACATCCGCTTCGCCGACCTCGGCATCGAGGTCGTCGAGGACGTGGACAAGATCCCCGCGCCGAAGGACACGACGCCCGAGGGCGGCGAGGACAAGGAAGTCACCGAGCGCGAGGAGATCCAGGCCGAGATCGCCGCGGCCGCCGCCGGCCTGATCGACAAGACCAACGATCCCGTCCGGATGTACCTCCGCGAGATGGGGACCGTGAAGCTGCTCGACCGCGAGGGCGAGGTCCAGATCGCGAAGCGGATCGAGAAGGGCGAGCGGAGGATCTACAAGGCGCTCTCCCAGAACCGCATCATCCTCGAGGAGATCCTCCGCGTCTACGAGACCGCGAAGAAAGACCCGAAGGTCATGAAGGACATGATCGACCTCGCGCTCGCGGACGACGAGGAGTACGACCCGAACGACGCGAAGAACGGGAACAAGCTCGAAGAGATCATGAAGATCTTCGATCAGATCGCGAAGCTCGATCGGAAGATCAAGGACGCGCGCGCGAAGCTCGCGGACGCCGCGAAGAAGCCGCGCATCTCGGCGCAGCTCACCAAGCAGATCGACAAGCTCACGGCCGACATGGCCGACGCCGTGCGGAAGCTCGAGTTCACGCCGCAGGCGCGGAACCGCATGATCAACAAGCTCAAGGAGATCGATTCCGAGTTCTCCACGGTCATCGCGCAGGTCCGCAAGGACGACCAGTCGCTCAAGCGCGAGAAGGACCGCACGCGCCGCGACTTCTACCGCCGCCGCATCGCGAAGTACACCGAGCGGCTCGGCGAGCTCGAGGGGTCGTTCAGCACGAACCACGAGGAGATCAAGAAGACGATCCGCGAGATCCGGAGCGGCGAGGACGAGGCCGAGCAGGCCAAGCAGGAGCTGATCGTCGCGAACCTCCGCCTCGTCGTCTCGATCGCGAAGAAGTACACCAACCGCGGCCTCCAGTTCCTCGACCTCATTCAGGAGGGGAACATCGGCCTCATGAAGGCGGTCGAGAAGTTCGAGTACCGCCGCGGCTACAAGTTCTCGACGTACGCGACGTGGTGGATCCGCCAGGCGATCACCCGCGCGATCGCCGACCAGGCCCGCACGATCCGCATCCCGGTCCACATGATCGAGACCATCAACAAGCTCACGCGCACCTCGCGCGCTCTCGTCCAGGAGCTCGGCCGCGAGCCGAACGCCGAGGAGATCGCCGAGCGGATGGACCTGCCGGTCTCCAAGGTCCGGAAGATCATGAAGATCGCCCAGGAGCCCATCTCCCTCGAAACGCCGATCGGCGAAGAGGAAGATTCGCATCTCGGCGATTTCATCGAGGACCGCGCGGTCGTCTCCCCCATCGAGCACGTCATCGTCTCGAACCTCAAGGAGCAGACCGGGCGCGTGCTCCGCACGCTCACCCCGCGCGAGGAGCAGGTCCTCCGGATGCGCTTCGGCGTCGGCGACGGCTCGGAGCACACCCTCGAGGAAGTCGGCCGCTCGTTCAACGTCACGCGCGAGCGCATCCGGCAGATCGAGTCGAAGGCCCTGCGGAAACTGCGGCACCCGTCACGGTCGAAAAAGTTGAGGCCTTTCCTCGACGCTGGGGTTTAATGACAACGGCCGCGATTCTGCGGCCGTTTTTGTTTATAGGACGTATAGGACGTATAGGACGTATGGGACAGGCAGGACTTCGGCCCGTCCTATAGGTCCTATACGTCCTATTCGTCCTATAGGTCCTATTTCGAAGGTTACGCCGCGGCGCTGACCTGCACTCTCTCGAGCTGCGAGAGCAGCGCCCCCGCGTTCGGCCACCGCTGTTTCGGGTCCTTGGCGAGGCACCGCACGATGATCGCGTTCAGCTGCGCGCCGATGTCCGGGCGGATCGTCACGGGCGCGCGCGGCGTCTCGCTCAGATGCGCCGTGAGGATCGCCGTGAGCGCCGGCGAGTCGAACGGCTTCCGCCCCGTCGTGAGCTCGTACAGGAGCACTCCCATCGAGTAGACGTCGCTGCGGGGATCGAGCACCTTCCCCTCCACCTGCTCGGGACTCATGTAGTGCGGCGTTCCGATGATCAGCCCCTGCGCCGTCATGCCGCCGCCCGCTTCGGCCATCCGGGCGATGCCGAAGTCCATCAGCTTCACTTCGCCCTTCTGATCGATGAGGATGTTCTGCGGCTTGATGTCGCGATGGATGATCCCCTGCTCGTGCGCGGCGTCGAGCCCTCGGCAAACCTGGCGCGCGATGCCGAGCGCGACGCGGATCGGCGGCTCCGGCGTCTTCTCGAGATACTGCGCGAGCGTGTACCCCCGCACGTACTCCATGCTGATGAAGTAGACGCCCTCCGCTTCGCCCCAGTCGTACGTCCGCAGAACGTTTCGGTGCGTGATGCGGCGCGCGAGGCGGATCTCCCGCTTGAACCGGTCGATCTGCTCCGAGGAGCGCGTCATCGCGTCGCCGGGAAGAACCTTGAGCGCGACGAGCTCGTCGAGCTGCTGGTCGTGCGCCTTGTAGACGACGCCCATCCCGCCGCGTCCGACGATCTCCTCGATCCGGTAGCGCCCCGTGAAGACGGCACCGGGGCGCAGATCGACCTGGCCGATCTCCGGAAGATCGCCGATGCGCATGGTCGGCATCACCTCGCGCTGCCCCGCACCGAACGTCGTCATCGTCGTGGGGCGAACGCTGCGCAGCGGAAGGTCGAGAAGCGCGACAGGAGCCGGGAGCCAGCGGAGGCGGACCTCGTCGCGCGACGCGGCCCCGGTGATCTCTTCTCCCGCCGCCTGCCCCGTCTCGAGGGAGATGTACGCGTGGCCGCCCGGTGCTTCCCAGGCGAACAGCAGCGCGAGGAGCGGCGCATCGCCGACCACCGCGGTCGCGTCGCGCGAGGCGACGCCGATCCCGCCCGAGACGAACTCCCCCGTCGCGATCCCGGCGCCGATCGTCAGCGCGTCGTCGCCATGCCGCCCCGCCAGCTCTTCGCTGATCACGCGCGCCGCGCGGATCGCGCGCACGGCGCCGCGCTCACCCCCGAAAAAGCTCAGGAGCTGATGCCCGCGCAGCTCGATGATTTCTCCATCCTGGCGCGCGATCTCCTCTTCCTGGACGCGCATCGCCGACGCGATCGCCGCCACGACGTGCTCGGCCTCTCCCGTCGTTCCGATTCCGCGAAGGTCCGTCACGAGAATCGTTCCCTCGTCGCGGCGCGGCGCGGCGAGGCGGCGCGCGGCGAACTCCCCCGACGCCTCGCGCGCCGCCATCTCGTGGTAGAGGTGCTCGATCTCTGATTTGTCGCGGAGCGCCGAGATCATCTCGTCGAACGACTGCGACAGAAGGCCGACCTCGTCCGTGCTCGTCGTGTCCGGCCGCACCGAATAATCGCCGCCCGCAACGGCTCCGGCGATCGACGCAAGCTGCGCGATCGGCCGTGTCAGGCGCCGCGCCAGGAGCGCCGAAAGAAGGAACGCGAGGAGGATCGCCGCGAGACCGGCGACGAGGAGCGTCTGCTCGATCTGCCGGAACGGGGCGATCTCCTGGTCGAACGAACGGAGGAACACCGCTGATCCGACCGGGATCGTCTCCCCCGTCTCCCCGGCCGATTCGACGGCGAACAGGGGCCGCGCGGTCGCGACCCACGCGTCGCCTCCGAGGGAGACGCGGCGCGGCGCGACCGGCTGTCCTGCGGCGATTGCCGCCTGCAACGGCTCGACCTGACGCACCGCGGCGGGATCCGGAGCGTTCGGCGAGCGGACGACCAGCGGCGGCTCGCCGTCCGCGCCTGCGCCTTTGACGAACATCACCTCCGCGCGCGTCGACTCCGAGATGCGGCTCGCGAAGCGTTCGTCGATCTGCATCCCGCTCACGAGGTAGCCGGTGACGAGGTCCCGCGCCCCGACCGCCAGCGGCGCGACGGCGGCGTGATACGCCTTGCCGTCGAGAATGATGATCCCCGCGACCGCGCCGCCGCGGTCGATCGCCTCGCGAAGCAGCGGGATGCGCTCGTACAGATCGACGCGCGCGGAGCCCGTGACGGACGGCTCGTCGGTCCGCGCGAGCAGATAGCCCTGATCGTCCGTCAGAACGAGGAGGTCCGTCCCGAGGATCTCCTGCCGCGTCTGGAGAATGTCGAGGAGGCTGAAGATGTCGATCGGTCCCGGCTGCGACGGCTGGTCCGGCGCCGGCGCGGCGCCGCGGATCGCGCTCTCGACGTAGGTCACGAAGCTGACGTCGCTCGCGTTCACGTCGACGCCGAGCAGCAGGAGGCGCAGGCGGACCGCTTCGAGCTCCTCGTACAGCGCCGCGGCCGACCCGATCGCCTGGGCGACCTCGCGATTCGCGACCGACTCGCTCCGCTGCAGCGTGATCCCGAGCGCGACGCCGAACGCGACGACGATCACGACCGTCGTCAGGAGAAAGAGCTTGAGCGCCAGAGGAAACTTCGGCCGCCGCGGCGCGGGCGCGGCGGCGGCACGCTCGCCGGTCGTCGCCTCGGGCAGCGGCGTATTCAAATCAGTAATCCCTCACGCGCGAATAGGGCTTCCCGTGCTTGTTCAGATGCGGCGTCGACCGGTAGCGCGAGACGTCGAAGCGGACGTTCGTCGTCCCCTGGATCGTGCCGTCGCGGCCGATCACGACCAGCGACTCGCTCGTTCCCCCCTGCTCGTGCCACGCGTGGAGCTGGTACCGCCCCGGCGGCAGCTGGAGCTTCCACGCGCCGTCCGCCTCGGGCTGCGTCCAGTGCGGGGTGTCGAGGACCACGACGACGGCCGACATGTTCGGGTGCACGTTGCAGTAGACGTTCACGATTCCGGGCTCGTCGAAGCGCTGCTGATTCCCCTCGTCGCCCCGGCGGTACAGCCCGAGGTCGAACGGATTCGCGGGAGAGACGGAAAAGAGATTGTGCGTGATCGGATCTTCGTTCGGGAAGCGAACGGTCGAGCCCGCCGGAACGGCGAGGACGTGAGGGATCAGCGTCTTCGCGCGCGTGGTCATGACGGCTTCCCGCGGCGCGATCCGGGCGCGCGCATCGAGCGGCTCGGCCCAGACGACGGCCTCAGCCGGATTCGGCTTCTGCCCCCGGCGGGCCTCGAACGAGACGGTTCCGGAAACGGTCGCGGCCGTCAGCGAGGCCGTCACCGAGGCCGTCACGAGAAGAAGCGGCAGGAAGACGCGCGGGCGGATCATGGCTCCGAATTCCGGGGGCATCGATTCTAGCACGCGGCCGCTCGCGCTCTCGTGCCACGGCGCCCCAAAAAAACCGTTGCGATAAGTCCCACGAAAACCTACCATGGTTTTACACATGAAACGCGCTGGTTCCCGTCCCGGCAATTTGCGGAAGGCACCATCAGTTGTCCTCCGTGAGTGCGCGGCGCGGCAGCGCTTTGTCGCCGTTCTTTGATTCGACTGCTAACCGAGTTCCCGCCCCTCCCTGCCACCGCGGGGTGCGAAGGGGCGGCCGATCCGGTCCGGGGCGTTCCGGCGTGGTGGGTCACGTTGCTAGCGCGTGACGCCGGCCTCGGGTCCGCCGGAAATACAAGGGGAGGAGGTACTGCGTTCGATGAGTGATTCCAAATCTGGGGAGGGTCGGAGTAGCTGACACTCTCCTACCCCGAAAGGGCGCCGGCAACGGCGCCCTTTTTCATTTCAGTTGAACAGTCGACTCAAAGCCGATCGCTGAATAGCGTTTTCGCGATGGTCTGGAGCTGCATGTTCGACGTCCCCTCGTAGATCGTGCCGATCTTCGAGTCCCGCCAGAACTTCTCGACCGGATACTCCTTCGTGTAGCCGTTGCCGCCGAAGACCTCGACGGCGAGGGAGGTCACGCGCTCGCACACCTGCGAGGAAAACAGCTTCGCCATCGCGGCCTCGCGGAGGAACGGCTTTCCCGCGTCCTTGAGGCGCGCCGCGTTGTAGACCATGAGCCGCGCCGCCTCGAGGTTCGTCGCCGCCTGGGCGATCTGGAACTGCAGCCCCTGGAACTCGCCGATCGATTTGCCGAACTGTTTCCGCTCCTTCGCGTAGGCGATCGCGTGCTCGAGCGCGCCGCGCGCGATGCCGATCATCTGCGCGCCGATCCCGATCCGCCCCTCGTTGAGCGTCTCGATCGCGATCTTGTACCCCTTCCCCACTTCGCCGAGGACGTTGCCGGCTGGGACGCGGCATCCGTCGAGGATCAGCTCGCAGGTCGACGAGGCGCGGATTCCCGCCTTGTCTTCCTTCTTGCCGACCTGAAAGCCCGGGAACTCGCGCTCGATGAGAAAAGCCGTGATCCCCTTGTATCCGGCGTCGGGGTTCGCATTCGCGAAGACGATGAAGATCCCCGCCTCGGCCGCGCTCGTGATCCAGAGCTTCCGCCCGTCGAGAACCCAGTCGCCGCCCTCCTGCCGCGCGCGCGTCGCGAGCGCGAAGGCGTCCGAACCGGAGCCCGCTTCCGAGAGGGCGTACGCGCCGACCGTGTCACTCACCAGACGCGGGAAGTAGCGCGCCTTCTGGTCGTCACTCGCCCACCGGAAGATCGCGTTGTTCACCAGAGTGTTCTGGACGTCGACCAGCACGCCGCAGGAGGCGTCCACGTGGGAGAGCTCCTCGACGACGACGACCGCGTTGAAGAAGCTCGATCCCGCCCCGCCGTACTGCTCGGGCACCTCGATCCCCATGATCCCGAGCTCGAAGAAGCTGTCGATCAGCTCCCTGGACATCTCCGCCTTCGCGTCCATGTCGTGCACGAGCGGCCGGATCTTCTCGATCGCGAACTCCCGCACGCTCTCCTGGAACATCGTCTCTTCTTCCGAGAGGACGGTGAGCGGAGCGGCGGCCGCGTCGGTGAGGGCATCGGTGGTCATGGTGTCTCCTTCATGGCTTTTTGAACGCAGAACGCAGAACCGGGTGCACCCGGATCGCGCCACCCGCCCGTTTTGTATTTTTCATTTTGCATTCTGCATTTTGCATTCGACCGACGGGGCGGGCGGCTTTCTTACTTCTTCGTTCTGCGTTCCATCGTCCGCCTCTTGAAAAATGGTACCCCGGGCCGGACTCGAACCGGCACGCCGCTGCGCGGCAGGAGATTTTAAGTCTCCAGCGTCTACCATTCCGCCACCGGGGTTCGCTGCCGACGTCAACGGCGAGCATTGCACAATTACTCCGCTACAATCGCCGCCGATGCGTCGCCTTCTCGCTCTCTCCTTTCTCTTCCTCGCCGCCTGCGCCACCACCCCCACCGCCCCGCCCCCGCCGCCCGAGCTCCCGCGCGAGTTCCGCGGCGTCTGGGTCGCGACGGTGAAAAACATCGACTGGCCCTCGCGCCCGGGCCTCACGCGCGGCGAGCAGCAGCGCGAGATCCTCGAGATCCTCGACCGCGCCCGCGCTCTGAATTTCAACGCGGTCGTCCTGCAGGTCCGCCCTGCGGCCGACGCCCTCTACTCGTCGAATCTCGAGCCGTGGTCGGAGTACCTCACGGGCACGATGGGACAGGATCCGGGATGGGACCCGCTCGCCTTCGCCGTCGCCCAGGCGCACGCGCGCGGCCTCGAGCTTCACGCCTGGTTCAACCCGTATCGCGCGCGACACGCCGAGCCGCTCTCCCCGCCCGCGCCGAAGCACATCTCGGTCACGCATCCGCACCTCGTTCGCACCTACGGCTCTTATCTATGGATGGACCCGGGCGAAGAAGAGGTCCGCCGCCGGACGCGCGAGGTGATTCTCGACGTCGTCAGCCGGTACGACGTCGACGGCGTCCACCTCGACGACTACTTTTATCCCTACCCGGAAAACGACGCATCGGGGACACCGATCGAGTTCCCGGACGACGCCGCGTGGTTCCGCTACCTCGACGGCGGCGGGACGCTCTCGCGGGCGGCGTGGCGGCGGGCGAACGTCGACACTCTGATCCGGGAGCTGTGGATCGGGATCCACCGCGAAAAGCCGTGGGTCAAGTTCGGCGTGTCGCCGTTCGGGATCTGGCGGCCGGGGAATCCGCCGGGCGTGGTCGGGTTCGATGCGTACGAGCGGATCCACGCCGATTCGAAACGGTGGCTCGAGGAGGGATGGGTCGATTACTTCGCCCCGCAGCTCTACTGGCCGATCGCCTCGCCGGGGCAGCCGTTCCGCCCTCTTCTCGCCTGGTGGCTCGAGCAGAACCCCAAGGAGCGCCACGTCTGGCCGGGCATCACGCCGAACCGGATCGCGAACGGGCGGCCGAACGGGTTCTATCCCGAGGAGATCCTCCATCAGATCGCGCTGACGCGGGAGCTCGGCTCGAACGGAACGATTCACTTCAGCATGAGGACGCTGATGCAGGACCGCGCCGCGATCGCCACGCGCCTCGCCGGATCGCTCTACGCGGAGCCGGCGCTCGTTCCCGCGTCGCCGTGGCTCGACACGATGGGACCCATCGCGCCGATCGCGGCGTGGGATCCGATCAACGGAGAGCTCGTCATGACGTACGCCGACGAGGAGCCGTTCCTCTGGGCGGTCCGCATCTGGCGCGGCGGCGACTGGAGGTTCGCGACCTTCCCGGGACGGCTCCGCGAGATCCCGATCGGCCCGTTCGGAAAAGTCATCGTGAACGCCGTCGACCGCGTCGGCAACGCGAGCACGGATACGGTCGTCGATCTGACGCGTTGATCGTTGTCAGTCGTCAGTCGTAAGTCGTAAGTCGTCAGGGGCATTCTGCCCGTGCGACCAGGCCGTCCTGACGACGTACGACTGACGACTGACGACGGCCGCTCACGACTAAACGCTACCGCGCTGCACATCGACGATGTGCTCCAGAAGGCGCGCGACGATTCCGCCGCGGGTGCGGCGGAGCGTGAGGAAGTACGCCGCGAACGCGAGCGCGCCGCCGACCCACGACGCCGGGCCGAGCGCCGGATAGAACGGCCAGAGAAGCCACAGGAGCGCGCCGATCGTTCCGGCGACGAGCAGGGCGACGTGAGAAAACGAAGGCCGCGTCACCTCGTCGTCGGCGCGGATCGTCAGCACGCCCCCTTCCTCCGACTCTTCCCACGAGACCGTCCCCTGAATCGCGCCGCTCGCCGCGACGCCCTGGCGCACGGGGAGCGAGAACGACACCGACTGCGCGCCGGTCGCCGTCACCTCGCCGCCGTGACTCTCCACGACGGCGGCGATCGTCTCGGCGATGTCGTCGAGCGGAACGCGGTCCTCGACGTACTCCTGGCGCCGAGGGGCCGCCTCGCTCACTTCCCCTCCACGGCGAACATCCGCCGCAGCGCGGCCTCGGCCCTGGACCGCATCGGCTCCGCGACCTCGACCTCGTAGCGCATCTCCCGGAGCGAGTCGCGCACGTCCTCGAGCGTCGTCACCTTCATGAACGTGCAGAGCTTGCATCCCTTGAGGAACTGCTTGTCGGGCACCTCGATCGCGAGCCGGTCCGACAGGCCGCACTCGGTGACGACGAGAAATCTCTTGTCGTCGTGCTCCTTCGCGTACCGCACCATCCCGGACGTCGAGAGGACCGCGTCCGCGAGCGCCGCGACGTCGGGCCGGCATTCCGGATGGACGAGGACCTTCAGGTCGGGATCCGCGTCGCGGATCCGCGCGATCTCCTGCGGCGTGATCTGCTGGTGGACGTAGCAGAAGCCGTCCCACGGAATGATGTTCTTCTCCGGAACCTGCTGCGCGACGTGGCTCGCGAGGTTCCGGTCGGGAACGAAGAGGATGTTCCGGTTCGGCAGCGACCGCACGACGCGCGCCGCGTTGGCCGAGGTGCAGATGATGTCGCTCAGCGCCTTCACCGCGGCCGTCGTGTTCACGTAGCTGACGACCGCGAGATCGGGATACTCCTCCTTCAGCTCCTCGATCCGCGCCTCCAGCTCCTCGGCGGGCGCGGAGTCGGCGAGCTGACATCCGGCGAGCAGGTTCGGGAGGAGGACCGTGCGCGCGGCGTTCACGATCTTCGCCGTCTCGGCCATGAAATGAACGCCGCAGAACTCGATGACGTCCGCGTCGCGCACTTTCGAGGCCATCAGCGCGAGCTCGAGCGAGTCGCCGACGAAATCGGCGACCTTCAGGATCTCCGGGCGGTAGTAGTTGTGCGCGACGATGACCGCGTTCCGCTCGTCCTTGAGCGCGCGGATCTCCGCGTGCAGCGCCTCGAACCGACGGGCGTCCTCGCGCGTGTAGTCGTAGCTCTGGACCCGCTGCAGCTCTTCGTAGAGTGTCGCCATGATTTTTCCGTCGCCGGCCGCAGACAATATCATTCGGATCCGAGGCGATTCCGATGCACGATCCGGACGAGCCGGTCGAGATTCCGATCGAGGACTTCCTCGACCTCCATCCGTTCCAGCCGCGGGAGATCCGCGACGTGGCGGAGGAGTATCTCCGCGCCGCGCGCGAGAAGGGATTCCGGGAAGTCCGCCTGATCCACGGCAAAGGCCGGGGCGTCCAGCGGGCGATCCTCCGCTCTCTTCTCGAGCGCCTCGACTACGTGGAAAGCCATTCCGATGCCGATGCGGGCGGCGGGGGGTGGGGCGCCACGCTCGTGAGATTCCGCCCCTAGCCCTGACCCCGCCGACATGCGATACTTCGGCCGGGTCCCCACCCCCTAAGGAATTCGCATGGTCCTTTTCAATCACGCCACGCGGGAGATGACCGCCAAAATCGTCTACTACGGTCCCGGTCTCTGCGGGAAAACGACGAATCTGATGGTCATCTTCGACAAGCTCGATCCGAAGAACCGCGGCAAGATGTTGTCGCTGGCGACCAAGACGGATCGCACTCTCTTTTTCGACCTCCTTCCCGTCGACATCGGCAAGGTCGGCCCGTTCAACCTCAAGATTCAGCTCTACACCGTCCCCGGTCAGGTCTTCTACAACGAGACCCGGAAGCTGGTCCTGAAGGGCGCCGACTCGGTCGTCTTCGTCGCGGACTCGCAGCCGTCGATGGTCGAATCGAACCGCGAGAGCTTCGCGAACCTGCTCGAGAACCTGCAGGAAAACGAGATCGACCCGAACGAGATCCCCATCATCATTCAATACAACAAGCGGGACATCCCGGGCGTGCTCGAAGTCGAGACCCTCGAGGAAGAGCTCGGCTTCGAAGGCTATCCGTCCAAGGAAGCCTCGGCCCTGCGCGGCGACGGCGTGATGGAGACCTTCACGCTCGCGACGAAGATCACGGCCAAGCACCTGATCAACAAGCTGCAGGGAAAACCGACGGCGAAGCCCGCCGTCGAGAAAAAGGAAAAGAAGGCGAAGAAGGTCGCGGCGCCCGAGGCGGCGCCCGCGCCGATTGCCGCACCCGAACCCGCGGCCGCCGCGCCGACCGAAAATCCGTTCGCCTCCTCGTTCGCCGAGCCGTCTCAGCCCGAGGCTCCCTTTGCCGCCGATCCCTCGGCCGATTACGAAAAGGCCGAAGAGGTGTCGCTCGAGGAGCTGCTCGAGGGGCGCGAGCGCCCCGCGACGATGGCCGGCGACATGCCGATCCCCGTCTCGATCGACGAGGACGTCGAGCCGCTGCACGAGGCGCAGCTCGTGGATACCGCCGTCGCCGTGGCCGACGCCCCGCAGACCGGCGAGCTCGCCGCCCTCCGCGCCGAAGTCGAGTCGCTCCGCCGCGAGATCGCCTCGCTCAAGAGCAGCATTCGGAAGATCGCGGGCGATCTGAGTGGCCTCGCGCGGTAGTTGTCTCTGGACCCCTTGACGCCTTCCAAAATCATCCTTAAAATCAGCCGTTCTCACTTATTTGGAGGAAAAACCATGCGCCGCTCCCTGATTCTTCTGTTCACCGCGTCCCTGCTGCTGCTCGTTTTCGGCTGCGGCGGCACCGATGAGGCCGAGATCGCCGAAAACCTCGAGGACGTCGGGACGACCGAGCTCCTCGAGAAGACCGCCGAGGACGAGTACGAGCCGCCGGCGGACAATCGCCTGACCGAGGCGCAGATTCAGATGTATCTGAAAGTGCGCGAGCACGAGAAGAAGATCGCGGAAGTCGCGCGCCAGGAGATGGAGAAGCACGCGAAGACCGCCGAGACGAAGGGCGAGAAGTCGTTTTCGGGAATGGTCGAGGGCTTCAAGGCGCTCGGTTCGGCCGCCGACTTCGTGACGGCCGACCTCCGCGCGGCGAGCGAGCTCGGGGTGAACACGGCAGAGTACCAGTGGGTGAAGGAGCGCGTGCTCGAGGCGAGCGGCGCCGCGTTCGCCGAGCAGATGCAACAGAGCATGAACGCGATGATGGATCAGGCGTGGGCCGATCTGAAGAAGCAGCACGACGAGGCCACCGATCCGGAGACGAAGAAGGCGATCGCCGGGATGCTCGCCGACTACGAGAAGGGGCGGAAGGAGATGGCGGCCGAGCAGGAGCAGGCCGACCCCTGGATCGCTCACAACCGGCAGCTCCTCGCGAAATACGAGAACGAGGTGAACGCGCTCGTGACCGAGCTCTCGAAGTTCGAAGAGACGCCGGGGCAGACGCAGAAGGCGCTCGAAGACTGGCAGGCGAAGCAGAATCCGTAGTCGAGTCGTCAGTCGTCAGTCGTCAGTCGTCAGGGCGGGCCTTCGGGCCCGCTCTTTTGGTTGTTCGTTGTTCGTTGTCCGTGGTCCGTTGTCCGTCTACTCTCACAAGCGCCGTCATCCTGAGGAGCGAAGCGACGAAGGATCTCCTGATCCGCGACTCAGACTTGCGAAACCCTCCAGGATTGAGACTCGGCTGAGGAGATCCTTCGCTCACACCCGCCCAGCCGCCTCGCTCAGGATGACGACGCCTCCTTGACGACAGACGACGGACGACTGACGACGGACGACACGACTGACGACTGACGACTGGAACTACAATACGCCGGCCATGCGCTTCGCGTCCTCCACCCGCTGCTCCGAGTGCGACTTCGGAGCGAGCGCGATGATGACGCTCTGCCCCGAGTGCGGGGCACCGCTTCTGGTGCGGTACGAGCTCGAGTTCGACCCCGCGCTGCGCGACGCGATCGGCGCCCGCCGGGGCGGGATGTGGCGGTGGTCCGAGATCCTCCCTCCGGCGGAACCGGAGGAGATCGTCACGCTCGGCGAGGGCGACACGCCGCTGCTCGCGGTGCCGCGCCTGCGCGAGGAGCTCGCGATGCCGTCCCTTTTCGTCAAAGACGAGTCGCGGAATCCGACGCGCTCGTTCAAGGCGCGCGGCATGGCGGCCGCGGTGACGATGGCGCGCAAGCTCGGCGCGAACGTGATCGCCGCGCCCACGGCGGGGAACGCCGGCGCCGCGATCGCCGCCTACGGCGCGCGCGCGGGGCTCCCCGTCTTCATCGCGATGCCGAAGGACACTCCACGGTCCATCCTCGACGAATGCCTCGGCTACGGGGCCGAGGTCGAGATGGTCGAGGGCGTGATCACGGACGCCGGGCGGCGTGTCCAGGAGATCGTCCGCGAGCGCGGCGCCTTCGATCTCTCGACCCTCAAGGAGCCGTACCGCATCGAAGGAAAAAAGATCATGGGATACGAGCTGCTCGAGCAGCTCGGCCGGCTCCCGGACGCGATCGTCTACCCGACCGGGGGCGGCACGGGTCTCATCGGGATGTGGAAGGCCTTCGGCGAGATGGAGCGCCTCGGGTGGATCGGCCCGGAGCGCCCACGGATGTTTACGGTGCAGGCGAGCGGTTGCGCGCCGATCGTCCGCGCGTTCGACGAGGGGCTCGACCGCGCGCCGGAATGGTCGAATCCCGCGACGGCGGCGTGGGGCCTGCGCGTCCCGCGTGCGGTCGGAGACCGCCTCATGCTCGCGGCACTCCGGGGCTCGGAGGGAGGGGCGGTCGCGGTGGCGGAAGCGTCGATCGAGCCAGCGGCGGCGGATCTCCGCCAGCGCGAGGGGATCGACGCCGGCCCCGAGGCGGGAGCGGGGCTGGCGGGACTCCGGACGCTCGTCGCGAAGGGCGTCCTTCCCCGCGACGCCGTCGTCGTTCTGTTCAACACGGGCGGCAGCAAGTACAGATAACCCTCACTGCCGCGTCCTGACGGACCGCGACATCGTGTACCATCGTCGGACAATCTGAACGAGAGGTCGGGGTGGTACTGCGTCCGTTGCCGTGGCTCGTGTCGGCAGCGCGGGAGGCCCCATGACTTTCGTCGCCCCGGGAATCGAACGCCTCGGCCGGATCGTCCTCTTCGCCGCCGCAGTCCATCTCGCCTTCGCGGCCGGCGGTATCGCGAACATTCTCGTCAATCCGAGCTTCGCGGATCCGGAACCCGACGGCGTCGCGCAGCCGTGGTCGCACGCGGGGAGTCTGACGACCAGCCGCTTCGCGGACGGGAGCTTCGCCGTCACAGGCTCAACGAACTCTTCCAGCTACGTGACGATTGCGTCTCAATGCGTCGAGATTCCATCGCCCACCGCCACGTACGACTTCAGCGGGTGGATCAACATCCCGGCCCAGACGGACACGGCGAGCGTGGAGACGACGCTCTTCTTCTTCGACACCCCCGCGTGTGGCGGCACCCCCGGCGCGATCGATTCCGGAAACGTCATCACGGTTCCCCCCAATTCGGCGAACGTCTGGCTCCAGTCGAGCGGCACGGCGGCGCCTCCCGGCGGGACGGTCAGCGTTCTCTTCGCGTTCCGGCTGCTGAGCGTCACGGCCCCCGGTACGGTCAATGCCTTCGTGGACGACGCGTCCCTCTCGCCGCCGGAGAACCACTGGAACAACGTTTCGGGAGGAAACTGGAACGTCGACGCGAACTGGTCCCTGGGCCACGTGCCGACGGCCAACGAAGTCGCGGTCATCGACGACTGTTGCGATTACACGGTCACGCTCGACACGAATGCGACTGTTGCCGGACTGTACGTCGGGAGCGTTGACGGCGTCGCGACACTCGTCATCCCCTCGTTCACCCTCACCGTGAACGGCAGCACGCTGATCGACCAGCTCAGCTCCGAGCTCCAGATCACCGGCGGAAGCTTCGTGGGAAACGGAGACGGCCAGGTCCTGAGCAAGCTGACGTGGACGGGCGGCAAGATCGGCGGCTCGGGGACGACCGTGATCGAACCGCCAGGCATCCTCGCTATCAGCGGGACCGCAACGAAAACTTTGGAAGCCCACACGCTCCGCAATGAAGCCACGACGGGATCATCATGGAGCGGTACGGGAGCGATCAGCGGAACCTTCGGCGCCACATTCGAGAACGCCGGCACGTTCGACATTACCGCCCCTGCCGTCTTCCAGTACAGCTGCTGCAGTACACCGCCGGTGTTCCGCAATCTCGCCGGCGCTGTCGTGGACTTCGCCGTCGCCGGCACCACGCGATTCAGCAACTCCGCGTTCGACAACGATGGGACTGTTCTGGTCACGAGCGGCGCCATTTCACTGGAAGGTGGAGGAACCTCGACCGGAACGTTCGACGTCGCCGGCTCACTCGCGTTCGCCGGCAGCAGTTCCCATGTCCTCGGCTCCGGAGCCGACCTCACGGGCACCGGAACGATCACTCTCAGCTCGGGAACGCTGGAGGTCGCGGCGCCCGTCAGCTCGTCCGTCGGCTCGTTCGAGCAGACGGGAGGAACCCTCACGGGAACGGGCGCGCTCACCATCGATACGTCCTACACGTGGATGGCCGGAACGATGAGCGGAGCCGGATCGACGGACGTCGCGCCCGGAGCGACGCTCTCCCTCAGCGGCCCGGGAACGAAGAGTCTCAGCCAGCGAGTGATCAACAATGGCGGCACCGCGTTCTGGAGCGCGGGCGCGATCTCGGGCAGCTTCGGCGCAGCGATCGACAACGGCGCCACGTTCAACGCGAGCGCCGACAGTTCGTTCTCCTACTCCTGCTGCAGCCAACCGCCGCTGTTCAACAACCTCGCCGGCGCGACCTTCACGCGGAGCGGGATCGGCACGACGAGCTTTCAAAACGGAGCGCTGTTCAACAACAGCGGGACCGTGAACGTGACCGGCGGATCACTTTCTCTCCGGGACGGCGCCAGCACCGGCCCCTTCTCGGTCGGCACGGGAGCGACTCTCGCCTTCCTGGCCGGAACGCACACCCTCGGCGCAGGCGCCTCGTTCACCGGAACCGGAACGGTCGCCCTCAGCGGCGCCACTCTGAGCATCGACGCACCCGTGACGACGGCGGCGACGAATTTCGCGTTCAGCAGCGGCACGCTGACCGGGCCGGGCGCACTGACTGTCACGAGTGGGTTCACCTGGACCGGCGGCACGATGAGCGGCACCGGGACGACGAGCATCGACCCGACCGGCTCCCTCGCCATCAGCGGAAGCAGCTCGAAAACGATCAACACCAGGACGATCCAGAACGCCGGCCTTGGGACGTGGAGCGGGACCGGATGGATCTTCGGTAGCGGCGGCGCGGTCCTGGAGAACGCCGGCACGTTCGACGCGAGCGCCGAGGCGACGTTCACGTACTCGTGCTGCAGCATCCCGCCGATGTTCGACAACCTCGCGGGCGGAAGCTTCATCCGGAGCGGAACCGGCACGACCACCTTTCAGTCGGGAGCCCTGTTCAACAACGGCGGCTCCGTCTCGGTCATCGGCGGTACCCTCACCCTCGAAGCCGGAACGAGCCCCGGCTCCTTCGACGCCGCGGCGGGCGCTGTTCTGACCTTTTCGGGTTCCGGGATTCATACGTTGAGCGGCACGATGACCGGCGCCGGAACGATCGCCTTCAGCGGGATCACCGCGAACATCACCGCCGCGTACACCGTCGCCGGCCTCACGCGGATCACCGGCGGAACGGCGAACTTCAACTCGGCCGCCTCGCTGACCGACCTCGATCTGACCGGCGGCACCCTGGGCGGCACGGGCAACCTGGACGTCAGCGGCAACGCCACCTGGACCGGCGGCACGATCGCCGGATCGGGCACCGTGACGTTCGGCCCCGGCTCGACATTCGCTCTATCCGGTTCGACCAAGATTCTGACCGGTCGGACTGTCCGGAACGAAGGGACTGCGACCTGGAGCGGGACCGGATGGATCTTCGGCAGTGGCGGCGGCATTCTCCAGAACGCCGGCACGTTCGACGCGAGCGCCGAGGCGGCGTTCACGTACTCGTGTTGCAGCTCACCGCCCACGTTCGACAATGTCGCGGGCGGAAGCTTCATCCGGAGTGGAACCGGCACGACCAGCTTTCAGTCGGGAGCCCTGTTCAACAACGCCGGCTCCGTCGCGGTCATCGGCGGTACGCTGGCGTTCGCCGGAAGTCCGTTCGTGCAGACCGCCGGCACCTTCACGATCGGCGCCGGAACAGCCGTGACGACGACCTCCACATTCGACCTCCAGGGAGGGCTCCTCCTCGGCGACGGCACGATCGTGGGGGACGTCTTGAACAGCGGTGCGACAGTCAGCCCGGGAGCATCGCCGGGCGTTCTCACGATCGATGGCGATTATGCGCAGGGGTCATCCGGCTCGCTCGGCGTCGAGTTGTCCGGAACAGCGGCCGGAGAGTTCGATCAGCTCATCATCACCGGCACCGCCACGCTCGGCGGGACGCTGAACGTCGCGCTCGTGCCGCCGTTCTATCCCGCCGACGGCGACGCCTTCCGGATCATGACCTTCGGCTCGGTCGCGCCCTCCCCGAACGATCAGTTCACGACGCTCAACGGGCCGGCCCTGAACCCCGGCGACGCTCTTCCGGTCGTCTACGACCCGACGTTCGTCGACCTCGTCATGAACGGGAACTACGCCCCGGCCGCCGTCGCGGACTCCGCCGGGATTTCCGAGGATACGGCGGCTCCGATCGACGTCCTCGCGAACGACACGGACAATGATGGCGATTCGCTGACGATCGTGTCGAATACCGCGCCGGCGAACGGAACCGCGCTCTGCTCGACGACGACATGTACGTACACCCCCAATCCGGATTTCTTCGGATCGGACTCGTTCACCTACACGATCTCGGACGGCTTCATCTCCTCGACGGCGACGGTGTCGGTTACCGTCGCAGCGACGAATGATCCTCCCGTGGCCGCGAACGATTCGTTCTCGACCACGGAAGACGCGCCGCTGACCGTCTCCGCTCCGGGCGTGCTCGCGAACGACACCGACGTCGAGAGCAGCGTCCTCACAGCCGTTCTCGTGAGCGGCACGTCGAACGGCACGCTCTCGCTGAATGCCGACGGATCTTTCAGCTACACGCCGAACGCGGATTTCTCCGGTTCGGATTCGTTCACCTACAAGGCGAGCGACGGGACGAACGTCTCGAACGTCGCCACGGTCACGATCTCCGTCGGTGTCGTCGACGATCCGCCGACTGCTTCCCCAGACTCGGCGACGACCGATTCGGGCGTCCCCGTCTCCATCAACGTCCTCGCGAACGACAGCGATCCCGACAGCGAAACGCTGACCCTCAGCAGCAATACGTCGCCGTCGAACGGCTCCGTCTCGTGCTCGGCCGCCGGAGTGTGCACCTACACGTCGAACGCGGGCTTCAGCGGGACGGACTCGTTCACCTACACCGTGACGGACGGCTCCGGCTCCGCATCGTCGACGGTCACGATCGAAGTCATCGGCGCGTGCCCGAACGACGTGCCGCCCCTCCTCGCGCCGGCGAACGGCGCGACGGAGCTCGACTCGCCGGTCACGTTCCAGTGGAGGGCCGTGGCCGATGCGATTGGCTACGACCTGTTCCTGCTCCACGAGGGGGCGGTGTGGACGCTCGCCGAATCCGTCGCGGGCGGCCAGCCCGCGGGGACTCTGC
>JBOGJQ010000007.1:0-2498 GCA_050745405.1 Thermoanaerobaculia bacterium | reverse complement strand
CTCCGAAAGAGCTACCGCGGCGTCCTCCGCCGCACGCGTGTTCTCGAGGGAGTCGACCTCACCGTCGGCAGCGGGGAGATCGTCGGTCTGATCGGGCCGAACGGCGCGGGGAAGACGACGCTCCTGTTCTGCCTGATGAGCTTTCTTCGTCCCGACGGCGGAACGATCGCGTTCGACGGCCGTCCGCCGGACGATCTCACCATTCGCAGGCGCACAGGGTATGGGCCGGAGCGCCTCGGGTTCGAGAGGAGTGTGAGCGGCCGCCGCTTTCTGCTCTACATGGGGCGGCTCGGCGGTTTGCGCGGGCCGGATCTGACGCGACGCGTCGGCGAGATCCTCGAGCGCTTCGGGATGACGGCGGCGGCGGACCGGCGGATGGGGAACTATTCGCGCGGGATGCTGCAGCGGATCGCGCTCGCGCAGGCCGTGCTCCACCGGCCCGATTTCCTGCTGCTCGACGAGCCGACCTCGGGGATCGATCCGATTGGCCTGATCCTCGTGCGCGAGGTGCTCGAGGAGGAGCGTGCGCGCGGCGCGGCGATCCTGATCAACTCGCACCAGCTCGCCGAGCTCGAAAGGCTCTGCGACCGCGCTCTCTTTCTCGACCGCGGGCGGATCGCGCGCGATGCGCGGCTCCGAGGCGGCGATTCGCTCGAGATCGTGCTGGACTTCCAGGACCGGCCCGGAGCCACGGAGCACGTCCAAGCCCTCGGCTGGACGGTCGACGGGACGCACGCCTGGCGTGCCATCGAGTCGGAGGACGACATCAACGCGCTGCTTCTCGCGCTGATCGACCGCGGCATCGTCGTCACCGGGTTGCGCCGCCGCACGGCGGAGCTCGAGCGCTTTTTCCGCGGAGGGAACGCATGATCGCGGCCACGGTCGTCGTCGAGACCCTCCGTCGCCGCTGGTCGAGCGTCTACTTCTGGGTCTTCGTCGCGGCCGTTCTGACGTTCGGGCTTCCGTTCGTCGTCCTGGGCGAGTCGGCCGAGGCCGGGCTCGCTTGGGCCATGCTCGCGCTCTTCCTCGGCGCCGAGCTGTTCGGCCCCGAAGCGTCGGCCGGGTCGCTCCATCTCGCGCTCGCGCGGCCGATCCGCCGTTCGACGTACGTTCTCGCGCGTTACGCGGGCGTTCTGCTCTGCGCCTGGTCGGTCGTTGCCGTCGCCGCCGTCGCCTCGCTCGTGACCGCGTTGCTCACGGATACCCCGATCGCGTGGGATCCATTCTTCGAGGCGGTCATGGAGAGCGCGAGCAATCTGCTCTTCGGAATCGCGATGATCGGCCTGTTCGGGACGTTCACGACCTCGTACGCGAACGTCCTTCTCTTCATTTTCTACGCCGTCGCCGTCGGGAGCCTCGCGGAGCCGATGGCGCGATGGGCGCCGCGGTTCCACGCGTACGTCTGGCCCGAGCTGATGCCGCAGGTCGAGGCGGGGGTTCTCGCCGGCCACCTCACTGCGATTTCGAATACGCTCGTCGTGCTCTTTCTCGCGTGTCTCGTCATGAATCGCCGGCAGTTGCCGTACGGGAGGGAATGATGCGTTTCGACAGGAACGGTCAGAGAGCGGTTCCCGTCGCGCTGCTCGTCGCGGTCGCGATCGCGATCGCCGTGCGGATCGCCGTCCCCGAGCCGGAGTACGAGAGTCTCGTCGCCTGGGTCGAGCCCACGAGTGCGCAGGCGATGGCGCGAGAGCAGGGAAAGCCGATCCTCTACGATTTCACCGCCGACTGGTGTCCGCCGTGCAGGCGGCTCGAGCGGGACGGCTGGAGCAACGAGCAGGTCGCGTTCGTCGTCAACCGCGATTTCGTTGCCGTGCGCGTCGACGTCTCGAAACCGGAGAGGGAGCTGCCGCCGGACGTCCTGGCGCTCAAGCGGGAGTATCGCGTCGAGGCGCTCCCGACACTCGTCATTACCGACGCAGAGGGGAAAGAGTTGCGGCGCGAACTCGGCTATTCGTCGCGACAGGCTCTGGACCACTTCCTCGCGGGAGAGAGGTAAAGCTCGATGCGATTCCGATTGGTATTTCTGCTCGTTTCTCTTCTCGCCGTCTCCTGTGCCTCGACGCCGACGGTCGAGGCCGACCCGCGCCTCGCGGTGGCGGCGACGCTCTCGAACGACGTCGGCGCGAATTTTCTCTACACCGTTCTCATCACCAATCTCGCGGGGGACGTGCTGACGATCCGTCGCGTCGAGGTGGAGCCGGTCGGCGGAGGGCGGACCCTGCCGGCATCCGACGCGCCGTTGAAGCGGCTCGAGCCCGGCGAGACGATGGACGTCCCGGTCTGGGTCGAGATCGCGCCGGGGGAGACGGTGCTCGGCGTCGGAAAGCTCGCGCGGATCATCGTCTCGTTCGAGGATCCCCCGGAGACGGTGATGAGCACGTATCTGGTCGAGCTCGAGTGAGCCGTGGCCTTCCTGGCGCCGGAGAGGGAGGACCGAGCCGCAGATTACGCAGATCGACGCAGATTGGTTTTCGCTTTTTTAATCTGCGTCAATC
>JBOGJQ010000006.1:0-2321 GCA_050745405.1 Thermoanaerobaculia bacterium | reverse complement strand
GTCCTCGAGGAGCCGGACCCGGAGAGCCGAAACACCGAAAGTGACGGTCGTCGGATCGTCCGACTCGACGAGCACCGGACGTGGGGATGGCTCGTCGTGTCGAAGGAAATCTATCGCGACATGAAGGACCACGACGTCGAGCGTCAGAAGGCGCGCGAGCGGAAGCAAAGGCAGCGAGATCGAGAGAAGAAAAGCCGCGAGAATCCAACGTCCGGTCACGCCCATGTCACGGGCGGTCACGCTGAGTCACTACATGCAGATACAGATACAGATACAGATACAGATAGATCCCCCCTACCCCCCTCCGGGGGGTTCGATGCGCGGGCTGCGTTCGAGTCGCTGTGGACAGTGATTCTCGAGACGCGGGTCCCGACTCCGGAGGGAAGGAAAGCGGCCGCGAGGTCGTACCTGGCCAGCGTCAAATCAGACGAGGACGCGGAAGCGTGTCTCCGGGCGCGCGAGCTCTACGCGGCGACCGACAAGGTCCGGCGGGGATTCGTCCAGCGCGGATCGACCTGGATGAACAACTGGCGCGACTACCTCGCGGAGGTTGAACCGCCGCGCCGAGTCAACGGTGAGGTGTACACCGAGGCAAAACCCGAGGCGCCGGAGCATCCGATCGTCATCAAGGCGATGGAGTACGTCGCCTTGCACGGCAAGCGGTCCGCCGCCGAAAAGCTCGGGACGATCGAGGAGTGGACGGCGGGATTTGTGCGGGAAGTCGGGATGAATCCCGATGAGTACATGACCGCCCTACACCGTGGCGAATTCACCGCGAAGGCGAAGCCTTCCCCGCAGGAGTCTGTACGCAAGATCCAGGACGCGCTCAAGCGCTTCGTGTCCGGGTTCGAGCTGCCGGATGAAGACCGCGCGGCGAAATGGGCGGCTGAATTCGGGGCCGATTTCGTCGTCGGGATTGTGCAGGAGCTGGGCGCCTCGCTCGACGGGAAAACGCCGAACTACCTGCACGCGATCCTGCGCGACAGGAAGCGGCATCCGCGCCCGGTTGCCGTCCGGCGAGGACCTCAGCAGGCGCAGCGTCCGGGGCCGCCAACGCGGCCGATGACGTTCGACGCTGACGAGCAGATCCTGCTCGATCGGCTGAGGAACCGCGAGCAATCCAAGAGCTCGCGCGGAGGAGTGGCATGAAAGAGCTCAAGCAGATCGTCGATGAGATCCGCAACCATGCTCGCCAGATGGAATCCGCGACGCCGAGTCTTATCGGCGGCGGTGTTCGCGGGGCCTTCACAGTTCAGGTTGCACGGCTCACGCGTGCGATCGAGGACGGCGACTGCGATGCAATCTTGATCATCGCGCCACGGCTTGAGGCGCTCGCCGGCGACATCGCCCGACTGGCGGCCACGGCGACCGTACAGGGCATTCTGCACGCCGATCGCGTGCAACTGCACATCGATCAAATCTGCGGCGCTCTCGCTTCTCTCCGCGCCGAGTTCGCAGATCAGACGGAGGTCGCGTGATGGACTATCGCGGCGGCGAAATCGCGAAGCTCGATTCGGCCCGGGCGGCCGTCGAACGCGTGAACGCGCGGATCCGTGAGGCCGAGCGACTCGATCGGCACGACACGGCCGCCCTGTCGGTCGCGCTGACCGCGCTCGATTCGCTGCATCCGCTTGCGGCTTTCGAGCTTGCGGAGGTCCGGGCGAAGGTCTTCGCCTGGTCCGGAAGTCTTCCTATCGATCGCCCTCTCGAGGGTGAGTTCGCGCGGGATCTCGCATATCGCGAGGGGCGGACGATCGCCGATCAGCTCGCGACGATCCGAGCGCGAGTCGAACGACATGCGAAGAAGCAGCTGGAGCTCGACGAGCGGATCCGCTCTGCCTTCGATGAAGCCGCAGCAGATCCCGTCCTGTCGCCGCTCTTCAGGGCGATGTATGCGCTTCAGACCTCGGCGACACCGCGCCTGAGAGCTGGAATCAAGTTGTGGGAGGCGTTCGTCGAGATCTCGAGCGCGACCGGCCGCGCGCGTCTCATTCGGACCGTCGGCCTGCAGCGCTTCGCGGAACGCTACGAGGGCTGGCAGAAGAGCCGGGAGGTCCAGTCAGCATGATCGGACGTCGGGATGGAGCGATCGATCTACGGTTTTCGCGGCGTGTCGCCGCGACGGGTTCCCACATGTCACCCGCCTTTGTCGCCGAAGGTCGATTCCACGCCAGCGTAACGGTATGCGCTGGCCGCTCCATCCGGACGCCTCATCTTTCGAGTGCTCGAGGTGGGAGCGATCACCTTCTCGGTGGGATTTTCGCGGCGCGTTCGCCGTGGCGGGGTTCGTCGGTCGCCCCGAGTTCCTTTGACCACCGAGG
>JBOGJQ010000005.1:0-4014 GCA_050745405.1 Thermoanaerobaculia bacterium | reverse complement strand
ATCAGCAATCAGCAATCAGCAATCAGCAATCAGCAATCAGCAATTCTAGCGGCGCCGGCGGACGAGCGCGCCGAGGAGGAAGCTCGCCGCGCCGGCGGCGAGCATGGCCGCCGGGAGCCATCGCTTCGGGGCAGGTGGCGCCGGCCCTTCGACGAGCGCGCGCTCGGGATACGGGCCGGGCTCCCGCCTGTCGAGCGCCATCTTCAGCAGTTGCGCCGTGTGGACCGGCATCCGGTCCGTCCCCTGGCGGATCTGCTCGCGGCAACTGAAGCCGTCCGCGACGACGATCGTCTCCTTCGACGCCTCGCGCACTGCGGGAAGGATCACGCGCTCGCCGCACGCGAGGGAGACGTCGACTTTGTCCTCCTCGAACCCGAACGACCCCGCCATCCCGCAGCACCCCGAGTCGGGCACCTCCGCGTCGAGTTCCATCCGGCGGAAGAGCTTCTCCTCCGCCGCCAGCGTCATCACCGCTTTGTGATGGCAGTGACCCTGGACCAGCGCCTTGCGCCGCAACCGCGGCACCTCGAACTCCGGCGCGTGCTTCTCGAGCAGCTCGGCGAGCGTGAACGTCTGCCGGCTCAGCCGCCGCGCGTCGAGGTCGTCCGGGAAGAGATTCACCAGCTCGTCCCGGAACACCGACACGCAGCTCGGCTCGAGTCCGACCACGGGAACGCCCGCGCGGATGTCCTCTCGCAGCGTGTCGAGAATGTCCCGCAGCAGCCGCTTCGCCGCCTTGAGGAAACCGTAGTCGTAGAGAGGACGCCCGCAGCAGAGAACGCGCGGCGGAATCGTGACGCGGAATCCCGCCGCCTCGAGCACCTCCACGGCCGCCTCGGCCGTCTCGGGATGGAAGAAATTGTTGAACGTGTCCGGCCAGAGGATGACGCGCTTCTCTCCGTTGCTCACCGCCGCGGTCCGCTCCTCGAATCGGCGCCGGAACGTCCGCCGCGCGTAGAGTGGCATCGCGCGTCGCGGCGAGATCCCGCCTAGCCGTTTCACGATCGCGCTCACGCCGGGCACGGTAACGAAAAAGTTCGCGAGGCCCGGGACGTGGGAAGCGAGGCGCGACCACCACCAGATGAGACCCATCGAGTACGCCGACGCGGGACGCAGCCGCCCCTCGTAATAGTGCGAGAGGAACTCCGCCTTGTACGTCGCCATGTCGACGTTGACGGGACAATCCCGCTTGCACCCCTTGCACGCGAGGCAGAGATCGAGCGACTCCCGGACGCGCTCGTCCCTCCATCCGCGATCGACGACGTCGCCCTGGAGCATTTCCCACAACATGTGCGCGCGCCCGCGCGTCGTGTGCAGCTCCTCGCGCGTCACCATGTAACTCGGGCACATCGTGCCGCCGCTCTCGCGCCGGCACAGGCCGACGCCGACGCAGCGGAGCGCCGCGCGCGCGAAGCTCCCCCGGTCGTCGGGATACTGGAAATGCGTCTCCGGGTCCGGCGGCGCGTACCCCGCGCCGAGCCGGAGGTTCTCGTCGAGACGGTAGGGTTCGACGACCTTCCCCGGATTCATCTTCCACTGCGGATCCCAGATCGACTTGAACTCGCGGAACGCCTCGACCAGCTCCGGCCCATACATGATCTCGAGCAGCTCCGCGCGCGCCTGGCCGTCGCCGTGCTCGCCCGACAGAGAGCCGTTCAACCGCACCACGAGGCGCGCGGCCTCCTCCATGAACGAGCGGAACTTCGCGATTCCCGGCGCCGACGTCAGCTCGAAATCGATGCGCGTGTGGATGCATCCCTGGCCGAAATGGCCGTACAGGTCGCCGTCGTAGTCATAGCGGTCGTAGAGCTTCTGGAGCTCGCGAAGGTACTCGCCGAGGCGCGACGGCTCGACCGCGCTGTCCTCCCAGCCCGGCCAGGTGTCGCGCTTCGTCGGAACGAACGCCGTCGCGCCGAGTCCGGCCTCGCGCACTTCCCAGACGTGCTTCTGCTCCTCGGGATCCTCGAAAAGCCTGACGCTCGGGGCGCCGTCCTTCCCGTCGAACGCGTCCTTCATGCGACGCGCCTGCCGCACCGCCTCGTCGTGATCGTCCGCCCCGAACTCGGCGAGAAGCCACCCGTCTCCGTCCGGGAGCAGCTCGAGACTCTCCACGTGGAGTGCCTTGCTCGTCATGTCGCGCACGAGGTTCCGGTCGAGACCCTCGCATCCGATCGGACCGAACTCCAGGACTTCCGGGACGTGATCCGCGGCGCGGTAGATGTCGGGATAGCCGAGCACGACCAGAACGCGCTCCTTCCGCGCGGGCACGAGACGAACCTTCGCCTCGAGGACGAGAACGCACGTGCACTCGGTCCCGACGAGCGCCTTCGCAACGTCGAACCCGTTCTCCGGCAGCAGCTCCGGCAGGTTGTATCCCGAGACTCTTCGCGGAATGTCCGGATACCGTTCCCGGACCCGATCGGCCCAGCGGTCGCGCAAGGCGCGGAGCCGCTCGTAAATCTCGCCGCGGCGTCCTCCCTGACGCACGATCTCGGCGAGGACCTCGTCGGGCGTCTCGCCTACCGTCATTCGCGTCCCGTCGTACGTCAGCACGTCGAGCTCGATGACGTTCTCCTCGGTTTTCCCCGCCATGATCGAGTGCACGCCGCAGGAGTTGTTGCCGATCATCCCGCCGAGCGTGCATCGGCTGTGCGTGGCCGGGTCGGGGCCGAAGGTCAGATCGTGTTTCAACGCCTGCTGTCGCAGATCGTCGAGCACGACCCCCGGCTGCACGCGCGCCCACCGCTCCCCGGGATTGATCTCGAGAACGCGGTTGAGGTACTTCGAAAAGTCGATCACGACGGCGACGTTGCAGCACTGGCCGGCGAGGCTCGTCCCGCCGCCGCGCGCGAGGATCGGGACGTCGTGCTCGCGGCATGTCGCGACGGTGGCGACGACGTCGTCGACCGACCGCGGTATGACGACGCCAATCGGCACCTGCCGGTAGTTCGACGCGTCGACGGCGTAGAGTGCGCGCGATCCGCCGTCGAAGCGCACTTCCCCCTCGAGCTTCGTCCGCAGGGCGCTCTCGAGACTCTCGGCGGCGGTCATCCCACGCGCGCCTCCTCGCCGACGCGATACCGCTCGACTTCGCGGCGCCGGAGCTCGATGCCGAGTCCCGGACGGCCGAGGTCGGGCACGAGAGCGCCGTCGACCGGCCTCGCGGTGCCGTCGAAAAGCATGGCTTCGATGCGCGCGTGGTCGTGGAAATACTCGATGTGCCGCACGCCCGCATCGGCGCACCCGAGGTGCGCGTGAATGGCGGGAGCGGTGTGGGCGGAGAGAGGGATCTCGAACGCATGGCAGAGCGCCGCCGCTTCGAGAAACCCGGTGACGCCGCCGCACCGGGTCGCATCGGGCTGCATGACGTCGACCGCTCCCGCGAGGAGGAGCGTCCGGAACGACGCGAGATCCCACGCGTACTCTCCCGCGGCGATATCCATCCCGGCCGGCGCGCGGTCGCGCAGAAGACGCAGGCCGTCCAGGTCATTCGACGAGACCGGCTCCTCGAACCACGTCACGCCGAGCTTCGCGAACTGTTCCGCGAGCGCGAGCGCCTGCTTGCGCGAGTATGCCCCGTTCGCGTCGACGAAGAGCTCCACGCCGTCGCCGATCGCCCGCCGCGCGACCTCGGCGCGGCGCACGTCCCGCCCCACCTCCCGCCCCACCTTCATCTTCATCATCCGCACGCCCTCGGAGGCCCACTGCCGGAACTGGTCGCGCAGACGCCCGTCGTCGTAGGAGGTGAATCCGCCGCTGCCGTAGACGTCGACGCGGTCGCGAACGGCGCCGAGCAGCTTCACGAGCGGGAGGCGGAGGAGCTTGGCCTTCAGATCCCAGAGGGCAATGTCGACGGCGGAGATCGCGGTCGACGCGACGCCCGGACGGCCGATGTTTCGAACGGCCTGCGCCATCCCGACCGCGGCGCCGCCGACGTCGAGCGGATCGCGGCCCGCGACGACCGGTGCGAGCTTCTCCGCGATCAGAACCGCGGCGGAGCGGTCGGTGTAGCTG
>JBOGJQ010000004.1:0-7491 GCA_050745405.1 Thermoanaerobaculia bacterium | reverse complement strand
CGGCCCCGAAACCGTTGTCGATGTTCACCACGACCACCCCGGGAGCGCAGGAGTTCAGCATCCCGAGGAGCGCGGAGAGTCCTTCAAAGCTCGCGCCGTAGCCGACGCTCGTCGGCACGGCGATGACGGGTTGGCGGAAAAGTCCGGCGACTACCGACGGAAGTGCGCCTTCCATGCCGGCGACGACGACGAGGATATCGGCCTTCGCGATCGTCTCGCCCGCGGCGAGCAGGCGGTGAAGACCCGCGACACCGCAGTCGTACGCCTTCAAGACGTCGAGGCCGAAGAACTCGAGCGTCCCGGCCGCCTCCTCCGCGACGGGAATGTCGGACGATCCCGCCGTGATGAGGCCGACCGTCCCGGCGGCGCGCCGCCGCGAGCGGCCGAGCATGAGAAGACCGGCCTCGCGCCGGTACTCGATCTCCGGATGGCGCGCGGCGATCGGATCCCCCTTCTCCGGCGCGACCTTCGTCGCGAGAAGAGGAAGGCTTCGCGCCTCGAACCACGTCACGATGTCCTCGATCTGCTCGACGCTCTTCGAGAGGCCGAGAACGACTTCGGGGATGGACGTCCGCGTCTCGCGGCGAAGATCGATCCGGTGATAGCCGATCTGAACGAATCCCCAGCCGCCGAGCACTTCCTCCGCGCGATCGCGCGAGATCCGGCCCGCGGTGAGGTCGTCGAGGACGTCGCCGACTCTCACGCGCCGGCGCTCCGGTTCAGCTTCCCCGACACGAACCCCTCGAGGTCGAGCGTCACGAGGGCGGCGCCGGCCGCCCGCGCCGCGCGCGCGATCGCGTCCCGGATCTCGGGCGTCGCGGCGCGCGCGATCTCCGCGCGTTCCACTTCGATCCGCATCTCGCGCCCGTCATACCGCGCGCGGCAGACGCGGAAGCCGAGATCGTGCAGGAGCGCTTCGACACGCTCGACCGCGCCGAGCTTCGCCTCGGTCACTTCCGAACCGTACGGAATGCGCGAGGCGAGACACGGCGCGGCGGGCTTGTCCCACAGCTCGAGGCCGAGCTCCTTCGCGATCGCGCGGATGTCGGTCTTCCCGAGGCCGGCGTCGAACAGGGGCGCGACGACGCCGAACTCCGTCGCCGCGCGATGTCCCGGCCGGAAGTCGCCCGCGTCGTCACGCGTGTAGCCGTAAGCGACGGCGCTCCACCCTTCCTCCCGCGCGAGGGCGTCGCAGAGCGCGAAAAGGGTCTGCTTGCACCAGAAGCAGCGGTCGCGGTCATTGCGCGCGTACTCCGGGCGGGACAGCTCGCCCGTGGCGACGACGCGATGGGCGACGCCGAGGTCCGCGGCGAAGCGGACGGCCTCGTCCAGCTCGCGGCGCGCCATGGACGGCGAGTCGGCGGTGACGGCGAGGACGCGGTCTCCGAGAACGCGGCGGGCTACGGCGAGCAGGACGCCCGAGTCGACTCCGCCCGAGAAGGCGACCAGGAGGCGCTGGTGCGGGCGGAGGGCGGCCTCGAGACGGCCGAGGGCTTCGTCGGAACGGGTGGCGGGGGTGAGAATCGCGGTCAGGTCGGGCCTCCGGCGGTGAATTCTAGTGGACTGCGATGCAGGACGGCCGCCACTCGTCGTAATTGAACAATGCCGTCCCCTTTGCTATCGTCGATCGATCGGTCCAGAGGCCTCGCGCTTGATCATCGAGTGCACCAACTGCCACGCACGGTATCAATACGAACCGGCTCGCTTCGAGGGGAAGGCCTCGAAGAAGATCCGCTGCGCGAAGTGCCACGAAGTCTTCGAGATCACGAATCCCGAGGCCGCCCCGTCACGGGACGTCCCCGCGCCGGCGCCGGCGCCCGCCCCACCCGCGCCGTCATCCGCCGCCGATCACGACATGACGATGTCGCGACGCAAGAGCTTCAGCGGGACGGCGGCGGATTCTCCGGTCGTCGACGAGCTCGTCGCGCCCCGTCCGCGCCCGACGCTCGGCCTCCCGGCCGACAGGCGCTACTCCCTCGCGATCACCGACGGCGAGGATGCGGCGAAGGTGTTCCGGATCGAGAAGCCGCGGGTCACGATCGGCCGCTCCGGAACGGACGTCGCTCTCAATGACGCCGAGGCCTCGCGCGAGCACGCGGCAATCGAGATCCATGGGAACGTCGTCTATCTCGAAGACCTCGGCTCGACGAACGGGACCCTCGTCAACGGGAAGAAGATCGGCGAGCCGGTCGAGATCGCGAACCAGCAGGAGTTCACCGTCGGGATGACGACGCTCATGCTGATCATCACCGCGGCGGAGTAAACTCTTCCCATGACGCATTTCGTGTCCGCGCGGAATCCGCGACAGGCCGCCCGTGTCACGATTCGTGCCGTCGTCCTCCTCTCCGGCGTCCTCACCGTGGTCTTTCTCGTCTCGTTCGTCTTCTCGGAGGAAGGGATTTCCGAGCTGCGGACGGCCCGCGCGCGCGTCCACACGCTCCGCCAGGAGATCGAGCAGCTCGAGCGGGAGAACGCGCGCCTGCGCTCGGAGGTCGAGAGCCTCGAGCAGTCGGACTTCGCCGTCGAGCGGATCGCGCGCGAAGACCTCGGGATGGCGAAGGAAGGGGAAGTCGTCTACATGCTGCCGAAGGAACCCGACGCGGCGAAGTGACTCACGACTCTTTTTTCCTCTTCCTCCCCTTCCCCTCTCCCGCCCGGCGCATCGCCTCGGCGTCGAGCTCGCGCATCGTCTCGGCGACCGCGGACGGAAGATTGCGGTGCGCGTCCTCCACGCGCTGGATGCGGATCTCCGGATCGAACTTCCACTCGTGCTTCGGCCGATAGACGCCGGTGTCGTGCGTGCGCGAGCCGACGACGAAGCGGATGACGCCGCGACGGTAGTCGAACGCGCGGCCGTTGCGCGTGTGGAGGGCGGCATCGATCCGGTAGTTCCCCGCGACCAGATCGAGCGACGGCACGACGAATTCGATGCGGCCGTTCCGCTCGATGCGCGTCGAGATGAACCCCTCGATGTCCGTGTTCGTCCCGTAGACGCACGTTCCGTCGGCGTGGAAGACGCCGATGCCGAAGACGAAATCGTTCTGCGGCTCGCGGACGGCGACGTCGAGCTGGATGCGGACGGCGGTGCCCGCGCCGAGCGCCACGAGCTCGCGTCCCTGCGCGTCGGTGAGCGCGACGCGCTCGAGCAGCAGCTCGCCCGAGCCCCACCGCTCCTCCTCGCGCATCTCCTCCGGTTCCGATTCGGCCTCCTCCGCCTCTTCGCGCGCGACCGTCCCCGAAACGCTCTGGAGGTAGTCGTCGACGACGCGGACCGGATCGCCCAGCGCCGCCATCTCTCCCTCCTCGAGCCACACCGCACGGTCGCAGAGGTTCCGGACGAGGTCGAGCTGGTGCGTGACCATCAGCAGCGTCACGCCGCGATACTTCATCTCCTGGATCTTCGCGACGCACTTCTGCGAGAACTCCTCGTCGCCCACGGCGAGGACCTCGTCCACGAGGAGAATGTCGGGATCGACGTGGACCGCGACCGCGAACCCGAGCCGCACGTACATCCCCGACGAATACGTCCGGACGGGCTCGTCGAGGAAGCGGCCGATTCCCGCGAACTCGACGATCCGGTCGAATCGCTCGGCGATCTCCCGCCGCGACAGGCCGAGCATGACTCCATTGATATAGATATTTTCCCGTCCACTGATCTCGGGATGGAACCCCGCGCCGAGCTCGATGAGGGCCGAAACGCGCCCGTCGACGACGATCTCCCCCTCGGTCGGCTTGAGGATTCCCGAGATCAGCTTCAGGAGCGTCGATTTCCCCGAGCCGTTCCGTCCCACGACGCCGAACGCCTCGCCGCGGTTCACCGCGAAGCTCACGTCCCGGAGCGCCTGCACCGATGCGTCCGGCGACAGAGCGGCGTTACCGCGCAGCAGCGCGCTCTTGAGCGTCTGGAACTGCGAGCGGCGGCCGAAGAGACGGTACGACTTCGAGACCCCGCGCATCTCGATCGCGAACCCCTCGCTCACAAGGCCTCCGCGAGGGTGTCGCGCAGCCGGTCGAACACGGCGAACCCGAGCAGGAGAGAGATGCCGGCGTAGAGCATCATCAGCGCGACGTCGATCCACTGCGGGAGCGTTCCGAACACGAAGATGCTCTGGTACGCGACGACGAACGGCGTCATCGGGTTGATGCGGAGGAGCGTGTCGAGCGGGGGCTCGATGAAGTCCGCGTGGAGGGGGTAGAGAACGGGAGTCAGAAAGAATCCGATCTGCAGCAGGTTGGCGACGAGATCGCGCAGGTCGCGAAAGACGACCGCCGCCGACGAGACGACGAGCGCGACTCCCGCGACGAAAACCGCCTGCACGGCCATGTAGAGCGGCGCGAGAAGAATCAGCGGCGTGATCCGGACCTCCGCCACGACGGCTCCGATGACGAGCGCGAGGAGAAGGATCGGAATCGCCAGGACGAAGTGCACGAGATGCGAGGTCACGACGACGAGCGGCAGCGTCTCGGCCGGAAACATGACCTTCTTCACCAGCCCCGCGTTCGCCGAGACCGCCGTCGTCGACTCGAGTACCGCGCCGGCGAAGAACGTCCACGGCAGAATGCCCGCAAAAAGGAAGAGCGGGTACGCGTCGACTTGCGGCCGGGGGAGAAAGTAGCCGAAGACGAACGTGTAGACGCCGAGAAGGAGGAGCGGATTCGCGAGCGACCAGAAATAGCCAAGGAACGAGCCGCGGTAGCGCGCCTTCAGGTCGCGCGCCGTGAGCGTCGCGATGAGCTGCCGGTAGCGGAAAAGCTCGCGGATCTCGCCGATCATGGAATCGCCGCGAGTTTGTGGATTCCCGCCGCGATATGCAAGTCCGTTGTTCGTCGGCCGTTGTCCGTTGTCCGTTGCCGGTTACCGGTTGCCGGTTGCCCAACGCGAGCGTCATCCTGAGCGAGGGAGAGTGGGCGGGCGTGAGCGAAGGATCTCCTCAGCCGGGTCTCAATCCCGGGACGACGTCGCGAGTCTGAGTCGCAGCTGAGGAGATCCTTCGTCGCTTCGCTACTCAGGATGACGGCGCTTCTGTCGGGCACCCTTGCCGACGAGCAACCGGCAACCGGCAACCGGCAACCGGCAACCGGCAACCGGCAACGTATAATTCACCGGTGAGCCGCACCACCGCCTCCCAGCCGCTGACCGAGCGTTACGCCTCGAAGGAGATGTCCTATCTCTTTTCGCCGGAATTCAAGTTCCGGATGTGGCGGCGGCTCTGGCTCGCGCTCGCCGAGGCGCAGAAGGAGCTCGGCCTCGCGATCACGGACGAGCAGATCGGGCAGCTCCGCAGCGCGCTCGAGACCATCAATTACGAGGACGCCGAGCGCCGCGAGCGCGAAGTGCGCCACGACGTGATGTCGCACATCTACGCCTTGGGCCTCCAGGCTCCGGCCGCCCGCCCCATCATCCACCTCGGAGCGACCTCGGCCTACGTCACCGACAACAGCGAGATCATCCAGATGGCCGAGGGACTGGAGATCGTCCGCGGCCGGATCGTGAACCTCCTCGCGAAGCTGCGCGAGTTCGCCTGGCGCCGGCGGGCGACCCCGACGGTCGCCTTCACGCATTTTCAGCCGGCGCAGCTCACGACGATCGGCAAGCGCGCGTCGCTCTGGATGAACGACCTCGTCTTCGACTGGCGCGAGGTGCGCGCCCGGCAGGAGGCGCTCGCTCTTCTCGGCGCGAAGGGGGCCACGGGAACGCAGGCGTCCTTCCTGAAGCTCTTCGAGGGCGACGAATCGAAGGTCCTCCGGCTGGACGAGCTCATCGCCCGGAAGATGGGCTTCGCCGAAACGGTTCCGGTCTCCGGACAGACGTACTCCCGGAAGGTCGACGCGCAGATCGTCGCCGCGCTCGCGGGATTCGGCCAGTCGGCTTCCAAATTCGCCTACGACATGCGCCTCCTCCAGCACCTCCATGAGATCGAAGAGCCGTTCGAATCCGAGCAGGTCGGCTCGTCGGCGATGGCGTACAAGCGGAACCCGATGCGCGCCGAGCGCATGGACGGTCTCGCGCGCCACCTCATCATCAACGCGCAGAATCCCGCGCACACCGCCGCGACGCAGTGGTTCGAGCGGACGCTCGACGATTCGTCCAACCGGCGGATCGCGATCCCCGAGGCGTTCCTCGCGGCGGACGCGATCGCGTTGCTGTGGGACAACGTCGCGGGCGGCCTCGTCGTCCACGAGGAGGTCGTCGCCGCGAACGTGAAGCGGGAGCTCCCGTTCATCGCGACGGAGAACCTCATGATGGAGGGCGTCCGTCGCGGCGGCGATCGGCAGGTTCTGCACGAGCGGGTGCGCGTGCACGCGCTCGCGGCGGCCGACGCGCTCAAGGGAGGCGCGCGAGAGAACGACCTCTTCACGCGGCTGGCCGGCGACCCGCTCGTCCCGCTCGAAGCCGCCGAGATCGAGTCGCTCGCGAAACCCGAGGATTACGTCGGTCTCGCGCCGTCTCAGGTCGAACGATTCGTCGAAGCAGCCGTCGATCCGATCCTCGCCGAGGATCGCGAGAGGATCACGAAGGGCGTCGGCGAGGTGCGGGTATGACGCGCTTCGGCCGTGTCGCCCTGGCGGTCCTCGCGGCGCTGGCGATGCACGCCTGCGTCACCGCGCGTCCGCGCGCCGAGCAGCCGCCGGAGCGCTTCAGTGGGATGGCGAGCTGGTATGGCGAGGAGTTCGCCGGCCGCACGACGGCGAACGGCGAGATCTTCGATCCGCTGAAGCTGACGGCGGCGCACCGTACGCTTCCGTTCGGCACCATGCTCGACGTGACGAACCCCACGACGGGGAAGAGCGTCCGCGTCCGGATCAACGACCGCGGCCCGTTCGTCGGCGACCGCGTCCTCGACGTCTCCTACGCCGCGGCGATGGAGCTCGGCATGGTCGACGCGGGGGTCGCCCGACTCGAGGCGCGGATCGTCTCGGTCGGCCGCGGCGAGCTCGAGCCGCCGCAGCCGTACGTCGTCACGATCGAGCCGCCGGACGAGATCATCCGCGCGCCCGAGGGTCCGCCGCCCGTGGCGTTCCCGCTCCCGGGAGGACGTGACGCCGCGGAGCAGGAGACCGCTCCGGCGACCGAGGACGACGTCGTCGAAGAGGTCGTCGTGATCGAGGAGCGCGCCGGCGAGGCCACGCGGAAGCAGGTCGGCCCCGACGGCGTGACGATCGAGACGGTGACCGAGAGCGGGCGTGTCGTCGCGCGCGAGACGCCGCGCGCCGCCACCCCCGCCCCCCGCCCGTCCCGCACGCCCCCCGCCCCGGCCGGCACGTTCGTGGTGCAGCTCGGCGCGTTTCAGGTCGCCGACAACGCGGAGGCGCTTCAGAAGGAAGTCGCCGCGCTCGAGCCGAACGTCTTCGTCGAGCGCCGCTCCGGCCTCTGGCGCGTTCGCGTGGGACCGTTCCCGACGCGCGGCGACGCCGTCGCCGCCTCCGAGCGCCTCGAGCGCGCCGGGTTCCCGGGAATCGTTCTCGGCGTCGACTAGCGACGTCCCGCGC
>JBOGJQ010000003.1:0-16139 GCA_050745405.1 Thermoanaerobaculia bacterium | reverse complement strand
GGGTGGCCTGCTCGACGTCGCGCTCAGCCCCTCGTTCGAGCGCGACCGGACGATCTACTGGAGCTACTCCGAGCCGCGCGACGGAGGAAACGCGACGAGCGTCGCGCGGGGCGTTCTCGCTCCCGATCGCACGCGCGTCGCCAACGTCGAAGTCGTCTTCCGCGCGATGCCGGTCTACGACGGCACGATGCATTTCGGTTCGCGCCTCGCCTTCGGCCCCGGCGGGATGCTCTACATCACCCTCGGCGAGCGCTCCGACCGCGAGATCCGGCCGCAGGCACAGCACCTCGACAGCCACATGGGAAAGATCATCCGCGTCACGCCGGACGGCGAGGTCCCGCGCGACAACCCATTCGTCGGGCGGGAGGGAGCACGCCCCGAGATCTGGTCCGTCGGCCACCGGAACGTGCAGTCGGCCGTCTTCGATCCGCAGGGGCGGCTCTGGGCGATCGAGCACGGCCCGCGCGGCGGCGACGAAGTGAACATCGTCGAGCGCGGAAAGAACTACGGCTGGCCCCTCGTCTCGTTCGGCGAGGAGTACTCGGGGCGTCCGATCGCAACCGCCGAGACGACGCGCCCCGGTTACGTCGATCCCGTCTACTACTGGGACCCCGTCATCGCTCCGTCGGGCGCCGAGTGGTACACGGGAAACGCGTTCCCCGCGTGGCGAGGGAGCCTGTTCATCGGTGGTCTCGTGACGGAAGATCTCGTCCGGCTCTCGATCGAGGACGGCCGCGTCGCCGGCGAGGAGCACCTCCTCACCGATCGCGGACAGCGCATCCGCGACGTGCGCCAGGGTCCCGACGGCGCGCTCTACGTCGTCACGGACGAAGACGAGGGCGAGTTGTGGAGGATTGCTCCGGCGCGCGGGCGTTGACCCGACCTTCGAGTTCACGCGCGAACGCGGCGGCGACGACGTCCTCGACACTTTCCGCGATCACGTCGGGATGGTCCTCGGGCGTGAAGTGCTTGCCGCCTTCGATGGGGACGAGCTCCAGTCCGAGGTCGCGCGCGAAGCGCTCGCCGTACTCGATCGTCTGGAACGGATCGGCGGCTCCCCACACGATCCGCCCCGGAATGCCGCGGAGTTTCGGCAGATCGCGCGCGACGGCGAGCGTGTCGCTCACGTCGAGCGACCGGATCTGCCGGATGAGCGCCGCGGATCCGTCGGTTCGCGCATACGGCGCCCAATGGATGTCGCGCGATTCCCGCGCGACGTGCCAATCGTCGTGGCCACGGATGAAGAGCGAGCCGAGCATCGCCTTCATCGCGCCGGAGGGCAGGTGGCGAAGCACGCCGCCCATCGCGCGCATGATCTTCACGCTCGGAATCGGCCAGGAGTCGTAGCCGATCGCGTTCGTCAGGAGCAGACCCGCGGCGACCGATGGCTCGCGCGTGGCCGCGATGTGCACGACGCCGCCGCCGAGATCGTGGCCGACGAGAACCGCGCGATCGATGCCGAGCTCCCGGATCCAGGCGAGAAGAAGGTCCGCCTGACGCCCGACGCTGATGTCGCGGTCCCGCCCGGCAGCGATCGACTCGCCATAGCCAGCCATTTCGAACGCGAGGCACCGGCCGCGGGCGATGCGCGGGATGACCTTCCGCCAGAGCGCCGGCGAAGTCGGGATGCCGTGAACGAAGACCACGGGCGGGCCTTCACCTCGCTCTTCCCAGCGCAGAGGGACTCCACCGAGCTCGATCCTCCGCGAAACGGCGTCGGGAATGCTCGCGCGATCCGGCATTGGCCCACCTCCTCCTTATCTCAGGGGGACGACGCGAGCAAGCGCGGTTCCACCGCTGCCCTGCGCGCACTGTTTTCGCATCATGGCCCCGAGGAGGTTCGACGATGACCGACCGCAAACGCGGACACGACCAGGAAACGACGACCGAGCACGAGAAGGAGATCCCGCGCGAGGAGCTTCGCGAGATCGGGAGGGCGAAGGGAGACGGCGGCAATCCGGAATGGGTCGCCGAGGAGGAGGAGACGAAGCGGTCCGAATGAGTGCTCGAAGAGCTCGTCACGGCGGACCGGTGGCCGGACGGCCGTTCGCCGCGAGGACGAAGGCGAGGATCTCCCTGATGGACTCGTTCGAGAAGACACGGGGGCTCGGAACGATTCGCATTCCGTTCGGCAGATCGCGAAGAACGGCGCGTGCGGCGCGCGTGACGTAGAGCGGCGCACCCGGCGGTACGACGCCCGGGTCGTCCTCCCCCGCGATCAGCACCCGAAGTCCCGCGCTCCGGCCGCCCACGCGCATCATCCGCAGCAGCTTCTCGGCGAAGCGGGGGTCGCGCGCGATGAAGTAGACGAGACCGAGCCCGGCGAGGCGCTCGATTTCCCCGAGAAACTCCGGTCGCAGCGATATCGTGATCAGGCGTTTTCCGAGCGCCGCGGCCACCGGCTGGACCTCGGACGCGTGGAAGTGCGTCGTGACGACCACCCGCGCGCGACGGATCGCGTCGCCGGCTTCCCGGGATGCGAGCTGCGCGATCTCGACCGGCGTCGTCAGGAAGCCGTAGTCGTCACCCAGCTCCCCGCACAACCCCGTCATCTGATCGGCGTTGCATTCAACGCAGACTGCATGAAGCCGGACCGAGCCGATGAGACGTTTCAGCTCGTCGAGAAAGGCGACCGGCGACATGCCCCGCTGGAGCGCCTCGGCGAGCACGCCGACGGCGAATTCCGCCAGCCACGGAAGTCCCCCATCGCGGGATCCAGCCGCCGGCGAAAGATAGACGCCCGACCGCCGGCGCACCTCGACCAGCCCCTCCCGTTCGAGCGCCCCATAGGCACGGAGAACGACGCGCGGATCGGCATCCAGCTCCGCTGCCCAGGTGCGGATGCCGGGGAGGCGCTGTCCCGGACGGAGAGCGCCAAGGTGTTCCCCGGCCACGATGCGCTGACGGATCAGATCCGTCACGTCCTCACGCGGTGCGCGTTTCCGGGTGGCCGAAGAATGTTTTCCGTCGAGCATCAGAAGACCGCAGCGGCGCGAAACTGGTGCAAATCCCATGCAACAGATGGCGTTCCAGTTGCAGCGCACCGACCGATGCTCGAACTCGCCACCGGCCCGAGCCCCGATGACTTGGATCAGTCGCTGGACGAAGGATTCCGCTACGCCCTCTCGCTCACGCACGATCGCTCGGAAGCCGAGGATCTCGTCCAGGATGCGGTGACGACGATGCTGCGCAAGCGAGCCTCGTGGGATCTGCCCTATCTCTTCGCGACGATCCGCAACCGCTTCATCGACTCCTGGCGCAGGAAGCTGAAGATCAGCCTCGTGCCTCTCGAGCGCGGCGCCATCTTCGGACGCCAGGCGGAAAGCGCCGAGTCATTCGACTGCCTCGAGGCCGCCCTTCTGCACGAGGCGCTCGGAACGCTTCGCCCGGACGAGCGGGAGACTCTGTTCCTCGCGGTCGTCGAGGGATACACGGCCGACGAGATCGGGCGCCTCAGCGGCCGCCCGAGGGGAACCGTGCTCAGTCTGCTCTTCCGAGCCAAGAAAAAGCTCCGCGAGAAGCTGGAACCTACCTACAGCATGTGCGGGACGTCCGAGGCGTGAGTCGGATAGGCGTAAAGCATCGTTCTCACGTCGGTGGCCGTTGCACCGAGGCGCATCGCCATCGCGAACAGGTTGATCGTCTCCGCCGCCGCGGGACCGAGCAGGTGCGCGCCCAGAATGCGATCGGTCCCTTCCTCGACGAGGACCTTGGCCGCCGAATGCGTCTCGCCGACGCGCCGTGAGGAGTACCAGCTCGACGTGTCGATGAGCTCTCCCCGAAACGCAGCGCCCGCCTCCCGCGCCGCCTGCTCGCTCAGGCCGACCGACGCGAGCGGCGGAACCGTGAAGACGACGCTCGGCACGACGCCGTAGTCGGGCCGGGCGCAATTCCCTTCGAGCAGATTCCGCGCGACGATCGCGCCCTCGTGCCCCGCGACGGGAGTCAGCGCCGGACCCGTGGCCGCGGCGTCGCCCGCGGCGTAGACCGCGGGATTGGAGACGCTCTGCAGGAAATCGTTGAGTACGATCCGCCTCCCGACCGCCTCGACGGCCCCGGCCGGTAGATCGAGCTCATCGACGGCGGGAACGCGCCCGGCACCGTGCACGACGAGATCGGCTTCGACGCGGAGCTCTTCGCTGCCGTGGCGGGCGGAGACGAGCAGGCCGCCGTCGTGGCGCTCGATGCCCGTCACGACGGTCTGCAGGCGGACGTCGATGCCGAGCGTCCGCGATTTGGCGGCCAGCAGCTCGGCGAGATCGGGGTCGAAGAGCGGAAGCGGATGGACGCCGCGGTGGAGAATGGTCACCTCCGCGCCCGCCCGGATCGCGACGTGCGCGAACTCGAACGAGATGAACCCGCCGCCGACGAACGCGATCCGGCGCGGCAGCGCGTCGAGCTCGAGAAACTCCGTGCTGGTCGTCAGATGCTCTTCGCCGGGGATTCCGAGCGGTGCGGGCTTCGCTCCGCTGGCGACGAGGATGAACTTCGCCTCGATCCGATCGGTCTCGGTCAGGAGCGTCGAAGGGGCGGCGAATCGGGCATGGCCGCGAAAGAGCTCGATGCCCGCGCGGCGGCGCGACTCTTCCTTTCGCTCCTGCTGGCCGCCGATCATGGCCCTCTTGAAGCCCATGAGCTCCGGCCAGTCGATGCCGACTCCGCCGGGACGGATCCCCTTCCCCTCGAGCCGCCTCACTCCGGCAACCGCCTCCGCACTTCCGACCAGGATCTTCTTCGGATCGCACCCGCGCAGTGCGCAGGTTCCGCCGGGCGGCAGCTCGTCGATGACGGCGACAGACCAGCCGGCGTTCCGGCAGCGCTCGGCCACCGTCGATGCGGCGACGCCGGTGCCGATGATCACGAGATCGAAGCGTCTGGCGCTCACCGAGGCACCTCGAGATCGCCCGCGTCGTCGCCGTTATGGGTCATTTTCGTCCTCCTCGAACCGATCTGCGTCAGAACGCGGAGCGTGATCCGCCGGAACCCGACCATGCATCGCCGAACGAACGACCCGGCCCCCTGATTGCCCCTCATTCGCGCGAGGGTGGTCGCGGCAGCGTCTCGAGAAAGCGGAACTCCGTCCGGAGGCCGCGACGCACCCACAGCGCTCCCGCCGACCCGCGCACGCTCATCGACGCGAGCCGGACGCGCCCCTCCCCCGCCACATCGAATCGGAGCGTCGAGCGGAGCGACTCGAAGAAGGGCGGAAGCGGCCGCGGCTCGAAATCGATCTCGAGCGGGCGACCCTCCGGCGTGACCACGACGGTTCCGAACATCGAATGGCCGTCTCGCTCCAGGTCGAATTCGAAGACCAATCGGTCCGCGGCCGCCGCGACGCGCCGGTACCGCACGAACGTCTGCAACTCGGGCGAGAGAGGGAGCTCGGCGATGCGAAACGGAGCCGCGTCGCGTCTCCTGGTGTCCGCCCGGTTTCTCCGCTCCCGCTCGCGCCGGCTCAGCGTGCGTCCGTTCTCGCTCCGGTAGATGATCTCGGAGGCGAGGCGGCCGTCGCGCAGCGGCTCGAAGCGCACCCACGTCTCCGAGCGGCCGGTCTCGCGGCCAGCGCTGTCGACGTGGACGGTCGTCGCGATCGCGGCCGCAGGGGCGATGCGGCTCTGCGCGACGATCCGCACCGCCGCGTCCCAGACGGGATCGCCTCCGGCGGCCGTGCTCTGCGCCAGCGCGAGCAGGACCGTCACGGTTCTCGCCGTTCTCACTCTCCGTGCAACGGAGAGAGACGGGCCACGATTGCACTCCCTGCAATCGAGGCGAGATCCGCTGGTGATCGTCTGACGGTCTCAGACCCGGCGCACCTCGGTCGTGACGTCGATCGACCGGTGGATCGATCGATAGACGGGGCAGCCGTCGCGATGGACGGCATGAACCCGATCGACCACGTCCGGATCGGCCCCGGGAGCCGCGAGCGAGTATGTGACGCGAATCCGTTTCAGGACGAGAACTTTCTGCTCGAGCTCGACTTCGCCGACCGCTTCGCTGTGGAGGGACTCGATCTCGATTCCGCGCGCTGCCAGCGCGCCCCCGAAGGTTCCGGTCAGTCACCCCGCGGCCGCGGCGACCACGTAGTCGAGTGTCGTCGCGTGTGGCGGGAAGGCGTCGGCGGGGACGCCGTAGTGCTCGGCGATCGCGCCGTGAACTCCGAACCGGACCGGCTCCGATTCGGCCGGCAGAAACGCGCGACGATTTGGTCCCTCTTCGCGCTCGATGCGAACGGTGGAACGATAGACGACCTCGCTCATCGAAGACTCCTTCCGGCGCAATCAGATCGCCGCGTTCATCGTATCCCGAGCATGCGCACTCTGCTCGTTCAGGGATTGACCGCGATCGCGGTCTCCGCCTGTCTCGCCGCGCCCTCGGAGCCCTCTCCGGCGGAAGGCGAGCTGCCGGACCCGTCCCGCATCCGCGGCTCGCGCGTCCGGACGCTGCTCCCGCCCGATGCGATTCCCGCGATCGACGATCCGCGCTTCGTCCCGGCGGCCTCCGCCGGGTTCATGCGCGACGATGAGCCGGTGATCGGCGTCGTCATCGACGGACAGACGCGCGCGTACTCCACCTGGCATCTCGATCGCCACGAGATCGTCAACGATCACGTCGGCGACTCGGCGATCGCCGTCACCTGGTGACCGCTCGCGCATACGGGCGTCGTGTACGCCCGCCCGGAGATCGGCGGCATCCCCACCACCCTCGGCGTGTCGGGAAAACTATGGCGCGACGCGCTCGTGATGTACGACCGCGAGACGAAGACGCTCTGGACGCAGATCAGCGGCAGAGCGCTCGCAGGACCTCTCGAAGGAAAGCGCCTGGAAGAAATCCCGTCCGAGCTGACCACGTGGGGCTCGTGGCGCCGCCGCCATCCCGACACGCTCGTGCTGGTCAAGCCACGCCTTTCCGGCTCGACGTACGAGGGCTACCACCGCGATCCGGAGGCGATCGGCGTCCGCGGGACACGGAATCCCGATTCGCGCCTTCCGGGCAAGACGCTGGTCGCCGGCATCGCGCTCGGCGAGCGTACGTATGCGATGACCGTCGATGCCGCGGAGAAGGCGGGAGTCGCGAACGTCGTGGCCGGCGAGCTCCCGCTGGCGATCGCCGCCCGCGACGGCGCGGTACGGATCTACGATCGCCGCATCGACGGGCGCACCCTCTCGTTCGACCGCGCCGGCGACGACCCGCTCGCCCGCGTGCGCGACGTCGAGACCGGCTCGACCTGGGACGTCACGACGGGCCGCGCGATCGACGGCCCACTCGCCGGACGCGAGCTCGAGCCCGTCCCGGTCCGCATCGTCTACTGGGGTGTGTGGGCGCAGTTCCACGAGGGGACCGAGATCCTGCGGCCGTAATTCCTTGAACGCAGAACGCAGAAGCAAGAAAGCCGAACGAATGCAAAATGCAAAATGCAGAATGCAGAATGCAAAAGGGGCGGGTGGCGTCATCCCGGTGCACCACGGTCTTGATGAGCTCCCTTTTTGCATTTGACATTTTGCATTTTGCATTCTGCATTCGCTCCACGCGGGAGGGCGGGTTTCTCGGGACGAAGAACGACTCGCCCACTCCTAAGCGATTGCGTGCAATCAGGGGGAGCCTGCGGTCGTTCTGAAGTGTATGAGCCGGTCGCCGCTCGGGCTCGCGTCGTCCTCTCTTCCGGATTCCGTGGATGGGCTCCTCGACTCCGGGTACCGCTACGCCGTGGCGCTGACGCACGATCGGGGGGAGGCCGAGGACCTGATCCAGGATGCGTGTCTCGCGATCCTCGCATCGGGCGCACCGTGGGAGAGGCCGTATCTGTTCGCGACGATCCGGAACCGTTTCATCGACCGGTACCGCCGCAATCGAAAGGTGCTCTTCGTCGCTCTCGAGGATGGCGACGGAGGGGAGACCGAGCCGGTGGAGCTCGACTGGCCGGCGCCCGACGTCATCGAGGCGGGCCGTCTCGAACGCGCGCTCGGCGCGCTACGCGCGGAGGAGCGCGAGGCGCTCTTTCTCGCGGTCGTCGAGGGGTACACGGCCGAGGAGATCGGCCGGATGACCTCGCGTCCGCGGGGAACGATTCTGAGCCTTCTGCACCGGACGAAACGAAAGCTGCGCGACCTGCTGGGCGGCGAGCGCGGAGAACGATGATGGAATCGCCGATCGACGAGCAGATTCGTCGGTATTACGAGACGCAGCGGCTGCCGGGCGCGACGCGCGCCCGGCTGCACGAGACGATCCGTGCCGGCGGGGCGTCCCGCCGCGCGGGGTGGTGGTGGTGGATCCGGACGGCCGCGGCCGCGGTGTTCATCATCGCCGGAACGGCGACGGCGGTCTGGCTCACGGTGTTCGCCGGTTCGTCTCCCGAGACGCCGGCGCAGATCGCGCGAACCATCGCCGAGAAGGCCGCGCTCGGACACAATCAGCCGCAGGAGCTCGACTTCCGCGTCTCCCGCACGAGTGAGCTGCGCGCGGCGATGAAGAGCCTCGATTTCACGCCCGTCGAGCCGGAAAAGATGGCGGCGATGAACATGCGCGTCGTCGGCGCCCGCTACACGACGATCGAAGGAATTCTCGCCGCGCAGATCCGCTACCTCGAGCCGAACGGCGCACCGTGTACGCTCTACCTCGTCCGGCCGGTCGGACCCCTCGCGAACATTCCTTCCGGCGAGCACGAGATCGACGGCGTTCTCGTCACTCTCTGGCACGAGAAGGGCCTCCTGATGGTCCTCGCGCGGCCGCTCGCGTAGACTCCGCGCATGGCGTTCATCGAGACGATCGATCCTCGTGACGCGGAGGGAAAGCTCGCGGAAGCCTACGCGCGCGTCGCCGGCGAGCGCGGCACGGTCGCGAGCATCTTCGCGATTCACGCCGCCACTCCGCGCGTCATGCTGGCCCATCTCGAGCTCTACCGCGAGATCCAGTTCGGCCGCTCCGAGCTGTCGCGGCGCGAACGCGAGATGATCGCCGTCGCCGTCTCGGTCACGAACCACTGTCACTACTGAATCCGTCATCACGGAGAGGCTCTCCGTAAGATCACGCATGATGACGATCTGGTGGCACGGCTCGAGGCGAGCCCCGCGACGATCGAGGTGACGCCGCGCGAGCGGGCGCTGCTCGATTACGCGCTCGCGCTGACGAAGAGCCCCGCCGGGATCGGCCCGGCCGACATCGCGCGTCTCCGCGAAGCCGGCCTCGGCGACGGCGGCATCCATGACGCCGCGGCGGTCGTCGCTTACTTCAACTTCGTGAACCGGATCGCACTCGGCCTCGGCGTGGAGCTGGAGTAGCACCGGTAGCCGGCGCTACCGCACTCCAAGAAGGGCCGTCTGGATCTCCTCGACCGACGGACGCTGCTTGTAGTCCGTCTCGATGCGCGACCAGCGGATGATTCCTTCGCGATCGAGCACGAAGATCGCCGGGTGCGGGATGCCGTCGCTCCCGGTGCCGGCGTACGCGGGATCGCGCAGGGCGTACCGATCGATGACCGTGCTCTCCGGATCGCTCAGAAACGTGAGCTCGACCGCACCTTTCCCGTCGGACTCGATCTTCTCGATGAACGCGCGCGTCGTCGCCGGAGGATCGACGCTGATCGCATAGAGGACGGCGTCACCGAGTTTGAGGGCCCGCAGCCCGGCGACCTGCCGGGCGCAGTAAGGTCACCAGTGGCCGCGATAGAAGGCGAGCACGACCGGGCGGCCCTTCGCTTCCGAAAGCGTGACCTTCCTGCCGTCGAGACCGGAGAGCGTGAAGTCCGGCGGCCGCTCACCGACTTTCGGAGGAGACGGCGCGGGCCCCGCGGCGAAACAGAAAGCAGACACAGCCGCGATTCCGAGGAAAGAGCGGAAACCCTTCATTCGCGGAATCATCCGCCGAACCGCCCTCGGGAGCAAGGCCCCCTGGCGCAATCACGCCTGCCGCTCGTTCGTGGATCGTCCGGAGGAGGCAACGATGACGAGTCTCGACACGAATCCACGTTCCCTCGATCTCTCGCGTGCTCTCGTCGCCGGTCTGGTCGCGACGATCATCATGACCGTGGTGATGGCATTCTTCGGTATGAACCTCATGAAGATGCTCGGGGGAATGTTCCTCCCCGGCTCGAGCACCGGCGTGCAATACGCGGTGGGCGGCGCGATGCACCTGATGGTCGGCCTGATCTACGCCGTGATCTTCGCTTGGCTCTTCGGCCGCGTGCGCGTCTGGCATCCGGTGGTGAAGGGGACGATTTACGGACTGGCGATCGGCGCGATCGCGCTCGCCGTCATGCCCGTCGCCGCGGCGGTGATGGGCGGCGGCGCCGCCGCGAATCCCTGCAATCCCTGCGCGGCGAAGGGAGCGGCGAACCCCTGCAATCCGTGCGCGGCAAAGGCGGCCAATCCCTGCAATCCGTGCGCGGCAAAGGCGGCCAATCCCTGCAATCCGTGCGCGGCGAAGGCGGCCAATCCCTGCAATCCGTGCGCGGCGAAGGCGGCCAATCCCTGCAACCCCTGCGGCGGCTCCGGACAGGGGCCGTGGGCCGGCATGATCAGCATCTTCAATCATCTCGTCTACGGTCTGGTGCTGGCTCTGATCTATGGGCGGAGAGGAACCGTCTGATGCGGCCGCGCACCGTTCTCTTCACCGCTGCCGTCGCGGTCGCGGGCCTCGGTGGGACCGCGTTCGTTCTCGAGAGAGCGTCCGCACCCGCCGCCGCCGACGCGCAGCGCGCCTGGGGCGACGGCGCTCCGGGCGCCGCCCCCGGCGACGGCATGATCTTCGTCTCCGGCGGAACCTACCGGATCGGTGACGACGTTCCGCACGCCGCGGCCGACGCGGCCCTGCGCGACGTTTCCGTCGCTCCATTCCGGATCGATCGCCACGAGGTCACGAATCGCCAGTTCGCCGCGTTCGTCGACGCGACCGGCTGGGTGACGACCGCGGAGCGCGAAGGCGGCGGGTGGGTCTATCGCGGCGGCGAGTCCGACTGGAGATGGGTCCGCGGCGCCGACTGGCGCCACCCTCTCGGCGCCGGCAGCTCGATCGAGACGGCCGCCGATCACCCGGTCGTCCTCGTCTCGTGGCACGACGCCCGCGCCTATGCCGAATGGGCGGGCAAGCGGCTGCCGACCGCCGCCGAATGGGAGGTCGCGGCCCGCGCCGGAATTCCGGCCGGAACCTCCCCCCCGAGCTCCTCGCCCGACGCGAATTTCTGGCAGGGCGTCTGGCCCGCGAAGAACCGGATGGAGGACGGATATTTCTACACGGCCCCCGTCGGATCGTTCGAGCCGAATCCCACGGGGCTCTACGACATGATCGGGAACGTCTGGGAGTGGACCGCCGACCCCTACGAAGGTTCCACGACGCTGCGCGTCGCGAAAGGGGGCTCGTGGTTCTGCTCCCCGAACTACTGCTCGGCGTATCGCCCCGGGTTCCGCGGGAAGAGTCCCGCGGACCGCGGGTTCAACAACGTCGGCTTCCGGTGCGCGGCCGACGCGATCCGCGCGTCGTGACATGATGGCATCCGGAGGTCGTGCATGCCGCATCCGGTGACCATCCGTGCCCGCGGATCGTTTCGCACCGAGGTGACCGCCGGAACCCACCGGTTCGTTCTCGACGAGCCGGAGAACGCCGGCGGGACCGACGAAGGCCCGACGCCGTACGACGCGCTCGCCGCCGCTCTCGGCGGCTGCACCGCGATGACGCTCCACTTCTATGCGCGACGCGAGAAGATCCCCCTCGAGGGAGTCGACGTCACGCTGCACCACGACCGAGAGCACGCCGAGGATTGCGCGGAGTGCCTCACGAAGAGCGGCTACGTTCACCGCTTCCGGGTCGAGATCGCGCTTCACGGCGATCTCACGGAGGCGCAGAGAGAGCGGCTCCTCCTGATCGCGAAGCGATGTCCCGTGGCGAAGACGCTCGGCTCCGAGATCCGGGTCGACGAAGTGCTCGTTCCTCCGGAGGCGATCGGCACGCCCGCTCGCGCCGCGGATTCGCCCTAGGGTAGTGCGTCACTACACTAGCGTTCCGGACCATATGGAATTCTGCTTGCAGCTCACCTGCGCGCATGCTGATCGCGAATCAGGTTCTCGTCATCACCGGCGCGTCGAGCGGCATCGGCCTGGCGACCGCGAAAGAAGCGGCGCGGCGCGGCGCGAAAGTCGTCCTCGCCGCGCGCAATGAGCGCGATTTGAGTCACGCCGCCGAGGAGATCGAGCGGGAGGGCGGGACGGCGATCGCCGTTCCGACCGATGTCACCCGCCCCGAGGACGTCGAAGCCCTCGCCCGCCGTGCCGTCGAGCGCTTCGGTCGCATCGACGCCTGGATCAACAACGCGGGCCTCAGCGTCTACGGCTCGTTCGACGAGATCCCGCCCGACGATTTCCGCCGCGTGATCGACGTCGTCTTCATGGGGCAGGTCCACGGCGCGCGCGCGGCCCTTCCGCACCTCGAGAAAACCGGCGGCGCGCTGATCTGCGTCGGCAGCGGCGTCTCCGAACAGGGACTGCCGCTCCAGAGCCCCTACTCCGCCGCGAAGGCTGCGGTCGAGGGTTGGGCCGATGCGCTCCGCGTCGAGCTCCTGCATCGCCGATCGCCCGTTCGCGTCACGCTGATCAAGCCCTCATCCATCAATACTCCTTTTTTCTCGAAGGCGAAGACGTACCTCGGCGTCGAGCCGCGGCCGATTCCGCCCGTGTATGAGCCGGAGGTGATCGCCGAGGCGATTTTGCGCGCGGCGGAGGGAGACGAGCGGGAGATCCGCATCGGCGCTGGCGCCGCGGCGCTCGCGGTCGGCGAGCGGACGGCTCCGCGCCTGCTCGACCGGTATCTCGCGCGCACGGCGACGCGGCAGCAGATGTCGAGCTGGCCGAAGCGTCCCCATGATCGAAACAACTTGTACGAGCCTCCGGAGGACGACGGCGGGATGCGCGGCGACTTCGCCGGCGAGACGATCGCGCCGCGCCGCGCCCGGCGGGCCTCGCTCGCTCTTCCGCTCCTGGCCGGCGTCGCGGCGCTCGTTCTCTTCGCAAGGCGGCGATGATGCGGCGCGAGCTGCCGTTCGCGATCAACGCCGCGCCCCGCCCGCTCATCCGCTACGCCTGGCGCGGCTCGTCCGTCGCCATCTTCGGCAACGACGGAAGGATCGACGGCTCGGACGTTCAGGGCCTCTTCTTCCGGCTGACGCGCTACCTCGACCGCCTCGCGTTCACGATCGAAGGGACGGCGCCTTTCCTCTGCTCGGCCGCGCAGGTGGGGCCGAACCTGCTCGAGTTCACGTACAGCTTCCCGCCGACCAGCCAGGGCGCCGGCGGCTCGGGGTCGGGCGGAGGTCCGACCAAGTATGGGATCCCCTCGCGCACGTTCGACATCGTCCTCCACGTCCGCGTCCTCGCCGGCGCGTGGATCGCGAGCTGGCGCGTCACGAACCGCTGGCTGGAACGGGCGCAGATCCAACTCGCATGGTCGTTCTCGGCCGACTTCGCCGGGATCGGCGAGGCGCTCGCGGAGGAACGCGTTCAGAGCGCGCCTGTGGAACAGATCGACCGCGACGGCGAAGTCGTTCTCCGGTACGCGCACGATCGCCTTCCGCTCGAGACGCGGATCGTCCTGCCGAAACCCTACGTGTGGCGCGTTCAACCCGGCACCATCGCCACGACGGTCGAGTTCGAGCGTCAGCAGACGGCCTCGCTCGATCTCGAGATCGTCGCGCACGACGCCGAGAACCCGATCGACGCGGCCGGGCGCGCCGCGCGCGAAGAGCGCCTCGCGAAATGGGGCGACGAGACGGCTCGCCTTCACGCCCCCGCCGAGTCGCCTCTCGTTTCCATCACGAACGCGGCGATCGGCGATCTCGGATCGCTCGCGCTCCTCGAGGGGCCGGAGGAAGAGTGGATGTATCCCGGCGCGGGCGTGCCGCTCTATCAGAACATCTGGGCGCGCGACGCGCTCACGACGGGATGGGAGGCGACCGCGCTCATCGGCGACGCCATCCTCCGAGCCACCATCACCCGCCTGGGGCGGGAACCCGCAACCCGGTACGACCCGGAGCGCGACGAGCAGCCGGGACGAATTCTCAACCGCGAGCAGCTTGCGCCCGCCTCGCGCCTCGGCATCGACCCGTTTCAGCGGTACTACGGCGACTTCGCCAGCCCGTTCATGTTCATCATCGGCCTGGGGCAGATGATCGCCTGGAGCGGCGACACGGACTTTTTGCGGAGTCAGTGGGAGACGTGCCGCGGCGTTCTCGACTGGGCGCGACGCGACGGCGACCGCGACGGCGACGGATACGTCGAGTACCTCACCGAATCGTCCGCGGGGCCGAAGCATCAGGGGTGGAAGGACAGCAACAACGCGGTCGTCGATCACGAGGGGCGGCAGGTCGAGCCGCCGATCGCCGTCTCCGAGATCCAGGGCTACTGGTTCGGGGCGCTCCAGTTCATGACGGGGTTCGCGCTCCTTCTCGGCCAGCGCGCCGAGGCGCGCGCGTACTGGCGCGAGGCCGCGGAGCTGAAGAAACGCTTCAATCGCGACTTCTGGCTCGAGGACGAGGGCTTCGTCGCGTTTGGCCTCGACGCACAGAAGAAGCCGATCCGGAGCATCGCATCGAACGCCGGACACTGCCTCGCATCGGGGATCATCGATCGCGACAGAATGCCGCGCGTCGTCCGCCGCCTCTTCGAGCCGGACATGTTCAGCGGCTGGGGCATCCGCACCCTCTCCTCGCGCAATCCCGCCTACAACCCACTCAGCTACCACCTCGGAAGCGTCTGGACCGTCGAGAACGGGACGATTCTCTTCGGCCTACGCCGGTTCGGATTCGACGACCGGTTCGAGCAGCTCGCGCGCGCGCTCTACGATCTCGCGCTGCTGTGGGACGGCGCGCGGATCCCGGAATGCGTCGGCGGGTACGACCGGGACGAGCTCGGCCACCCTGGAGCGTATCCGCGCGCGAACTCGCCGCAGGCATGGAACCAGAGCCTCTGGCCGATCATGGTCCAGTCGATCGTCGGGATGTGGCCCATCGTCCCGCTCCACGTTCTCGTCGTCGATCCGAAATTGCCGTGGTGGCTTCCCGATCTGACGATCCGCAACATTCGCGTCGGCGAGGCATCCGTCGCGATCCGGTTCCGCCGCGACGAGAGCGGCCACTCCGATTACGAGGTGCTCGAGAAGAGTGGAAAGATACGCGTCGTGCGCCAGCCGCCGGTCGAGTCGGTGACGGCGTCAGCACGCGATCGGCTCAGAGCGGTTCTTCGAGCGCGGTAGCCATGAAGAAGCTCCCCAGCTGGATCCCCGCCGTCGCGACGGCCGCGGCGCTCATCGGCCTCTCGATCGCCGAGGTGCGGCGTCCGCTGCGACGAACGCGGCAAGAAAAGACGAGACGTTTCGCGCGGAACCTCACGATCGGCGTGATCAGCACCGTCGTCACGGGCGCGCTGCAGATTCCGCTCCTCGCTCCCGTCGCGCGCCGGACCGCCGAGCGACGCCTCGGCCTTCTTCACGCGCTGCCGCTTCCGCGCGTCGCGCGCGTCGCCGGCGGCGTGCTCCTTCTCGACTACACCCTCTGGTGGTGGCACTGGCTCAATCACGAGTGGCCGCCGCTCTGGCGCTTTCACCTCGCTCACCACGTCGACCTCGACCTCGACGCGTCGACCGGGCTCCGCTTCCATTTCGGCGAGATGGCGCTCTCGGTTCTGTTTCGAGCCGGGCAGTTCCGCCTCCTCGGCATCGATCCGCTCGCCGCGTCGATCTGGCAGGCGACGCTCCTCGTCTCGATCGTCTTCCACCACTCGAACGTCCGTTTGCCCGAGAGTTTCGAGCGGCGTCTCGCGTCGTGGATCACGACGCCGCGGATGCACGGGATCCATCACTCGGGAATTCGCGACGAGACGGACAGCAACTGGTCGAGCCTGCTCTCGTGGTGGGACCACCTCCACGGGACGTTCCGGCTCGACATCCCGCAGGAGGCGGTCACGATCGGCGTTCCCGCGTGGCAGGACTCGCGCGAGGTCACCCTCGGACGCGTCCTCGCGCTGCCGTTCGAGGAGCAGCGGGACGATTGGGCGGATCGGAACGGCGTGAAGCGCCTGACGCGGTGACGTTGTTCGTTGTTCGTTGTTCGTCGTTCGTTATTCGTTGTTCGTTGTTCGTTGTCGGTTGTCGGTCGTCGGTTG
>JBOGJQ010000002.1:0-1272 GCA_050745405.1 Thermoanaerobaculia bacterium | reverse complement strand
CCTCCGCCGCGACGAATTCCGCCAAGCCCCACGTGACGTCGGGATCGTCCTCGGCGGCGAGGGTGCGCTGGCCGCCCTCGATCTCGCGGACGTGCAGAGCGCCATCCGCGACGTACGCGATCTTCTCGCCGGCCGGATCGAGCCGTGGGTCGTCGACGCCGCCCGGCGAGGCGAGCTCACGCGCGGAGCCCTCGATGAGGTCCGCCAGGAACAACCGGCCGGAGACGGAGAAGACCGCGCGCCGGACGTCGCGATCGGTCGCGTAAGTGGTCACCCCGGAGGACCGCTCGCGTGCGCGCTCGCGCCGAGCGCGCTCGGCGTCGGTGAGCGAATCGTCGTCCTCGACCATTGAGAGCGAGCGCGGGTCGAAGACGAGCCGCTCCTCACCGGTCGCGACGCCCTGGACCCAGAGACAGCCCACGGGGTCATCGCCCGCTTTGGTCCGCAGGAAGACGATCCGCCGGCCGTCCGGCGACACGGTGAACGACCGCGGCACGCCGAGGGCGAAGCCCCGGGTCCGCGCCACCTGGCGCGGGAACTCCTCCATGGGATCCGTGCCCGGGGCCATCGGGCCCGGAGCCTACCAACCGGCAGGTCCGTCACAGACGTACAGGGAAGCGGCATAGAAGGTTCGAGACCGCGACGCGGAGCGGATGTGAACGAGGATCAGGATGACGTCGAGCTGATCGTCCGTTCCCGGGACGTGCCGGAGGTGTTCGGCGTCCTGTTCGAACGGCACGCCGAGCCGATGCTTACGTACTTCGCTCGGCGAACCCTGGACGCCGAGGCGGCCGCCGAGCTCGTCGCGGAGACGTTCGCCGAGGCGTTCTCGTCACGGCGGAGGTTCCGCGACCAGGGTGCCGACGGCGCGGCGTGGTTGTACGGGATCGGCAGGAACCTGCTCTCGCATTACTTCCGGGACGAGTTCGACCGGGCTTTCGGCGCTGCGGTCGATGCGGCCGAGTCCAACGGCGGCTACATCCAGGACTCGCGGACGCGGGACCGTGCGGGCACGCTCACGATCCGCATCCCGGCGGAGAACTTCGACGAGATGCTCCGGGCGAGCCGCGGGCTGGGAACGGTCGAGGTGGAATCGATCCGCGGACGGGACGTGACGGCCGACTATGTCGACCTCCGCGCGAGGCTTCGGATCGGGAAGTCGCGGCGCGAGGTGCTACTCCGCTTGATGAACAAGGCGGTCAGCATCGAGCAGACGATCCGAGTCCAGAACGCGCTCGACGAGACCCAGCTTCGCATCGAACAGGTCCAGGG
>JBOGJQ010000001.1:0-3119 GCA_050745405.1 Thermoanaerobaculia bacterium | reverse complement strand
AGCTACTAGCTACTAGCTACTAGCTACTAGCTACTAGCTACTAGCTACTAGCTACTAGCTACTAATCCCCATGTTCATCGACGAATCAACGATCACGATCAAGGCGGGGGACGGGGGAAACGGGTGTATCGCGTTCCGGCGGGAGAAGTTCGTCCCGCGCGGCGGCCCTTCCGGCGGCGACGGCGGGGGCGGCGGCGACGTCTGGGTCGTCGCCACCGAGCGGCTGAATACGCTCTATCACCTGCGGTTCAAGCGCGAGTGGAAAGGTGGCCGCGGCGATCACGGAGAAGGCTCGAACCGGTCCGGCCGCAGCGGCGAGGACGTCGTCATCGAGCTGCCGGTGGGTTCGGTCGTCAGGGACGCAAGCACGGACGAGATCCTCGCCGATCTCACGCACGACGGCGAACGGGTCCGCGTCGCGAAGGGAGGCCGGGGCGGTCTCGGCAACCAGCACTTCGCGACCGCGACGCGCCAGGCGCCGCGGTTCGCGCAGCCGGGCGAGCCGGGCGAGGAGCGGACGCTCCGGATCGAGCTGAAGCTGATCGCCGACGTCGGGATCGTCGGTCTGCCGAACGCGGGGAAATCGACGCTCATCTCGGTGGTCAGCGCCGCGCGCCCCAAGATCGCCGACTACCCCTTCACGACTCTGGTGCCGAACCTCGGCGTGGTCGAAACGGACGACCAGGAGACGATCGTCGTCGCGGACATCCCCGGACTGATCGAGGGCGCGCACGAGGGGCACGGTCTGGGCGATCGCTTCCTGCGTCACGTCGAGCGCTGCGCGGTGCTCGTTCATCTGGTCGATCTCTCCGTGAGCGCGACGCCCGCTGCCGACGCCGAAGTCGTCCATCGGGAGCTCGCTCTCTATTCGGAGACGCTGAGCCCGAAGCCGCGGATCGTCGTCGGGTCGAAGATCGACGCTGCGCACGAGGGGGCGCGGGAGGATCTCGCGGCGTGGGCGGCGCGGCATGGCTTCGAGTACCACGAGATCTCGGCGGTCGCGGGAACGGGGGTGCGCGATCTCGTGCGGAAGCTCGCCGCGATCGTGAAAGGAGCGAGGCGCGCGGCGGTGGCCGCGGCCGAACGATGAGCGGCGTTCGCATCGCGGTCTGCGGAGGAAGCTTCGATCCGATTCATCGGGGGCACGTCGAGCCGCTCCTTTCGATTTTCGACGCGATGGAGTGGAGCCGCGCGTTGTACGTTCCGGCCGCGCGGCAGCCGTTCAAGCGCGGCGGCGCCGTCGCGTCCGCTCGGGACCGGTGGGCCATGGCCGCGCTCGCCACGGACGACGATCCGCGGCTCGCCCTCTCGGACATCGAGCTCGAGCGTGGCGCCGTGTCGTACACGATCGACACGCTCGAGCAGCTCGGCTCGCTGTACTCCGACGCGGCGTTCGATTGGATCGTGGGCGACGACAACCTCGCGCTCCTCCCGGAGTGGAAGGCGATCGACCGCATCTTCGAGCGGGCGAACTTCGTCGTGCTGCGGCGCGGAAGCGGCATCGTACCGGATGGGCTGCTGGCGCGGATTGCGCCCGCGGAGGACCGCCCGCGCGCCGGAGCCATCGCCCTGGTCGACAACGTGGCGCTGCCGATCTCGGCGACGGAGATCCGGAGGCGGGCCGGGGCGGGGGAGGCGTTCGAGGATCTGGTCGTGCCGCCGGTGGCGCGGTACATTCGGAAGTACGGACTCTACGGGTACGAGGAAGCGAAGTGACGGAACGAGTCGAACAGCGGGTCAGGGACGCGGTGCAGGCGGCGCTCGACAAGAAGGCGTTCGAGCTCGACGTGCTGGCCGTGGCGAAGCTCACGTCGATCGCCGACTACTTTCTAGTCTGCTCGGGCAACACGGAGCGGCAGACGCAGGCGATCGCCGATGCGATCGAGGAGCGCCTGCGCGAGCGCCATCAAGTGCGTCCGACCTTCGTCGAGGGGACGAACGTCGGCCGATGGATCCTGATGGATTACGGCGACTTCCTCGTGCACATCTTCACCGAGGAGTGCCGCCGCTTCTACGGTCTCGAGCGGCTGTGGGGCGATGCGCCGAACGTCGCCGCCGAGTTCATGGACGAGACCGAGCGTGAGCGCCGCCAGACCGGACGATAAGAGCGCCGGACGGCGGTTCCGCAAGCTGTTCCCGACGCGGAACCCCGCGTTTCGCGACCTTCTCGCGACGGCCGAGCGGGTTCTCCCGACCGATGCGAGCGTTCTCGTGGTCGGCGAGTCGGGCGTCGGCAAAGACCACTTCGCGCAGGCAATTCACGGGTGCGGTCCGCGCGCGGCGCGGCCGTTCGTGCGGATCGACTGCGCGTCTCTTCCGGAGGAGCTGTTCGAAGCGGAGCTGTTCGGCTACGAGAAGGGGGCGTTCACCGATGCGGCCGCGCGGAAGATCGGAAGGATCGAGGTCGCGCAGGGCGGCACGCTCTACTTCGACGAGGTCGCGAGCCTGTCGCCTCATCTCCAGGCGAAGCTGCTCCGCGTTCTCCAGGAGCGGACGTTCAGCCGGCTCGGTGATCCGCGGAACGTCGCGATCGACGTGCGCGTCGTCAGCTCGTCGAACCTCGCGCCCGCCGATCTCGGAGACGAGCGGCGGTTCCGGAAGGACCTTCTCTACCGGCTCAACGTCCTGACGTTTCGGCTTCCTCCGCTGCGCGAGCGGCCCGAGGACATTCCGCTGCTCGCTCGCGGATTCGTCCGCGGCGCGGCGAAGCGATGCGGCAGGAAGATGGCAGGGATCGATCCCGCGGCGATGGAGATCCTCCGCGCGTACGCGTGGCCGGGCAACGTCCGCGAGCTCCGCAACGTGATCGACCGCGCCGTGATCATGGAGACGGGCGACCGGCTCACGCCCGCCTCGCTCCCGACCGAGGGATTCTTCGGCGGAGGGGATCTCGTGCGCGGCGCGCTCGAGCAGGCCTGGACGCTCGAGGAGCTCGAGCGGCATTACATCGAAGAGATCCTCCGCAAGACGCGCGGCAATCAGTCGCGCGCGGCCGCAATCCTCGGCATCAGCCGGAAGACGCTGCTGGAGAAGAGGAAGAGGTGGGGGTTGTAGACAGCAATAGGACGTATAGGACGTACGGGACGTATAGGACGGAGGCGGCGCCGACAGCTCCCGTC